>REES01000128.1 GCA_007694935.1 Rhodospirillales bacterium
GGCGCCACGCCTTCGGCGTCGGCGCAGAGCGCGATGATGATCATGCGCCGCTCGGACGTGAAGTGCTCCCCGGTGTCGATCATCCCTGTATGCGTCTCGATCCAGAGCCGGCCGTCGGGGTTGATCATGATCTCCAGGGTATCGGGCGCCTTTAGGGCGGCGAGCACGCGCTCGCCCAGGGCGCCCCGTAAGCGGATGAGCAGACGGTCCGTGCCGTGCCCGGGCGGGCACGCAAGCGGAGAATGCGTCATGGGGAAGATTCCGGCCCTGTTCGGTCCTCTTCTTCGGCCCGCTCAAGGCCGAGGCTCAGCAGTTTGCGGATCGCCGCCGATTCCGTCGGGAACCGGTGCCTGAACCGGTAGTCGTCGATCCGGCGGGCCATCTCCGGTGTGACCGAGAGCATCTTGCGCTCCGACAACGGCTCGTCCGCCCCCTGGTCGCGCTCATTGGACATCGCCCGCCCCCCCAATATGGCGCTTGTTGTGCAGTGGTGCAATTGATACAGTACCACAGCGAATGAGTGGTTCACACCGGAGCGGGAGAGCTTTCCAGATGAGAATCAAGCGGTTTTGCCGCCGGGCCCTGGGCCCTTGCGGCGCGTTATTGTGGCCCGGCACCGCGTTCGCCGGGGGTTCCGGATTGCAGATCGAGCAGTCGTTGACGCCGTGGTGGACGTTCCTGACCTCGACGCTGCCCTGGTGGGCGGGAACCGTGGCGATCGTCGTGGCCGCGGCCGTGCTCATGTTCGGGGGTCTCTCAGCGGGAGGGGTGCGCATTCTCGGAGCCTTTGTCGGGTTCATCCTGGCCGCCGGCGTCATCGTCTGGGTCGCCGGCAGTCTCGGCATTGCGCAGGGCGCATTGTTGTAGGGCACCGGAGCCCGGCGAATGGTCCAGCAACCCGTGCGGCAATGTCTGCTGCGGGAAAAACTTTGGTGGGGGGTCCCGCGCAAAGCCGCGGCGCTCATCGGCGGCGCGACGATCCTGCTCGCCTGGCAATGGGGAATGCCGTGGTTTGGCATCCCCTTCGGGGCGCTCTCCTGGACGCTGATCGCGTTCTTGCTGCGCCGTGATCCGCTGCTTCTCAAGATCGCCCATCGGCTCGTGATTAACCCCGGTCATCATTGGCGGGCGTGATGGACTATTACGCCAATCCAGACGGCCTTGGCTTCGCGGAGTTATTTGCCACCGACGAATTTATCTGTCGGCGGGGCGGGCCGGCAACCACACCGGCCCAGGAGCGTGAGGCCCCGGAGGAAAACCTGATCGGCGCCGCGTTTGAAGAAGGGGCCGCCCATGCTTCTTGATATTGCCGAATTCAGTCGCCGGCGGCTCCACTTTTTCTCAGAGCGCCTGCCTTGGCAAGAGCGCATCGCCCCGAGCATCTACCGCCTGAAGGATGGGGCGTTCCTGCGCCTGTTCGCCTTCACCGGCCGCGATCCCATTGGCATGGACGATCGCTCGTTCGAGGCGATGTACGAGAACCTCAACGGGCAGCTCCGGCGCTACGAGGGCGGTTACGCCTTCTGGATCGAGGCGCAACGGCGCCGGGTGATGCCGCCACCCCCTGATTCGTTCCCCAATGCAGCGGCGCGGTTGTTCGAGGAAGAGCGCCTGGCGCCCTTCCATGCGGGCGAGCGATTCGAGACGCGGCGCTATCTGAGTGTCGTCTGGTTCCCGCCATCACAGACCGAAACTCTGGCCGAGCGGGCGCTGTCGATCGATGGCGAAGGGGAGGCCCTGCGGGGCTATCAGTATCACCTGGAGCGATTCGGCCGGGAAACCGACGCGCTGGCCGACGTCCTGCGTGGCACCATGGCCGGCATCGAACCGCTCTCGGCCCGCGAGGGTGACACGTACCTGCATTCGTGCGTGTCGGACGTCGACCAGAACGTCTGTCTCGCCGACCCCCGCTGCATCGACAAACAGATTTGCGACGCCGACTTCGTCGGCGGCAAGAAGCCCCGCCTCGGTGCCACTCACCTGCGGGTGGTGGGTATTCGCGGGTGGCCCGAGGGCACGTGCGCCGGCATGCTGGCCCTGCTGGACGCCCTGCCGATCGAATACCGCTATGTGGTCCGCTGGCTCTCCATGAGCCATGGCGAGTCCAAGGCGTCGATCATGCGGAACTGGTCGGGCAGTGCGCTGAGGCGCACCAGCCTGATGGGCTACCTCGTCCAGATCCTCACCAAGAAGGACCCGGAGAACCACGATCCGGAAGCCGTCTACGACACTTCGGAGGCCATGGAAGCGATCCGGGACAAGAGCGGCACCGGCATCGTCCATGGCCTCAGTTCCATCAACGTCGTCACCTGGCACCAGGATCCGCTGATTGCCGACGAGGCGGCCAAGGAGATCGAGAGGCTGCTGAGGTCGCGGGACTTCGTCGCCCGCGAAGAGGATTACCACGCGGCGGAAGCATATCTCGGCACCCTGCCGGGGCACAGCTACGCCAACGTGGCGCGCTGGCTGACGGCCAGCCGCAACTTCGCCCACCTTGCGCCGGTGACCTCGGTCTGGACCGGCGCCGATGAGGTGCCGCCCCTGGCCCTGGCGGCCACCCCCGGGCGCGATCCGTTCCGCCTGTCGCTGCGCTCCGGCGGCGTCAACCACGCCCTCGTGCTGGGCGAGACCGGCGGCGGCAAGTCGGTCCTGTTGGGGACGCTGGCCATGCAATGGCAGCGATACCCCGGCGCTCGGGTGATCCTGCTCGACAAGGGCCGCTCGGCCCGGATCGCAACCCTCTGCTGCGGCGGTCAGTATGTGGACGTGGGCGCCGGCGGCATGGCGTTTCAGCCGCTGGCCGATGTGGATCGGCCCGCCGGCCGGCGCTCGGCCCATGCCTGGCTGAGCGAGCTTTGTGAGGATCAGGGCGTGGCGGTCGATCAGACCACGTCGCGCGCCCTGGAGCGGGCGCTCGACTTGGTCGCGGCCTCCCCCCGGCACGAGCGCACGCTCACCGTCCTCCAGGGCTTCCTGCCGGTCGGTCCCGCCAAGGAAGCGCTGCGCCCGTTCGTGGCCGGCGGCCGGTTCGGCGGTCTTCTGGACGCGCCCGCCACGCCTGATTTCTCATCACGCTGGATCACCCTCGAAATGTCCGAACTGATGGAACCGGACATGCGCATGGCATTGGTTCCGGTTCTCACGCATCTGTTCCGGCTGATCGAGGACACCCTCGATGGAAGCCCGACCCTGCTCGTCCTCGACGAGTGCTGGCGCTTCATCCTCGACAAGGCGTTTGCGCCGCGCCTCGCTCAGTGGCTGAAGGAGCTCCGCAAGCGCAATACGGGCGTGGTCCTGGCAACCCAGTCGCTGGCCGACCTGGCGCAATCGCCGTTGGCCCCGGTGATCCTGGACAGCTGCAAGACCCGGCTGTTCACGCCCAACCCGCGGGCTCACGAGCAGGAACAGGCGAAGCACTGGGCCGCCATCGGCATCACCGCCGAACAGCGCGCCGTGATCGCCGCGGCACGCCTGGCAGATGAATACATCATCGACCAGGGCGGCAATTTCGGGGTGTTCTCGTTCCACCTGAGGCAAGTCGGTCTCGCCCTGGTCGGCTCGGCCTCCAACACCGATCATGCCCTCGCCGATCGGATTATCGCCAGTCACGGTCCACACGACTTCCTGCGCGGATGGCTGCAGGCCAAGGGCCTGGGCCTGAGTGCCGCCTCCCTGCCTGAACCCGTGAAAGAGGAATACTGCTATGCGGCTGCCGAATAAGCGGGCGCTCGCTGCGTTTGTTGGTCTGGCCGCGGCCGTTGTGGTCGCTTGGCCTTCGTGCGCCGTCGCCCAATGGCGCGGGGTGGCCACCGAAGTTACTCAGCTCCGGGTCCTGGTGCAGCAGATCGCTCAGGTCCAGCATATGGTGACGCAGCTCCAGCAAGGGGCCGCGATGCTGGAGAGCTTTGGTCTGAATTCGGCCGCCGAGATCGTCGCGGCGGCCGGGGAGCTTCAGGGCGTGTTGCGTCAGTCGCAATCGCTGATGACGCAGATCAACGGGATCACTCAGGAACTGGACGATCTGTATCCCGGGCAGATCGATCCCGACACCCCGCTGGCCGAGCTCGTCCGCTTGGCGCGCCGCCAGCTCGGCACGGGGCGGGACCGCCTGGTGGAGTCGGCCAATATCCAAGCCGGGCTGTTCAAGGCCATGGAACAGGCCACGGCCCGGGATGGCATGACGCTGAACGCGTCGGCCGCGGCGCCCGGCGTTACCGCCGCCGTCCAGGCCACGAACGAGCTGGTGGCCGCACTCAACAACGATGTGCGGGCCCTGCAGCTGGCAACGATCGCCCACTACCGCACCGTCGAGGATCGGCATTTGCGCGAGCATACCGCCGAGGCCGAGGCGATCGCCCGGTGGTGCTGGAACATGCGGCGGATGCCAGGCTTCCAGGATGAGCGTTGCCAGTAAATGCTCTTCACGGGCGCGCTCATCCTCTTTTTTGTGTTGGCCTGGTATGGAAAGGGCGGCTGGGCGGTTCTGTTGTTCCGCGCGCCGTTCTTAGCCTTGATTATATTCTGGTTGCTATTTGGTTGCGAGCCGTTCTGATGGATCAAAACGACATTCTTGATCAGGTTATTCTGCAGTTTCAGAACGTGATCGCCAATGCGTACGGCTTGCTGCTGCCGGACGCCATGTGGCTGTTCAACACCCTGGCGGCCATAGGTTTGTGTCTGGTCATCGTCATGCTCATGCTGGCTGGCCAGAGCCCCTGGGTGCCGCTCCTGCGCAAGGTACTGGTGCTCGGCTTCTTTGCCTGGCTGATGGGCAACTGGGGCGCCGTCACCGATCAGGTAATGCAGAGCTTCATTGGTCTGGGCCTCCAGGCCGGCGGCTCGACCATGAGCCCGGCCGAATTCATGCGGCCCTCGATGATCAACCGGGCCGGCGAAGAACTGGCCACGCCGCTCTTCGTCGCGGCAAGCCAGCAACTCACCTGGTCGAACGCCTTCAGCTCGGGCGCGCTCGACACTTGGCTCGGCTTCACCGTTGCCGGCTGGATGGTGCGCATCGCCTTCTACATCCTGGCAATCGCCGTGTTCCTCTCGCTGGTGGGCTTCCTGCTCTCCACCGCCGTGGCACTCCCGCTGCTGGCCTTCTCGGCCTTTGCCGGCACCGCATGGATTGCCAAAGGGGCCCTTGGTCTCATCGTCTCATCGTCGGTCTACATGATGACCTTTGCCGCGATCGCCTCACTCACCAGCCCCCTCATGACAAGCTTGGCCGTGGCCCCGAACCCGGACATCGCCATTGCCGGGCAAGCCGTGCTCTCGGCCCTGATGGTCCTCGGCCTGATCTGGTTCGCCGGCCGGATCGCCGCCGCCGTGGCCTCGGGCGGCGTTGCGCTCGGGTTGTCTCAGGGCGTCGCAGCCGCGGGCTCCGCGGCCGTTGTCGGCGCCGCCACGGTTGGGGCCGCAGCCCTGGCGACACCTGCCGCCCGCGACACGATCACGCGGGCAAACGCCACCTTCGCAGCCGGCGGATCGCCGGCGCCAGGATTGATGTGGAACAAGCGCGCCGGCGCCGCCGGCGTGGCGTCTGGCGCGAAGGCGCCAGCAGGCGCCGGTGCACTCGCTTCCGGAGACGCACCGTCGGGCCGGGCGGCGCAAATGCTCGAAGATCGCCGGTCGCGGGCCCTGCCCAGCCCGACGACCGCGGTGTTTCTCGCCAAGGCGGCCGTCCCCGAAGGCGGGGATGTCAGCCCGAACATGCAACCCTCCAACATTGGGGACCGGTCATGAACCTGCTCAAGCGGGACAAAACATCCTGGCCCGCACCCGCCGATCCGATGACCTTTGAAGGATTTGCCGGACCGCACGGCCGAATGCTCAACACCGTCGGCGTCTATCGCCGCGGCTTCTTCATGTCGGTGGCGCTCAACGCGTTCCTCGGCGGCAGCGTGATTTGGCTGGCAACGCAGGCGCCCGCCGTGGAGACGGTGGCGGTCGTGTTCGACCCCTATGGGCGGATCGAAAACGTTGTCGGCGCCACCGGCTTCGAGCCCGACGAACGCATGATCGGGCACTGGGTGCTGAAGTACATCGAATGCGTTCGCGGGGTCTCCAGTGATCGCGTCCTGTTGCGCCGGTGCCTGGTCGAGGTCAACGACATGACCACAGACCGCGGCCGGGACATGGTGCGCAAGGCGTTCGAGGCGGACCCCTGGGGGCTGCCCTCACAGATCCCCGAAAACCGGGTCCGGCAGGTCGACCGCATCCGGGTGATGCCCCCGACCGAACACGGCAGCGCCACCTACACGGCCACCTGGCGCGAACAGGACTGGGAGCACGGCCGCCTGGTCGAGACCCGCGACATGTGGGGCGCGGTCGCCCTCACCCGTCGGCCCGGCGAGAACGTCGAGGCGGTCAAGCGCAACCCTCTCGGCTTGTGGGTCGACTCCATCCGCTGGCAGGAGAACTGAGACCATGAGAACAGCCGCGCTCATGGCGACAAGCCTGCTCGTGGCAGGCTGCGCGTCGAACCTTCCCGAACTGCCCCCCGCGCCGGTCGCCCCGCCGATCGTCCGCCAGGTGGCGCCGGAGCCGGTCCCGGTCGACATGCGCCCCGGTGACGCGATTGGCGGCGCCCTCAGCTACATCTGGAGGGAGGACCGCGAGCACACGGTCTATCCCCCGGCCGGCGGCACCTTGCCCGTGTCCCTGATCCCCGGGGAGCGCATCGTCAGCGTGACCCTGGCGGACCATTACGGATGGAATAACAGCGTCACCTCGTACGGCGCCGGCCGCCGGACCACACCCGTGGTGGTTCTCTCGCCAATCGCTGGGCAGGCCAGACCCACCACGGCGATCATCACCACCTCCGGGCGGCTCTACCTGCTGCGGCTCGTGCCGCGCAATTCCGGGCACAAAACGGTGCGCTTCCATCAGCCGCCATCAGACAGCACGGTCGCGCGGCAAGTCCGCACCGGGCCGCCATACGCGCTGAAGGGGCCGTTCACCCCGTGGCGTCCGGTCCGGGTGCGCGATGACGGCACCCAGACATGGATCGAACTCCCGGCATCGGTCGGGGCAACCGGGATGCCCGTGGCCTTCGGCCTCAACCGGGACGGCAAGCCGCGCCCGCTCAACAGCCGCCGCGTCGGCAATCACCTGGTCGTCGACGGGGTCTATCCGGTCGTCAGGCTGCAGCTGGGCGACACGCACATCGACGCCACGAGGATCGGAGCATGAGCACAGAGCCCACGACGTTGCGCCCGGACAGCCCCAAGGTCTCGATGTTGAACACGCGCTATCTGGTGGGCGCGGCCGTGCTCCTCGCCGTCTTCGGCGGCATCGGTTTTCTCAGCGTCAAGGCGCCGGAAACGCCGGCGGCGGACCACAAGCCGCCGGCACCGGTGGCCTCGAGCGTCGATACGATCGTGGCCGCACTGCCGACGGACTACGCCGGCATGGCGCCTCCGGCGCCGGCGCCGGCCGTGTTCATGCCGGTGAGGGAGGCAACACCCGAGCCGGAAGCGGCGGCCGAGCCCACACCAGCCCCGGCGCCGCCTCAGGCGCGCTGCGTGCCGCCGCCGAACACCTACCGTCCGGGTGAGCTGCATCGGGCTCAGGCGGAAGCGGCCCAGTATCGCGATTGCCTGGCACAGCGCGCCTACGCCCGTGCCACGCATGAACACCGGGCAACCCCGCGCGGCGGTGGGCTGGACCGGCCGGCCGGGCAGGGGACACCAGGCTCAACCGTGGCGGCCGCGCCCGCTCCGCCGCCTGCGACCGCGCCGGCGGCGCCCGGCGTCACACAGGCCAGCATGACGGGGCGGGATCGGCACGAAGACTTCCATGCCCGGGTTGCCGCCGGCGCGACCCTCTATCACGAAGCCCAGCCGGAAATGCTGCCGGTCGACGCCTGTGTGGTGCCGGCCGGCTACAAGATCCCGGCGGCGCTCTCCACCGGCATCAACAGCGGTGCGGCCGGCTCAGTGGCGGCTCAGACAACGCAGGACGTCTATGACACCACGGGCACCTGCCTCGCCATACCGGCGGGCTCGCGATTGCTCGGCACCTACGACCACATCACCGGTCACGGACAACGCCGTGTGGCGATCGCCTGGGAGATCCTCACCCTGCCCGACGGCCGCACCGTCTCGGTGGCGGGCCTGCCCGGCGCCGACGCCGCCGGCACCCCCGGGGTCCGCGGCCACGTGAACAACCACAACCTGGCGTTCCTGGGCGCCGTGCTGCTCGGCTCATTCGTCGATGCCGCGCCCGCCCTGGCCGGCCTCAAGGCCAATGTGGCGCTCGGCGGCCCGGCGGCCGAAGTCAGCTCCGCCGGCCGCGACATCATCCGGCGCGAACTGCAGCGCCAGCCGACCATTACCGTCCCGGCCGGCACGGAAGTCACCGTCGATGTGCGCCGCCACCTGGTGATGGGCGAGATCTGATGACCGCGCCGAAGCGGGCCCTTCTGGCCGGCACCGCGCTCGCCGGCGGTGCCCTCGCCATGAGCGCCGCGGCCACCTGGACGGCCGGACAGTTCGGGCATCATCCGCTGCTGGGCGGCACCGAAGTGCTCGGCCTCCACCTCTATCCCCCGGGCAAGGTGTTCACCTGGTTCCCGCTGTTCGGCGGCGCGCTGTGGGATCTGCCCGGCGCCTTCCTGCAGGGCGTGCTGCTTTCGGGCGCGGCCGGGGTGCTGTCGGCGTTGTTTGCGCTCAAGAGCATGGTGCTGGGCTTCGGCAGGGGCGAGCAAGAGCCGTTCGGCGCCGACCACTGGGGCAAGCTGGGCGATGCCGTCGAGGCCGGGTTCATCATGGGCAAGGGCCGGGCACCCAAGGAAAGCAGTCAGATCCTGTTTGCCGGCCGGTTCGACCGCCACCTGCTCACGGTCACCGACGGCCGGCACATGATGGTTTACGGGCCCTCCGGTGCCGGGAAAACCCGCGGCATCGTCGCGCCGTCGCTTTTGGCCTGGGGCGCCTCGGCCTTGGTCTATGCCGCCGGCAAGGCCGACGTCATCGACATGACCTCCGGCTGGCGGGCGACCTTCTCGGACGTGCGCGTGTTCGACCTCGGCGACCCGCAAGGATGGCGGTTCAACCCGCTCTCCGAGATCCGCATCGGCACGGCCCATGAGATCAGCGACGCCATGCTGGTGGCCCAGCAGTTCCCGCCCAAGGCCGCCGCGGAAAGCACCGATCCGTTCTGGGACATCGAAGGCACGCGGCTGTTGTCCGCGGTCATCCTGCACGTGCTCTACACCGCGCCGGTCGACAAGCGCCATCTGGGCACGGCGCGGCGGCTGCTGCACCACGGCGCCCGGACGCTGGCCGACGCCCTCCGGGCGTCGCCGCATCACTACGTCCGGGAGTGCGCCACCTCGCTGCTGGAGCGCGAGGAACGAAGCCGCGACAGCATCCTCGGCACGGCCGCGTCCTATCTCGGCCCGTGGGCCTCGCCCATCGTCGAGGAAGTCACCGATCGCAGCGATTTCCGGCTCTCGGACCTGGTCGCCGGCGACAAGCCGATGACGCTCTACCTGCGCCTGCCCAGTGACAAGCGCGAAGTCTGGCGGCCGGTGCTGAAGGTGATCATCGCCCAGTTCACCCGCGCGATGATGGCCGACGAACACCACATGCCCGACGGCCGCAGCAAGCGTCACAAGCTGCTGCTCGCCCTCGATGAGTTTCATTCCTTCGGCATCGGCGGTTTCGGCGCCGACATGGCCGAAATGCGCTCGTACGGCGTCCAGTGCCTGCTCGCAACCCAGTCGCCGCGCTCGCTCGAAGGCACCTACGGCCGCCACCAGACCATCACCGAGAACTGCCGGGTTCAGGTGTTCATGGCGTCGGGCGATCCGCAAACCCTGCGCGCGGTCTCCGACATGATCGGCCCGGCCACCGAACTGCGCGCCGCGCGCTCCCGCTCCCGCCCGATCGGCCAGTTGCTCGGCGGGCAGCACAGCACGAGCGAGATGGAACAGGTTCGCGCCGTGCTCGATACCGGCAAGGTGCGGGCCTTCGACAACGACCGCATGATCGTCTTGCCGACCGGGCACAAGCCGTTCCAGGTCGAGAAGATGCTGGATTTCGACCGGCATCCGCCGTTCCGCGACCGCGTGTTGCCCACGGCCACCCGGCGCCCCGGGAGGGCCCTCATAGCCGGTCCCGGACCAGAAGTAGGCGGGATCGGGCTCAAGCGCGCCCTCTCCACCCTCCAGTAGAACGGGAACGACCCATGCCAAGAGTCGAGACAATCATTGATGATGAGCTCTACGCCAGGATGCAGGAGGTGATTGAAGCCCGCGGCGTGTCGCGGGCTGCCCTGATCAAGGAAGCGTTGACGCTGTTCGTCGACCCACCGGCGGGCACACCTGGCGCGAGTGACGGTGGTCCGCTCCTTCCTGAAGACCTCTCGAAACGCCTGGCGCTGATCGAGGCGCAGGTCGCGGCCATGGCCAAGTACCTCGTGTTCGCGTCGGCCGTCCCCATGGCACTGACGCCCGAGCAGGTGGCCGAAGCCGAGAAGCGGTGGCGGGTGCTCCAAGAGTGGGCCAAGGAATTTGCGGGCGGGCGGTCGTGACGCTCGCGCGGGTTTGCGCGACAACAACCTGCCGTCATTCACCGATGTGGGGTCGGCGGGGCTTGTAGATCCGGGCCCGCAAACGCGCCAATGACCGGGCCAGGACACCGCTACAGCCGCTGTGCGTCCGCGATGACTGGGCCGTTCGGAACCGAGCGTGGAGTGTCGTCTGCCACATTGCCGACGGCAATGTATATTGCGCACTGTCTCCCGCTACGCTCCCGCCAGTGACCAGACCAACCTTGCCCAAAGGAACCACCATCCTGTGAGTCGGCGTGCAAAACAGCCCCGGGATCGGCATCCAACTCGGCCCCACACCTGCGGAAAAGTGCGTGGCGCTGTCCAGGCAGCCCCGCTCGGGCGCCGACGCGCCCGCCCCGGGGGCAGGCGGCGGTGCCCGGGGGGAGGCGGCGGTGCCCGGGGGGAGGGGCCTGTGGGCCCGCCTGGGTAGCATTTACGACCGGTTGCGGAACCGCCAGCTCTCGTTGCCCGTCTCGAGGATGTCGCAGGGGTGGGTCAGCCGGTCGAGCAACGCCGTCGTCATCTTGGCATCGCCGAAGCCGAGATTGGTCGTCACGATCAACGACGTGGTCTCGTACAGGCGGGTGATCAGATAGAACAGCAGCTGGCCGCCGCTCTGGGCGAAGGGCAGGTCGCCCAGCTCGTCCAGCACCACCAGATCGACGCGGCGCAACTGCTCGGCCAGGCGTCCGGCTTTGCCGGCCCGGGCCTCCCCATCCAGTCGGTTGACCAAGTCGACAGCCGTGAAGAACCGGCCGCGGGTGCCCTGGCACCAAGCCTTCCGGGACACGGCACGAGGTGCGCTTGCCGGCCACTGCTGCGCGTCGCAAAGCGTCGGCTGGAGAGGCCGCCGAGCACGATGAGCGGCG
>REES01000137.1 GCA_007694935.1 Rhodospirillales bacterium
CCAGCCGCGACAGGTGGGTGGCGAGGATGGCGCCGGCGGCCAGGAATTCCAGGGCAAAGTCGCGGTCGGACACCGCATCCAGCGAGTTGGCCATGGGACGATCGAAGCCGAGCGCGGCCGCGGTCATCTCCCGGTCGATGGGAAAGGCGGTGCCGGCCAGCGCCGCCGCCCCGAGCGGGCACTCGTTGAGTCGGGCCCTGGCATCCTTGAGCCGGCTGCGGTCCCGCCCCAGCATCTCCACGTAAGCCAGGAGGTGGTGGCCCAGAGTCACCGGCTGCGCCGTCTGCAGGTGGGTGAACCCCGGCATCACCGCGTCGGCGTGGCGCTCCGCCTGGTCGATCAGGGCGGCCTGAAGGCCCTTCAGCGCCATATCGAGATCGTCGATGGCATCGCGCACCCAGAGGCGCAGGTCCGTCGCCACCTGGTCGTTGCGCGAGCGCGCGGTATGAAGGCGACCGGCCGCCTCCCCGATCAGCTCCGCCAGCCGCCCTTCCACGTTCATGTGGATGTCCTCCAGCGAACGCCGGAAGGTCAGGCGGCCGTCGCTGATCTCCGCCAGCACGGTATCCAGGCCGCTGAGGATCGCATCGCCGTCGGCTTCGGCCAGGATGCCCTGGGCCACCAGCATCCCGCAGTGCGCCTTGGAGGCAGCGATGTCCTGGACGTAAAGTCGCCGGTCGAAGTCGATGGAGGCGTTGATCTGCTCCATGAGCGCGGCCGGCCCGGCCTGGAACCGGCCGCCCCAGATGGGGCTGGCGGGCGGTGCCGCCGAGGGGCGGCGCGCGTCTTCAGTCATCGGTGCCACCTCGCGGGAGGGGTGGATTGGTCGGATGCCGCCGGCGGCGGAGTCGCCGGTCGGGATTGTCACCATTCCCGTCAGCAGGGCAAGGGCCGAGGCGCTCGCCCTGCTCAGAGGTAGGGAGCGAGACTCCCGAGGATTCGTTCGCGCACCGGCACGGCGGTGTCGGGCGGTGAGAACGCCTCTCCGGTCACCGTCTCATAAAGGGCGATGTACCGCGCGCTGAAGTCTATCAGCGTTTCCCTGGGAATCTCCGGGATCGGCTCCCGGTAGGGGTCGCAGCGGGCGCTGATCCACAGGCGGAGGAACTCTTTGTCGAGGCTTTCCGGTTCCTCGCCGGCGGCGAGCCGTGACTCATAGCTGCCCAGCTTCCAGTAGCGGCTGCTGTCCGGCGTATGGATCTCGTCGGCCAGGGTGACGGTGCCGTCGTTGTCCAGCCCGAACTCGTACTTGGTGTCTACCAGGATCAGGCCGTTGCGCGCGGCGACCTCCCGTCCGCGGGCGAACAGGGCCAGGGCCAGGGTTGCCACCTCGTCCCATTGCTGCTGGGGCAGCAGCCCGCTGCTGACGATCTCCGACGGCGTGATCGGCGCATCGTGTTCGCCGGCAGCGGCCTTGGTGGTGGGGGTGAGCATGGTCTCCGGCAGCTTCTGGTTCTTGACCAAGCCGTCGGGCAGGCGCGTGCCGTACATCGTGCGCGCGCCGTCCCGGTACATTGGCCAGATGGAGGTGGAGGTGGAGCCGGTGAGATAGTCGCGAACCACCACCTCCACCGGCAGCATGCGGAGCGTCCGCGCCACCAGGACGTTGGGGTCGGGGTGGTCGATGGCGTGGTTGGCGACGATGTCCCGGGTGGCGTCGAACCAGAACCGCGCGGTTTCCGTCAGCACCTGACCCTTGAACGGCACCGCTGCCAGCACCTTGTCGAAGGCGCTCTGCCGGTCGGTAGCGATGATGATGCGCCGCCCATCCGGCAACGCGTAGCTGTCGCGCACTTTGCCGCGGGTGTACCCCGGCAAGCCCGGAAAATGGGCATCGACCAGGACATTATCGATCTGGGACGCGATCAGGTCGCGAAGTTCGGATGGCGGCATGGGGGTCTCCCGGGGGTGGACGACGGTGCAGGGGCACTGCCGTTACGGATAGGCGATGCGGAGGAGTTCGTAGCTCTTGTGACCCCGTGGCGTCGTCACCTCGACCATGTCGCCGAGCCGCTTGCCGATCAGGGCCCGGCCCAGCGGCGAGGTGACGGAGAGCTTGCCCTGGCTGGCATCGGCCTCGTAGCTGCCGACGAGCTGGAACGAGCTTTCCTCCTCGGTATCCTCGTCACACAGCATGACGGTGGCGCCGAAACGGACCACATCGCCGCTCAGGCTCGCGGCGTCGATCACCTGCGCCCGGCTGATGATGTCCTCGAGCTCGGCCAGCCGGCCTTCGATGAAGCTCTGGCGTTCGCGCGCGGCGTGGTACTCGGCGTTCTCGGCGAGGTCTCCGTGCTCCCGGGCGTCCGCGATGGCGCGAATGACTGCCGGGCGTTCCTCGGTGCGAAGGCGCTTCAGTTCTTCCTCGAGCCGGGCAAATCCTTCGGGGGTCATCGGGATCTTGTCCATGGAGCACGCGTCCTCGTCAAAACCGAACTGCCGCCGGTGCCCGGCTCAAGCGCTACGCTCGCCGCATCGGGCCGGGCCGGTCAAAACGACTGCGTAAAATACGATTGCAGGGATGCCACTTCAAGGCCGCCCCCTTCCTGCAGCGCGTCGATTGCCTCGACGGTCGCAGCGGCACCGGCAATGGTGGTGTAGTGGGGCACGTTCTTCATCAGGGCCGAACGACGGATGGAGAAGCTGTCGCGGATCGCCGGCGCTCCTTCCGTGGTGTTGATGACCATGTGCACCTCACCGTTGATGATGGCGTCCTCGCAGTGCGGGCGCCCCTGCGTCACCTTGTTGATGCGCCTGGCGGGGAGGCCCTGCTGCGCGAAATAGGCCGCGGTGCCGTCGGTCGCCATCAGGTCGAAGCCGAGGGTGAGCAGGCGGCGCGCGATGTCGGCGGCCGCCGGCTTGTCCCGGTCCTTGACCGAAATGAACACCGTGCCCTCGGTGGGCAGACGCACGCCGGCCCCGAGTTGGGACTTGGCGAAGGCGCGCCGGAAATCCGGCGCCACCCCCATCACCTCCCCGGTCGATTTCATTTCCGGGCCGAGGATGATGTCGACGCCCGGGAAACGGGTGAAGGGGAACACGGCCTCCTTCACTGCGACGTGGCCGAGCCGGCGGTTGCTCGGCAGCCGGAAGGCCGAGAGCGGCTCACCCGCCATCACTCGGGCGGCGATCTTGGCAATGGGCAGCCCGGTGGCCTTGGCGACGAACGGCACGGTGCGGCTTGCCCGCGGATTGACCTCGAAAATGTAGATGTCGCCGTTTTTGACGGCGAACTGTACGTTCATCAGGCCGACCACCCCGAGCGCCCGCGCCAGCGCGACGGTCTGCTTGTCGAGTTCATCGATGATCGCCGGGCTGAGAGTGTGCGGCGGCAGTGAGCAGGCCGAATCTCCGGAATGGATGCCGGCCTCCTCGATGTGCTGCATGATGCCGGCGACGTACACATCGGTGCCGTCGGCGATCGCATCGACGTCCACCTCGATCGCGTCCTGCAGGTACTCATCCAGCAGGATGGGATACTCCTCGGAGATCAGCACTTCCGGCCCGATACCGGAAAGCTTCTCATAGACCAGCCGCTCGAAATAGCGGTCCAGGTCCCTCGGGCCGTAGACGATGTCCATGGCGCGCCCGCCCAGTACGTAGGACGGCCGGACCACCAGGGGATAGCCGATCCGCTCCGCCACCGCCCGCGCCGCATCCGGCGAGGGCGCGGTGCCGTTCTCCGGCTGGCGCAGGCCGAGGCGGCCAAGCAGCGCCTGGAACCGTTCCCGGTCCTCCGCCAAGTCGATCGCGTCGGGGGTGGTGCCGAGGATCGGGATGCCGGCGTTGCCGAGCGACTGAGCCAGTTTGAGCGGAGTCTGACCACCGAACTGCACGATCACGCCCTTGAGCGCACCGCGGGACTGCTCGACCCGGATCAACTCGATCAGGTTCTCGTCGGTGAGGGGTTCGAAGTACAGGCGGTCCGAAGTGTCGTAGTCGGTGGACACCGTCTCTGGGTTGCAGTTGACCATGATCGCCTCGTACCCGGCCTCGCGCATGGCATAGGCCGCGTGCACGCAGCAGTAGTCGAACTCGATCCCCTGGCCAATCCGGTTGGGCCCGCCGCCCAGGATCACCACCTTGGTCCGCTCCGACGGCTCCGCTTCGCACTCCGCCCGGTTGATGCCGTCGCCCTCATAGGCCGAGTACATGTACGACGTCTGCGACGGGAACTCGGCAGCGCAGGTGTCGACCCGCTTGTACACCGGGTGCAGCCCGAGCAGGCGCCGGCGCAGCGCCACCTCCTCCGGCTTCTTGCCGGTGAGCTCGGCCAGCCGCTGATCGGAGAAGCCCAGCATCTTGAGCTGGTGCAGCGCCGGGCCGTCGCCGGGCAGGCCATCCCGGCGCAGTCCTTCCTCGGTATCCACCAGCGCCTTGATCTGGCGCAGGAACCAGCGGTCATACCGACATGCGCTGTAGATCTCCTCCAGGGTGAGGCCGTGCCGGAATGCCTGGGCGATGGCCAGCAGCCGGTCCGGACGGGGCGAGGAGACTGCTGCCAAGACCGCTTCCCGGGAGCCGTTGAGATTGACCTCGTTCAGGCCGGTAAGCCCGATCTCCATGGAGCGAAGGCCCTTCTGGAGGGATTCCGCGAAGCAGCGGCCGATCGCCATGGCCTCGCCCACACTCTTCATCGAGGTGGTCAGCAGCGGCTCGGCGCCGGGAAACTTCTCGAAGGTGAAGCGGGGGATCTTGGTGACCACGTAGTCGATGGCCGGCTCGAACGAGGCCGGCGTCACCCCCGTGATGTCGTTCTGCAGTTCATCGAGGCTGTAGCCCACGGCGAGCTTGGCGGCCACCTTGGCGATCGGAAAGCCGGTGGCCTTGGAGGCCAGCGCGGACGAGCGCGACACCCGCGGGTTCATCTCGATCACCACCATCCGGCCGCTATCGGGGTCCACCGCGAACTGGACGTTGGACCCGCCGGTATCCACCCCGATTTCCCGCAGCACCGCGATGGAGGCGTTGCGCATCACCTGGTATTCCTTGTCGGTCAGGGTCAGCGCCGGGGCCACCGTGATGGAATCGCCGGTGTGCACCCCCATCGGGTCCACGTTCTCGATGGAGCACACGATGATGCAGTTGTCCGCATGGTCGCGGACCACCTCCATCTCGAACTCCTTCCAGCCCAACACCGATTCCTCGATCAGCACCTGCCGGGTGGGCGACGCGGCCAGACCGCCGGAAACGATCCGCTCGAACTCGATGGCGTTGTAGGCGATGCCGCCACCGGTGCCGCCGAGGGTGAACGACGGGCGAATGATCAGCGGCAGGCCCATCTCCTTAACCACGGCCATGGCGTCGTCGATGGTGCTGACGGTGCGGCTGATCGGGCAGTCCAGCCCGATCGCGGTCATGGCGTCGCGGAAGAGCTGGCGGTCTTCGGCCTTGGCGATGGCATCCGCGCGGGCGCCGATCAACTCCACCCCATAGCGCGCCAGCACGCCGGCATTGAACACGTCCATCGCGACATTGAGGCCGGTCTGCCCGCCCATGGTGGGCAGCAGCGCGTCCGGGCGCTCCTTGGCGATGATCTTCTCCACCTTGGCGGCGGTGATCGGCTCGATGTAGGTGGCGTCGGCCAGCTCCGGGTCGGTCATGATGGTGGCCGGGTTGGAGTTCACCAGGATCACCCGGTACCCCTCCTCCTTCAGCGCCTTGCACGCCTGGGTGCCGGAGTAGTCGAATTCGCAGGCCTGGCCGATGACGATCGGCCCGGCGCCGATGATCAGGATCGATTGGATGTCGGTTCGCTTTGGCATTTGTGCTGGCTTTGCGGTGAACGGTCGGCGGCGGGCTGCCGCGGGCGATGTATAACAGGGCAAGCACCCCGGATGCGAGCCCCCGTGGCGCCATCACGGCGAAGCGATACCTTTGTAACGGAGGGGCGCCGCTTGGCTGGTGCGAAGCAGGTTGGGGCAAGGAGATGCATGCGACCACCTGCTTGCTCCACCGGGATCGATCTCTCAGGATGCGACCATGGCTCCGAGACCCTCGCGGTTGGGGTCAGGGATCCAACGGTGCTTTCCTCCACGAGCCGTCTGCACGTGGCTGAGCGGCGGCCGGCCATTGGACGGTGTCGAGACTTGGCATTGCAACTCCCCAATCTGGATCGTGCTGCGCGGTGACACCGTGCCCCGCTTCGTCACCGCTTATCCGGAGGGTTGATCGATGACGATTGGCATCCTCGACACCGTGGTGCTGGCCAAGGACCTGCCGCAGCACGGCCTCAAACAGGGCGACGTCGGCGCCGTCGTCATGCTCTATCATCCCGATGGTTTGGAGGTTGAGTTCGTAACCGGCGACGGCCACACGCAGGCGCTACTAACGCTGCACATCACGGACGTCAGGCCGGTCGGGCCCAGGGACATTTTGGCCGTGAGGACCCTCGACGCCGCCTGAAGGGGAGTGCCGCCCACCATCCGGCGCAGTGACCGGGGCGCCCCCAGGATTAAAGTCCTTTGCGGGGCTCGTCTCGCCGTGCTAATGTCTTGGGCTTTTTGCTGCGGCCTCGCGGCCGGCTGCGGCTGGATGACCAAGCCATTGATTCCCAGGCGGAAAATCTCCAAAAGGCATGGTTTTGTATACAAGTGCATGCACCGCGGGCGCCGGATCGCCCGACTTTCCTTTCCTGACAAGGGGTTGGCGTGAAAAACCGTGCCAAAACTGATCAGGATCGCACTTTTCCCGTCCTGAATCGCAGTTTTTTTGAACCGAGCGAGTGGCGCTCGGGCGGCGAACTCAAGGCTCCGGCCACGTGTTCTCCCCACTGGTGCCGCCCCGCGATGGCGTCGGGGGCGGACTTGGTGCAAGGGGACGGCCGCGAGACCCTCTGAGCGGGGCGCCCCTGAGCGGACCTTGAGCCTGAGCAGATCTGGAAGGACAACCCATGCAGCTCGCCGATCCCGACCTTTTCCGCCACCAATGCTTCGTCGACGGCGCCTGGATCGATGCCGATGCGGGTGGCCGGCAGGAGGTCACTAACCCCGCTAGCGACGCGGTGCTCGGCACCGTTCCGGCCGTCAACGAGTCGGAGACCCGGCGCGCCATCGTCGCCGCCGATGTCGCCGGTGCCGGCTGGCGGAGCCTCACGGCCAAGGAGCGGAGTGCCGTGCTGCGCCGCTGGTTCGAGCTGATCATGACACACCAGGAGGACCTGGCCCGGCTGATGACGGCGGAACAGGGCAAGCCGCTGAGCGAAGCCCGCGCCGAAGTGGCCTACGGTGCCGCCTTCGTCGAATGGTTTGCCGAGGAGGCCAAGCGGGTCTACGGCGACACCATCCCCCAGCATCAGCGGGACAAGCGGATCGTGGTGATAAAGCAGCCGGTGGGCGTGGTGGCGGCGATCACGCCGTGGAACTTCCCGATCGCCATGATCACCCGCAAGTGCGCGCCGGCCTTGGCGGTAGGCTGCACGGTGGTGGCCAAGCCGGCATCGTCGACACCGTTCTCGGCCCTGGCCCTGGCGGTCCTGGCTGAACGTGCCGGGCTGCCGCCCGGGGTGTTCAACGTCATCACCGGGCCGGCGGCGGTGGTGGGGGGGGAACTCGCCACCAACCCGATCGTCCGCAAGCTCACCTTCACCGGTTCCACCGAGATCGGCAAGGTGCTGATGGCCCAGTGTGCCGGCACCGTGAAGAAGCTGTCGCTGGAGCTGGGCGGCAACGCCCCGTTCATCGTCTTCGAGGATGCCGACCTGGACGCGGCGGTGGAAGGCGCCATCGCCTCCAAGTTCCGCAACTCCGGCCAGACCTGCGTCTGCGCCAACCGCCTCCTGGTGCAGGCAAGCGTGTACGAGGCGTTCGCCGAGCGCCTGGCCGCCGCGGTCGCGCGCCTGAAGGTCGCCGATGGCTTGGTGGAGGGGGCGGAGCAGGGGCCGCTGATCGACATGGCGGCGGTGGAGAAGGTGGAGGCGCACATCAAGGACGCCGTGGCCAAGGGGGCGCGCGTCCTGACCGGCGGCAACCGCCACCGCCTCGGCGGCGGTTTCTTCACCCCGACCGTCCTGATCGACATGACGCCGGACATGCTGATCAGCCGAGAGGAGACGTTCGGACCGGTGGCACCGCTGTTCCGGTTCGATACCGATGAGGAGGCGATGCGGCTTGCCAACGCCACCGAATTCGGTCTCGCCGCCTACTTCTACGGCCGTGACATCGGGCGCATCTGGCGGGTGGCGGAAGCCCTGGAGTACGGTATCGTCGGCATCAACACCGGGCTGATCTCCACCGAGGTGGCGCCGTTCGGCGGCATGAAGGAATCCGGCATCGGCCGCGAAGGCTCCAGGTACGGAATCGATGAGTTCCTGGAGATCAAGTACCTCTGCTTCGCCGGGATCTGAATTCGTGTCGCGGCCGTGGCGGCTGACACGTTCGTGTCGCATGGAAGCCGGCGTGGTCCTGGCTGGCAGGTCCGCAGCGGGCAGCCCATGTGACGGGCATGACTGATCTACCGGGCATCGCAGCAACGCTGGTCAGCCACGAGGCCGCGGTCCGGCTGGCCGCGTTCGCAACCGTCCTCGGCCTGATGGCGGTGTGGGAGGCCGCCCGGCCGCGCCGCGTGCGCCTGGTGACGCGTCGGGTCCGGTGGACCGCCAACCTCGGCATCGTCGCCCTGGACGCGATGGTGGTGCGGCTCGTCTTCCCGGTTGCGGCGGTGGGTATGGCGCTGATCGCGGCCGAGCAGGGCTGGGGCCTGTTCAACGCGGTCGGGGTGCCGTTCTGGGCCGCAGCGCTGCTCTCGATGGTGCTGCTCGACCTCGCCATCTGGGCTCAGCACCTGGTATTCCACAAGGTGCCGTGGCTGTGGCGGCTGCACCGCATGCACCATACCGACCTTGATTTCGACGTCACCACCGGGCTGCGCTTCCACCCGCTGGAGATCGTGCTGTCGATGGCGATCAAGATGGCGGTGATCGTGGCCCTCGGCGCGCCGGCCGCGGCGGTGGTGGCGTTCGAGGTGATCCTGAACGGCCTGGCCCTGTTCAATCACGCGAATGTCCGCCTGCCCGCCGGCATCGATGCAGTGTTGCGGCGGGTCATCGTCACCCCGGACATGCACCGGGTGCATCATTCGGTCCACCGCGACGAGACCGACAGCAACTACGGCTTCAACCTGTCGGTCTGGGATCGGCTGTTCGGGACATATCGTGCCCAGCCGCGGGACGGCCACACCGGGATGACCATCGGCCTCGACATTTTCCGCAGCCGGCGCGACCTCACCCTGTTCCGCCTGCTGGTGCAGCCGTTCGCCCGCGCCTGATCCTGCCGCTCAGGCGACCGAGGCGCCGAACTCCTGGTCTCCGGCGTCGTCCTCCGGCCCGCTGACGCCGAACTGGTAGCCGTGGCCGCCACGGCGCTTGACCCGGTACATCGCCCGGTCGGCCTGGAGCAGCAGCGCATCGAGGTTCGGCCCGTGATCGGGGAACACGGCGACGCCGATGCTGACCTGCGGCGTGATCCACCCTCCCGAGAGCTCGATCGGCTGGACAACCGCCTTGAGCGTCTTCTCCGCGATGGCACGGGCGGCGCCGTGATCGATCAGGTCTTCCAGCAGCACCACGAACTCGTCGCCACCGAAGCGGGCCACGGTATCGCTTTCCCGCACGCAGCCGCGAAGTCGGCCGGCGATCTCGGTCAGCAGACGGTCGCCGTCGGCATGGCCATGGATATCGTTGATGCCCTTGAATCCGGTCAGGTCCAGGAACAGCAGGCCGACGCCGGTGTCACTGCGCCTCGCCCGGGCGATCGCGCTTTCGAAGCGGTCCAGCAGGGCGGTGCGGTTGCTGAGGCCGGTCAGCGGATCGTGGGTGGCGAGGTAGCGGATCCGCCGCTCCGTATCGATGCGTTCGGTGATGTCGACACCGGCCAGCAGGACCTCCTTGACAGTGCCGCTGCCGTCGCAGACCCGGGTCGCCCACCAGTCGAGGTGAAGCACGTTCCCCTCATTGTCCAGCACGTCGGCCTGGAACCGGGCGTCCGCCTCGCCACAATTGGTGGCCATACGTGACAGGTGCTCGCACCACACCGACTGCCCATCTCTCGGAGCGGCGACGTCGGCCCAGGCGTGGCCCCTGACCGCATCGGGCGTCCGGCCGAGCAGGGCACAGACGGCGTCGTTGGCCAGCGTTACCCGGCCCTGGACGTCGACCGCGATGATCGCCGTCCGGGCCATTGCCAGGTAGGTCTCCGCCCGCTCCTTGGCCGCGATGGTCGCCCGCTCGGCCGCCGCGCGCGCCGCCACCTCTGCCTGCAGGGCAGCGGTACGCTCCTGGACCCGGCGGTCCAGGCTGACCCGCTCGGCCGCCAGGGTAAAAGCGGCGCTGCCCATCAGCAGGCCGGTGGCCGACAGCAGGATCATGAACATCTGCACGTCATAGATGCCGTCGAGGCCGATCACCGTTGCCAACATGGCGGCCACCATCATGTTGGCAGCGAGCACCCCCCAAGCGGCTCCGGTGAGACCGAAGCGGAGCGACAACCAGATGATCGGCAGCACCAGCGGGTACCACTGGAATGCCTCGCGCAGGTCGACCGGGGCGGCCATGGCGGCCACGACGATGGCCGCAATGATTGAAGCCTCGACCACGAGCCGGCCGGCCGAACGGTCCGGCAGCGGCGGTGGTGCGTGGGGCACCGCCGTGGGAGCGTCCGTGGCCCACGGGCTCTCACGCCGGCATTTCCAGGCCATCCCCAGCAGCAGCGCCGGCGTGAGCGTCAGGATCCCCACCATGTCGCCCATCCAGTAGGCAGCCGCCACGGTGTGAAATTGGGACCAGGCGAAGAAACCGTTGGCGGCATGATGGCCGGCCGAGAACCCGGCGTTGAGCAGGGCCGCCGCCGCACCGCCGCCGCATAGCCACAGGATGCCGGCGAACGGGTCCGGCCCGCCGCCGAGCCGGACTTTCGGACCGACCAGCCAAGCCACGAACGTGTAGGCCGCGGGCGCGATCGCCACCGCGATGGCAAACCCAATCGCAGGGGATAGCAGTCGCGCCCCGTCCCCCTCGGTCAGCCAAGGATGCCCCATACCGAACAGGACAACGGCAACGACCCCTCGTAATATTTCCGCCGCCACAACCAGCAAGCCGAACGACCAGCCGAACAACAGGAGGAAAGCGAACCGGAGGCCCGCCGGCGGATACCAGATGCTGGCCCCGGTCTGAACCTCGAACAGCCCGGCCGCGT
>REES01000115.1 GCA_007694935.1 Rhodospirillales bacterium
GCAATTTCGAGGAGCCGGTGACCCAATCGACCCTGGCCGCCGTCAAATGTTTCCTCGGGCTTTCGTACGACCGCGCCTACAAGCGGTTCTATCCGGCGATTGACCCGCTCCTGTCGTGGTCGCGCTACCTGCGCCAGCTGTCGGACTGGACGGCCGAGAACCTGGCGCCCGACTGGGTCGAGCGGGTCGAAGCCCTGAAGGCGCTGCTGCAGCGCGGCGACGAGATCGCGAGGATGGAGCAGGTGACCGGCGAGGAAGGCATCAGCCTTGAGGACTTCGTCGTCGCCCAGGCCGCTGCGTTCGTCGATATGGTGTTCCTGCAGCAGGACGCCTTCGACGATGTTGATGCCAGTGCACCACCGGCGCGGCAGAAAGCGTTGTTCGATCGTGTCTACGCCATCGCCACCCGGAGCTACGGGTTTCCCGACAAGGATGCCGCGCGCCGCCATTTCACCAAGCTGACGGGGCTCTTCAAGAACCTGAACTATGCCGCAGCGGACTCCCCCGAAGCCGAGCGGCTCAGGGGCGAGATCGAGGCACTTGACGCGGAGGCCCTGGTCCTCGACCAGGCCTGACAGGCGCCGGCGGTTCGGCTCGACGACAGGGGTACGGCCACGCCGAGCCCGCGCCGGCCGTCCGGAAGGCTCGGCCGCCCCATTGCGGAACCGGCTGCCCCGCCCGACTTCGCGGCCCTCACGGTAATGGGGTAAGGCGGTGGCCTTGAGCCCGCACCGCGTATCGACTTGGCCGCGGTCGCCGCCGGCGTGCCGTGTCAGGCCGGCATCAATCGCGGTTCGCCGGGTGCCAGCATGACGCTTTCCCCCCGGTGTGTGATGCTGAACGGCTCCCCTTCGCGGATCGTGTAGGTGGTGCCCTCCCGGGTGACGTCCACCTCCAGCCGCCGGCCGCGTATGGTGAGCCGGAAGCGCAGGCGTTTCCATCCCCGTGGCAGCCGCGGCGTGAAGGCGATCCGGCCATCGGTGTCGTCGAGCCCGCCGAAACCGTAGACCAAGGCCATCCAGGTGCCGCCGATGGAGGCGAGGTGCGCACCGTCGACGACGTTGCCGGCGACATCGGCGAGATCCATGACCGCGGCGAACCGGAAATACTTGAGCGCCAAGTCGTCATAGCCGATCTCGGCGGCGGCGATGCTCTGGATGCACGCCGACAGCGATGAGTCGCCGGTGGTCAGCGGATCATAGTAGTCGAAGTTACGCTTTTTGTCCTCGTCCGAAAACTGGTGGCGCAGCAAGACCATGGCCAGGATCGTGTCCGCCTGCTTGATCACCTGGTGCCGGTATATTTTCAGGTAATGGTAATGTATCAGCAGTGGATAATTTTCGTCCGGCGTGTTCTCGAAATCCCAGCACTTCTTGTCCAGAAAGCTGTCGTCCTGCAGGTGGATGCCGAGCCGCTCGTCATACGGGATCAAGATGCGCTCGGCAGCGCGCCGCCACTCCGCCACTTCCTGCACGGCCAAGCCGGTTTTCGTTCCGAGGGCGCGGAAGGCGTCCGGGCGCTCGCGTTCCAGGCGTTCAACGATATCGGCCGCTTGCTGCAGGTTCCAGCGGGCCATGACGTTGGTGTAGAAATTGTTGTTGACGAGCGCCGTATACTCATCAGGACCGGTGACGCCGTTGATGAAGAAATGCTCGGGATCGTGCTCCGGATAGCAGCCGAGACTGAGCCAAAGCCGCGCTGTTTCCACGTACATCTCGGCGCCTGCGCCCAGCAAGAATTCCTCATCACCGGATATGTCAGCGTATTTCTGCAGGCCGTACATGATCGCTGCATCGATGTGATACTGGGCCGTGCCCGCCAGGAAGAAGGTCGACGCTTCGGCGCCGTTGATGGTGCGCCACGGGAACAGTGCGCCGGCGTGGCTGAGTTCGCGGGCTCGGGCTCGGGCCTGGTCGAGCTGGTGCCAGCGGTGCTCCAGCACATGGCGGGCGGCTGTCGGTGCCGTATAGTCCAGAAACGGCAGGTAGTAAATCTCCGCATCCCAGAAGTAGTGTCCCTCGTACACGCGGCCCGTGAGACCGCGCGCCGGAATACTGTGGCCTTCGATACAGGCGGAGGCCTGCAACAGCTGGAACAGGTTCCAGCGGATGATCTGCTGCTTGCGCGGGTCCTCGCCCTCCGCCTCGATCTCCACGTCGCTGCGTTGCCAGAAGTCGTCCATGAACGCCCGCTGCTCGGCGGCGAGGGCGGCGAAACCGCGCTTGGCAGCCCGGTGCAGCGTCGCCTCCACCCGAAAGCCCAGCTCGGCGGCGCTGCCGGACACCTCGGTGTGATAGGCGATGAACTTGCTGAGACGGATCGGTTTGCCCGGCTCGCCATCAACCATGAAGGTGACCGATCCGCGTTCGTCTTCGCACGCGACCCGTGTCTCGGTCGGGCTGTCGGCCGAAAACACGTGGTCGATGCCGCAGCCAATCCACTGGTCCGAGAGTTCGGTGCGATAGCAATGGTACAAACGCAGGCCGTCGGCCACGGCGCGCTCGGGATGCAGGACCTTGTGGGAGAACAGGGGTGGCTTGCGGGGATCGTTGCTCTCCTCGTCGGCGGGCGGGCGATTGACGATCTCGGAGACGATGTCGATGCGCGCCGGGGCGTCGAGCAGCGTCAGCTCCCAATCAATCGCGGCGAGATGCCGGTCTTCGAAGGAGACGAGGCGTCTCGTCACCAGACGGACGCGTTTGCCGCGCGGGGTCGTCCACGTCACGTCGCGTATCAGCACCCCGGCCTGCATGTCGAGGACGCGCTGGAACTGGTCGGCGGCGACGCGCTGGACATCGAACGGGGCGCCGTCGACATAGAGGCGGATGATCTTCGCCTCGGGCACGTAGAGAATGGTCTGACCTTGCCGTGGGAAGCCGAAGCCTTCCTCGGGATAGCTGATCGGTCGGAGTTCGAAGAAGCCGTTGACCAGGGTGCCGTCGTCGGCGGCCGGACGCCCCTCCTCGAAGCCGCCGCGCAGGCCGAGATAGCCGTTGGCCAGCGCGTAGATGGTTTCCTCATGCGGCACGTAACGGTGGTCGAAGCGCGTCTGGACGATCCGCCAGTGGTCAACAGGGAAGACATCGACCGGGGCTTCGATGCGGCGGCGCAGCTTGGTCATCGGGTTCTCCCTCGGACGTCGCAGGGCGTCCTTCAGACCTAAGCAAGAAAGCGCCCCGGCGATCAAGTGCGCCGGCATCGAGGCGGCGCGTCGTCAGCGTATCCGCGCCATGACACGCACCGTCAACTCGACGAAGACACCAACGCCGACTGCGGCCCGGGATCACTCCTGGCCGTCCGAGGATCCATGCCGGGAGCCGGCGGGATCACCCGAACGGGATGGAATCTTGCAGAAGCCCTGAGGCGGGACGGCAAGGGCACTGTTGAACTTGCTCGACATGTTCTGAAACGCAATGAGTGCAGTCAGTTCAATAATGCCTGCTTCATCAAAATAAGTTTTAAGGCGTTCAAACGTATCATCGTCGACTTGCCGGTCCGAGCGCGACATCGCCTCTGTATAGGCCAGGCAGGCTCGTTCGCGTGCGTCGAACAGATTGCTGTCGCGCCACGTTTCGAGGGCTTCAACCTTCTCGAGACTTGCGCCACGTTTCATCAACGTCTCGGAATTCAGGTCCACACAGAAAGCGCACCAATTGATTTGCGAGACCCGCACGGTTATGAGCGAGCGCAACGGGGGCTCGATCGGCGATCTCCGGTGATCGATCAGGCCGTAAAGAAAGGCCACCCCCAAGAACAACCGGGGAGACCGCGCCCATAGCAAGGCTGCATCCAATACGCGCCCATACTTGCGTCGCTGGTTCCAGAAGAATGGCCGCAAATACCACGGATGGGACGACAGTGGTTTCGGTTCGATACGCATCAGCGTTCCCTCCAAGTGCCTGAGCCGCCCTTGCCCGGCTACGCGTTTGCGGACAGCGTGGTGAGGAAGCGGGCGGCCTGATCGTTCAGCGCCTGCCGCCGCGCGTCGTCCATCCGGTCCAGGTTTCGGTAGGTGAGGGCCATCCGGCGGTTGCCCTTCAGGCGCTCCCGGTTGACCTCCAGGAACTGCCAGTAGAGGCTGTTGAACGGGCAGGCGTCCTTGCCGGTGGATTTGCCGACGTCATAGCGGCAGTGGCGGCAGTAATCCGACATGCGGTCGATGTACTTGCCGCTGGCCGCGTATGGCTTGGAGCCCAGCACACCGCCGTCGGCGAAAAGCGCCATGCCGTGGGTGTTGGGCAATTCCACCCACTCGTAGGCATCGGCGTAGACGATCAGGTACCATTCGCACACCTGCCTCGGCTCGATCCCGGCCAGCAGCGCAAAATTGCCGGTGACCATCAGCCGCTGGATGTGGTGGGCATAGGCCTCCCGCTTGGTCTGGCCGATGCACTGGCGAAGGCAGTTCATTTCCGTCTTTCCGGTCCAGTAGAAATCGGGGAGCGGGCGGTGCGCTTCCAGGGCATTGGTCTCGGCATAGTCCGGCATCTTGAGCCAGTAGACGCCGCGCACGTATTCCCGCCAGCCGATCACCTGCCGGATGAAGCCCTCGGCAGCGTTGAGCGGCACCCGGCCGGCCCGGTACGCGCGTTCCACCCGGCGGCAGGCGGCCAGCGGATCCAGCAGACCGGCGTTGAGGTAGAGGGCGGCTACGGCATGGTACAAGGTGGGCCCGTCCTGCTTCATGGCGTCCTGGTAGTCGCCGAACCGGGGCAGTGCGGTGCGAACGAAGTGATCGAAGGCGCGTTCGGCATCGCGGGCGGTGACGGCGAACCAGAAGGGTTCGAGGTCGCCGAAGTGGTCGGGGAAGCGGGCCGTTACCAGGTCCAGCACCTCCCGGGTTATGTCATCCGGCGGAATGCGGAGCGGCTCCGGCGGGGTCAGACCGCCGGGCAGGCGCTTGCGGTTCTCCCGGTCCAGGTTCCACTGCCCGCCCTCCGGTTCGCCGTCACGGGCCATCAGCAGCCCGGTCTCCTTCCGCATGTCACGGTAGAAGTATTCCATGGTGAGCTGCTTGCGTTTGCCGGCCCAGGCGGCGAAGCGCGGGCGGGAGGCGATGAAGCGGTCGTCAGGGCGGATTTCCAATGGCAGCCCAGCGGCTTCCTCCCAGGTTTCCATGTCCTGAAGAACCCGCCACTCCCCCGGCTCGGTCACGACGATGCGGCTCGGCCGGTGGCGCATGACGGCGGCGACCACTTCGTCACGCAGGCTGCCGCGATTGTCCGGGTCGTCCAGCCGGCGGTAATCCACCCGGATGCCTTCAGCCTGCAATTCTGCCGCGAAATGGCGCATGGCCGACAGCACGAAGGCGATCTTCTTCTTGTGGTGGCGGACATAGGTGCATTCCCCCATCACCTCCGCCATCAGCACCACGTCCGCCGCCGGATCCAGGCCCTCGAGCGCAGCGACGTCGCGGCTCAACTGGTCGCCGAGGATGACCCGGAGCGTGCCTGCAGCGGCATCAGCCGGCATCAGTCGTCCCTTCCCTCGCTGGCAGCGCCGCCCACCCCAGGACGCGACCGGCCATGGCAGCGCCGGACAGGAACGCCGCTTCGATCCGGGCGTCCAGGCACCAGTCGCCGCAGGCACCAATCCCCGCCTCAGGGTCAAACAGGCAAGCGACCCCGACCGGCTGCGCCACCCGGGCATGGCGCCAGCGGTGCGCCGCCAAATGGACCGGCGATGGCAGGACGTAGCCGACGACCTCGCCCAACGCGAGCCAAAGTGCCTCGGCGACGTCGGCGCGGTCGTCCTCCAGGTGTTGTGCCGACCAGTCCGGGGAAGCCTGCAGCACCCAGGAATCGCCGCCGTTGCGCCCCGGCTTGGCCCCGTTGCGGGCGATCCAGGCCAGCGGGCCGATCTGCAGCGTCGCGGCATCGAACGGCACCGGCAGCGGCTCGGTGAACCCGGCCATCACCGTCCAGCACGGGTCGAGGGCTGCGGCCGTGGCCTGTTCGGCAAGCACCGGTGCGGCTTGGCCCAGCAACACCGATGCCTGCGGCGCCGGCACCGCCGCCACCAACACGTCGAAGCTGCCAAGGTTGTGGCCGTCCGGTCCGGAAAGCCGCCATCCCGCTTCGCACCGGGACAAGTCTTCCACGCGCACGCCCAACCGCACGTCTACATCGCGGGCCAAGTGGCGGGCCATCGCGTTCATGCCGGGAACGCCGACCCAACGGGTCTCGCCCGGCACCTCGTCGCAAATGTCGTCGGCGGTGATGCGGGCAAACCGGCCGGTCCACGGGGCGATCAGGCCGTCCGCCTGCCAACTCTCCACATGGCGGCGGAAGCGGTCGTCCCGCGCGGTGAAATACTGCGCGCCGTGGTCGAACGCGAAGCCATCGGCACGGCGCACCGATGTGCGGCCGCCGGGCCCGCGCCCCTTGTCGAACACGGTCACCGGCACCGCGTGGTCGGCCAGGGTGCGGGCGCAGGTGAGCCCGGCGATGCCGGCACCGATCACCGCCACCCGTGGCGGGTTCCTCAGTGCTGGCCGCCCGGTCCAGCGGGCATAAGCGCCGACGTCGAGCCGCCGGGCGTGGTCGCTCGTCGTGCGCGGGCGCACCTCGCCCAGGATCGGCCGTTCCGGCGCGAACGGACGATCGAACAGCCCCAGGCACCAGCCCAGGCCGGCGTAGGAGTTGGGATCCTGTCCATCCAGCGCGTAACGATGGTTGAGATCGACCATGTGCCGCCAGCATGACTCCGCGTCCGGTGTCCAGTCGAGCACCGCCTTGCCCCAGGTCATGCGAACATTGTTGTGCAGTTCGCCGTGAATCAGCAGGGACTTCTGCGCCGCATCCCACAGGGCGTCACCGGTGCGGCCTCGCGCCATCGTCTCCCAAGAATGGAGAGCGGGGCGCGGATCGGCCTGGTGCCCGGCCAGGGTGTTCCGCGCCCAGCCGGGCAGCCCTTCAACGCCGTCGTGATCGGTCCGGTGAAAGCACCTGGTCCAACTCAGTTCCCGCCAAGTCACCAACTCGTCGAGGAACTTGTCGGCGCCGTCGCCACCATGCGCCCGGGCCTCCCGCGCGATCCGGAACGGGGAGACTTGGCCCCAGTGCAGGTAGGGCGAAAGGCGGCTTACCCCGTCGGCGATCAGGGCATTGTTGCGGTCCTGGGCATAGCGCGCGAGGCGGTCATCCCGGAACGCCGTCCAGCGCCGGTACCCGGCGCTGGAGCCGCCGGGGGTGTGGGGGACGGGCGCCACCGTGTGGTCGATGTCACAAGCGGCCACCAGGTCCGGGATGGCGACGCGCTCCAGGTCCACCGGTTCGAACGGCAGGTCGGCCGGCACGAACGGTGTGCCGCCTGCGGGCAACGCCGGCCACGTAGTGGACAGGCGTTCTTCTCGGGCGGCGGCGGTCGCCCGGCGGAAGGCGAACGCCCGGTCGTATGCCTTCGGGACAAGACGCATCGGCAGTAGACAGGCGGCATCCACGCACCACACCGGCCCCGACGCCCGCCGGGCCAGCCGTTCGGTCCAGCGGTGCCACGGCTGCACCGGCATCTCGTCGGTCACCACCAGGGCGGCCCGCTCAGTGAGGTGCGCCAGGGGCGGCCCGCGGTGGCCATCCCGTTCCACGTGCAGGGCAGAACCGATGCCGAGCGCGCGCAGAGTGCGGGCCGCATCCCGTGCCCCTTCCAAAATGAATGTGTGGTGGCGATCCGACGCGAAAGGCACCCGCTCCGCCACGCCCTGGTAGACGAACACCGGCAGATCCATCGTCCGGGCCGCCAGAACCGCCGCGATCAGCGCCGGGTTCTCATCGATCCGCCAGGCTTGGCGCATCCAGTAGAGCACGTAGGCGCCGTCGACGTTTGCCGGCCTGTCGCCGACCACCCGCACCCGCTCCGCGATCATGGATGGCAGGCCCGTGGCCACGACGAGCAGGTCAATGGGCAAGCGCGGAACGTCCGGGCTCGACATGACGTTCCTGAGTCCATCGAAGGTTGGCATTGGACATCTCTTTCAGAGGTCCGTGCCCGACCTTACGTAACCGGGTGGGCCGCGGATGAAGGCGCGCCGATGATGGTGTTCCAGAAGGGGAGTCAGGTCGATGGTGCTATCCTACCTCGTCGCCACCGGTGCGTTCGCCAAGGGCGCGCTGACCGGTGTGGCGCTGGCGATCATGGCCAGGAAGTGTCTTGAGAAGCGGATGGAGGCGAACCGATGATCATTCGTCAGGGCCTCAACTTCGCCGCCCACTTTGCGGCTGGGCTGGCCTTCGGAGCACTCGCCGTGGCCGCCGTCGGCGCGTGCCTGGCGCTCCAAAAGCAGCGACAACATCCGGAGACCCAGGTGTGGGAGCCGACCATGCCGCCGCCATCGCCGCCCCCGGCAACCGGGGAGACCGGCTGGGGCGAGCCGCCGGGAACGCCCGCCGCCTGATTGCACGAATCCGCTCGGGATGGCGATTGCGGCGGCTAGTGCCGGGTGGGAACCGTCTTCTCGCTCGCGGTTCGTCCAGGGTTTAGCCGGTTGGCACCTTGCAGCTGATCGGATCATGGCGATTCGGCGCGCCACGCCGTAGAATGCAGACTTCACGAGACATTAAGCCACGCCATGGCATGAGCTCCAAGCGAGAAGTCGGATCGATTGCTGAGACCACGAGGTTGCAGTGCACGAAGTCGGCGCCCGCCAGGCCAGGACTCATCTGCCGGAACTGCTGAAGGCGGCGGAAGCGGGTGAGACGATCGTGATCACCCGGCACGGCACTCCGATCGCCCGGCTGGTCCCGGCATTGGATCGTCGGGATGTCGATGTTCGGGAGGTGATCGGCCGGATCGAGCGGGCGCGCATGCGCCGCCGTAGGATGAGCGCCGAAGATATCCTCGCCGCGCGTGATGAGGGGCGACGGGGCTGATGCCCTTCGTCGTCGACGCTTCGGTGACGGCTTCGTGGTGCTTCCCGGACGAAAGTCACTCCGCGGCGAACTCAGCGTTGCGACGGCTTGCTGAAGATGATGCGGTCGTCCCCGCGCTTTGGTGGTTCGAGGTTCGCAACGTACTGGTTGTCAGCGAACGCCGCGGTCGGATCGACGCCGCCAGTTCCACCGAGTTTATTTCAGACCTTGAAAGACTGCCGATCCGGATCGACCGCGATCCCGACAGCGAGACTATCCTGGCGACTGCGCGCAAGCATGTTTTCACCGTGTATGATGCCGCTTACTTGGAGCTGGCGCGACGACTGAGGGCCCCGATTGTCACGCTTGATCGCGCTCTGGCCGCAGCCGCTCGGGCCGAGGGGGTCGAACTCATCGCTGGTCCAGCGTCGTGAGCGATGGACGTGGGTGCGGGCCTCGCAACCTTAGGTGAAGCACGGCCCCGGCTGGTGTTTTCTGCGGGCCCGGCACGGCCATTCGCCCATGCCCGCCGGCCTTTCACCCTGCGTGGGCTCTGCTGCTGTTTCAGCAAGCCCCGGCCCTGAGCAGCGGGGACGCTGATGTCGATGGAGAAATCGGACCGATCAGAGGGCTACCTGCTGGAATTCTGGACCATCGGCAACAGTGTCCGGGTCGCCGCCCTCGATCCGGTTACCAACATCGAGGTGACCATCGTCGGCCCGGCGTCCTGCTGTCCGGCCGGCCTGGAGCGGGTGGCGATTGCCAAGCTCCGCCGCGCCCTCAGCCAAGCGGCCAGAAAAGTGGGATCACCAGGGTCGCCGCCGCCCACATCAGGATGTTGAGGGGCAGGCCGATGCGGACGAAATCCATGAACCGGTAGCCGCCGGCGCCGTAGACGAAGGTGTTGGTCTGATAGCCGATGGGGGTGGCAAAGCTGGCGCTGGCGGCGAACATCACCGCCACCACGAACGGCCGCGGGTCGACGCCGATCTGTGTCGCAAGGCCGATTGCGATCGGGGTCAGAAGGATGGCGGCGGCATTGTTGCCCATTACCTCGGTCAGGGCCGACGTCACCAGGTAGACACCCGACAGGATCGCGACCGGGCCCAGTCCGACCAGTAGCATGGCGAAGGTCTGCACCACCAGCGCCGCCGCCCCGGTTGCCTCCAGCGCCAGGCCCAGCACCAGCATTGCGAAGATCAGCATAAGGATGCGCCAGCGGATCGCCTGATAGGCCTCGTCCGCGTCGAGGCAGCCGAACGCCACCACCGCCACCGCTGCGATCATGGCAAGGGCGGCGATCGGGGCCACTCCCAGCCCGGCCAGCACCATCACGCCGACAATCGCGGCGATGGCGATGGGCGCGTGACGCCGTCGATAGGGACGTTCGGTCGGCTCGCTCAGGTTGATGAGCACCGATTGACGGAACATTCGGTCGAGGCCGTCCAGCGGCCCCTCCAATAAGAGTGTATCCCCGAACGCCAGCCGCACCTGATCGAAGTCGCCGGTGAGGACCGCGTCCTGGCGGTGCAGTGCCAGGATTCGGGTGCCATACAGCCGGTGCAGGTTGAGGTCGCCGACCCGCCGCCCCACGAACGGCGAGTTCGGACCAACGATCCCCTCCATGAGCCGGACGGCATGGCTCTGGATCGGGGCCAGCACGGCTTCGCCATCGCTGCCGGCCTCGAAGCTGAGGCCCTTGCCGCCGCGAAGGTCCATCAGGTCGGCGACCTGACCACGAATCACCAGCCGGTCGCCGGCCGCCAGCAGCGGCACGCCATGTTCGGGATCGAGGGGGACATCATCGCGGATCACGTCCAGCACCTGATAGCCGCGCGCCCGGACCAGCCCCGCCTCGGCCAGCGACTTGCCGATGAGGGGGGATCCCGGCGGGACCAGCACCTCGGTCAGGAAGTCGCGGTCCCGCGGCATGACAACCGATTGCACCACCGACTGCCGGGCCGGCAGCAACCATGGTCCCACCGTCACGATGTAGGCCATGCCGATGGCACCGAGGATCAGGCCGGCACCGGTGATCTCGAACATGCCGAATGGCGCGAGCCCGGCGTTCTGAGCGACGCCGTCGGCCAGGATGTTGGTCGATGTGCCGATCAGCGTGCAGGTGCCGCCGAAGATGCTGGCATAAGACAGCGGGATCAGGAAACGCGAGGCCGGGGTGCGGACCGACCGGGCAACCGCGATCAGCACCGGCGTCAGCATCACCACCACGGGCGTGTTGTTCATGAAGGCGGAGAGCACCATGGTCACCGCCATCACCGGCACCA
>REES01000057.1 GCA_007694935.1 Rhodospirillales bacterium
TGCATCGGCGCCAGGGCGGTGTTGTAGACCCCATCGCGCACCCACATGACGCCGGGGGTGGCGCTGGCGATCACGGTACCGCCGTTGTCGAGCGCGGACGTGGTGGTGGCGGTGAAGGTGCCCGCAGCGGCAGGGGGGGTGGTCAGCTCGGCCACGTCGCCAACGGTTGCCGGCCGATTCCGGAGAGCGGCGTAGCCGGTGAGCTTGGATGCTTTGACCGCTTGGCCGAGCACACCCAAAACGTTGAGGGCGGCTTTCATCGGGATATGACGGCGAGCTTATGACCAGGGATCACATGAAAAAATTCCACACTGTCGCCGGCGAGAGGAATGCTGGTATCGGTCGCCGTCGGCGCCGCGCCGAACTGGATGCGGCAAGGAACATCTGAGAAAACTCGGATGTAGTCTCCCTGGAAAGCTGCCGACACCGAGCCCGACTCGGTGATTGGCAGCACCTGACGCTCTCGTTCTCCATGGGCGACCTGGACGGAGCGGCCCATCTTGTCCTGCCCGATGCCGGTATATTCAGTAATGTGCAGCTCTGCCATCAACCGGTCTCCGACTGGTGTGTTTTGCGAACGCCTCACGCGGTCTGCGAATGTTCCTATGAAAGGATGAAATGCCGATCTTTTGCCGGTTGGCAAGGTCGGTGCAGCCGCGGCGCGCAAGGCCCCGCCACGATCTCGGTTCTTGGCGCTTGCACGGACGTTGTCGCCACCGGCCGCTTTGGTTAGCCTTGGCACATGGCGCACTCGGCTCGAATGACCGCCATGGTGCTGGACGCACCGGGGGCATCGCTGGTGGCGAGGGAGGTGCCTCGTCCCGAGCCCGGCGCGGGTCAGGTTCTGGTGCGGGTATCGGCGTGTGCGGTATGCCGGACCGACCTGCACGTGGTCGATGGCGAGTTGCCGCAGGTGAAGCGCCCGGTGGTGCCGGGCCACGAGATTGTCGGCCGGGTGGCCGTGCTGGGCGAGAGTGTGACGCGGTTTGCCCTGGGTGACCGGGTGGGCATTCCCTGGCTTGGCTGGACCTGTGGGCACTGCCGCTTCTGCCGAACCGGGCAGGAGAACCTGTGCGAGCAGGCGCGTTTCACCGGCTGCACCATCGATGGCGGCTATGCCGAGTTTGCCGTGGCGGATGCCCGCTACTGCTTTCCCTTGCCGGCTGTGGGCGCGGATGCGTCCCTGGCGCCGCTACTCTGTGCCGGCCTGATCGGCTATCGCTGCCTCGTTGCCTGCGGCGATGCCGAGCGCCTGGGCATTTACGGCTTCGGCGCGGCGGCGCATATCGTGGCCCAGGTGGCCAACCACCAGGGGCGCCGGGTGTTCGCGTTCACCCGACCCGGCGACGTGGCGGCCCAGGCGTTCGCCCGCCGCCATGGCGCCATGTGGGCAGGCGGGGCGGACGATGCGCCGCCCGAGGAACTGGATGCCGCCATCCTGTTCGCGCCGGTTGGGGCCCTGGTACCGTTGGCCCTGGCCGCAATCCGCCCCGGAGGTACCGTGGTGTGTGGCGGCATTCACATGAGTGACATTCCGTCGTTTCCCTACGACCTGTTGTGGCGGGAGAAGCGGCTGGTCTCGGTCGCCAACCTCACCCGCCGGGATGGGGAGGCCTTCCTGGCCCTGGCGCCGCAGGTCCCGGTTCGCACCGATATCGAGGTGTTCCCGCTCGGTGAGGCAAACGCGGCGCTGAACCGGCTGCGCGCGGGGCAGCTCACCGGTGCGGCGGTGCTGATCCCGGGCGGCGTGTGATCACGCGCCGGTCCGATACGGAACGCCGGTTGGTGTGGGTGCTGGCCGATGACCGCCCCGGCAACCGCAGCCAGTGCCTGGGTGTCGCCGAGGCGTTGGGGCTGCCGTTTCGGGTGGTGGATGTGACCTATGGCCCGCTGGCCGTGCTGCCCGATGCGCTGCTGTGGTCATCGCTGCTGGGCGTCAGCGCGGAGACCCGACGTCAGTTGATGCCGCCGTGGCCGGATGTCGCTGTCGGCGCCGGCCGTCGGGCGGCGCCGGTGGTCCGGGCGGTGCGGCGGCTGAGCCGCCGCCGCAGTTTCGCGGTCCAGCTGATGGACCCCGGCAGCCATCGCGGTGCCTTCGACCTGTTGGCGGTCCCGGCCCATGATCGTCTGCGGGAACGGCGGAACCTGTTGGTGACGGCGGGGTCGCCGCACCGTGTCAGCGCGGCGGCGCTGGATGCTGCCGGGGCGATCTGGGCGCCCCGGCTGGCGGCGCTGCCGCGCCCCCGCATCGCCGTCCTGGTGGGCGGGACCACCCGCCATGCGGTGTTCACCCCGGCCATGGCGCGGGACCTGGGGCGAACCGTCTCGGCGTTGGCAGCGGCGGCCGGCGGTTCGCTGATGGTCGTGACCAGCCGGCGAACCGGGGCCGCCGGCGACGCCCTGTTCGCCGAGATCGGCGGTCCTCACCACGGCTTTCGTTGGGGCGACCCCGCTGACAACCCCTACCTCGGCTATCTCGCGGTAGCCGATGCGGTGATCGTCACCGGCGACTCCGCGTCCATGTGTACCGAAGCCTGCGCGACGGCGGCCCCGGTCTACATCTATGCCCCCGACGGCCTGGCGACCGACAAGTTGAGGCGCCTGCACCGGACCTTGTTCGCCGCCGGCTACGCCCGGCCGCTGAGCGATGGCCTGGATTTCTGGCAGCACCCGCCGTTGCGTCCGGCCGATGTCGTGGCGGCGGAGATCCGGCGCCGCCGGTCCCTGCCAGGCTAGCCGGTCACGCAACCCCGGAGGGAGTCCGCACCATGTCCAGCCGAACCATCGCGCTTGACGACGCTTTGCATGCCTACCTGCTCGACGTTTCCCTGCGTGAGCCCGAGGTGCTGCGGCGGCTGCGGGACGAGACCCTGCGCCTGCCCGAACGGAACATGCAGATCTCGCCGGAACAGGGGCAGTTCATGGCGCTGCTGGTGCGCCTGATGGGAGCCCGCCAGATCCTGGAGGTGGGCACCTTCACCGGCTACAGCGCGACGGTGATGGCGCTGGCCATGCCGGCAGGAGGGCGGCTGGTCGCCTGCGATATCAGCGAGTCCTGGACGGCGATCGCCCGGCGCTACTGGGCGGAAGCCGGGGTGGCCGACCGGATCGACCTGCGCCTGGGCCTGGCCTTGGAAACGCTGGACGGGCTGCTGGCCGGTGGCGCGGCGGAGACATTCGATCTCTGCTTCATCGATGCCGACAAGCCGGGGTATCGGGCCTACTACGAACGGGCGCTGGTACTGCTGCGCCCGGGCGGGCTGATCTGTGTCGACAACGTGCTGTGGGGTGGGCGGGTGGTCAACCCCACCAGCGACGACGACGACACCGCCGCCATCCGCGCGTTCAACCGGGCGATCAGGGACGATCCCCGCATCGATCTCAGCCTGGTGCCGATCGGCGACGGCCTGACCCTGGCCCGCAAGCGTTCCCCGGGCGACCGAGACCTGGGCCAGCCGACATAAACGAACGCACCCGCGAAACGGTCAGAGCCGAGGGCTTGCTTACCGCTCGTAGACGCCCTGCAAGGTCGCCGTGCCGAGCGCATTGGCGTTGACGAGAAAGCCCGTCACCGCCTTGCTCGCGCCTTCCGGCACCTCAAGCTGGGCCATGGGCAGGGCGTAGAGCGTGAAGTTGTAGCGGTGCGGGCCATGACCCTGCGGCGGGCAGGGGCCACCCCAGCCGGCGATGCCATAGTCATTGGGCAGCATCCGCGCGCCCGCGGGCATCGCCTCGCCGCCCGCCGCGCCGGCGCCCTGCGGCAGCTCATCCACCGCCGCCGGAATGTCGAGCACGATCCAATGCCAGAATCCGGCGCCGCCCGTCGGCGCATCGGGATCGTGAACCATCAGCGCGAAGCTCTCGGTTCCCTCCGGTGCGCCGGACCATGTGAGCGCCGGCGAGACATTGTCGCCGGTGCAGCCGAAGCCATCGAAGATGAAGCGCTCCTCGAAGGTCTCACCCGCGTCGAAATCCGGGCTCGTCAGCTCGAAGGCCTGGGCGTGCGTGGCCAAGGCGACGACGGCGACTGCGAGAGGGGAGCAAAGCTTCATGAACATTCGGTCCTCCAAGATAACATCGGCCCACGAGGTCCCTGTATCAGTCAAGTTTTGCCGTGGCGTGTCAACAACCGCCGCGCCGCACAAGCGTGTCCCCCAGCCTCTGCACTGCCGCGAGGCTGACGGTGCCACATTGCCTGTGGCACCGCCACCACGCCCCCGATCGGGTTCATTGGCGGGCGGGTTCGCAATCGGAGGCCGCCTCACACGTCACCGGAACGGCCACCTCGTTGCGGCGCAGGAAGGGGAGCGTCCACGGCGGATCGTAAAACAGGGTGAACGGCTCGCCAACGGCGTGCCAGCGCGACCCCTCGAGCGCGTGGCTCAGGTCGCTGGCATGGCGCGCCACGTTCTCCGAACGCCGTGATCCGCTGAAACGCCGGACGGCGATCGTCCGTTCCGGCAGTTCAGCGATGCGTACCGCCGGATTGGTCGGCTCCGGCACCGTTTCCCAAGTGTATTCTGCCGGCAGAAAGAACCGCATGGACCAGGTTTCCCCCGCTTGTGACGTGGTCTCGACCGGCACGGTCATCGCGATCGTCTCCGGCGCGGCAGCGGTTTCCACCGGTGCCGTCATCGCCACCGATGTCTTCGCGCGATTGTCGCCTGAGATGTAGTCGAAAAGGACCCGAAACGCCTGGTTGCGTCCGCTGCTCTCGTCCGACGCGGTGACCGATGTCTCGGCAACCAGTTGCGGCGGGTAGCGGCGCACCTCGGTCTTGTCATCAACATGGGCGATTACCGTGTACGACGCCTGCTCGGTTCCCGAACGCACCCCGAACACCGAGCACCCCGTCAGCAGAATCGCGCTCATCACGACGGCCACCATCTGTTTCATCGAGAGCCCTGGCTCCATTCTGTAACAACCATCACCCGATCACCACAACCTAGTCTACGCCACCTGAGCGGGTTCCGGTTCACCAGGGCCAAGCTTTCGGACCAGGCGCGGGCAGGCCGGGGCGAGTGTCAACGTGCCCCATTTTCGGCAAACAGTCCCGAAAACGTTATGTCGCGGGTGGTGGCCTTGCCGCAGACGTCGAGCCGGGAGCGCGCCATGGCCGCGGGCGTATGCCGCCGCATGGAGAATGGCGAACCATGGCTCCGCGACAACCATGTTGGCCGGTTCCATGGCCACTGCGTCAAAGGTGTTCCCGTCCATGCTACGTAGGCTGTCCTTATCATGGATGGCATCGGCTTCGGCTTCGCCTCGCCATGACGACCACAAAATAACTTCGCCATGGCAAATTAAACCTCGTCAGCGTGAGCGTTTTTCTTATGACTCTTCGTCGCGGGCGCAGCGAATCGACAGCAATGCATGCGCTGATGGGCACTTGTGTTCTCCCGCTGGTTGCACACCTGTCAGATTACGCCTTGGGCTGGTCTGACCTGCCTCCGCATGAGGCCGCAGCTCCGCCCCCCCCATGCGTCAGACGTCACCTTCGGCTATTCTGGTCGGCCTGCCCGGGCTTGCCGAGGAGCCGCTGCCCATGTCCGAAACGATGCCCGCGCCGCTGTCCGACCTTCTCCGGGCCCTGCCCGTCGACCGGATCGCCCTGGAAAGCCTGCAGATGCGCCTGGAGTACTGGTTCCTCACCGAGGTGCTGGTGTGGTCGACCCTGGGACAGCTGGCCGTCATCGCCGCGGCACTGCTGCTGGCGCGCCTCACGGCGCGGCCGCTGCGGGAAGCCCTGGTGCGCGCGATCGCCCGCCGCCGGCAGCCGGAGCAGTCGCTCCGGCGGCTCACGCTCCTGGTGGCCGCCACTGCCTTCCCCATCGTCGCGGTGCTGCTGTTGTGGTTCGCGATGGCGGTTGCGGCGGGGCCGGACTGGCCGCGCCTGTTGATCAGCACCGTCGCGCATCTGCTGACCGCCTGGATCGTCATCCACATCGCCGCCGCCCTGATCCACGACGAGACCCTGTCCCGCCTGGTGGCGCTGTTCGCGTTCGGGGTGGCGACCCTTGGCATCCTCGATCTGCTGGGCCCGGTGATGGCGGCGCTGGACCGGCTGGGGGTGGAAATCGCGGACGTCTACATCTCCGTGCTTTCGGTGCTCAAGGCGATGGTGCTGCTGGCGGTGCTGCTGTGGCTCGCCACCGTACTGGCCCGGGTGCTGGAGCAGCGCATCCATCACGCCCGCACGCTCACCCCCTCGATCCAGGTGCTGATCGGCAAGCTCCTGAAATTCTCGCTGATCGCCATCGCCTTCCTGGTGACGCTCAGGAGCATCGGCATCGACCTCACCGCCTTCGCCATCTTCACCGGCGCGCTGGGCGTCGGCGTCGGGCTTGGCCTGCAGCGGACCGTCTCCAACCTGATCAGCGGCATCATCTTGCTGATGGACAAGTCGATCAAACCGGGCGACGTGATCGAGATCGAGGAGACCTTCGGCTGGGTCTCCTCCCTCGGCGCCCGCTATGTCTCGGTGACCACCCGGGACGGCAAGGAATGGCTGATCCCCAACGAGGACCTGATCACCACCCGGGTGATCAACTGGTCGTTCACCTCCGACCGCCTGCGCCTGCCGCTGCCGTTCGGCGTCTCCTACAATTCCGATGTGCGGAAGGCCATGGATCTCGCCGTGGAAGCCGCCGGGGAGGAGCCGCGGGTGCTGAAGGAGCCCGCCCCGGTGTGCCGGGTGATGGGATTCGGCGACAACTCCGTCAATCTGGAGCTGCGCCTCTGGATCCGCGATCCGGTGGCCGGCGTGGTCAACGTGCGGAGCGCGGTGCTGCTCCGGATGTGGGACAAGTTCCATGCCAACGACATCCGCATCCCGTTCCCCCAGCGCGACCTGCACATCAAGGACGCCGACGACCTGGTGGCCGCGTTGGGACGACTGCGCCCAAATGCGTCCGCCGGCGGCGGAGAGACCGCCGAAATCGGCCGCCGGCCGGAACCCTGAACCGATCCGCCACATTTCCATTGCGAACCGGACAGGTTATCAGAACCATGACGGCTTGATGACGGCGGCGGCGGCCGGCATGGTCGCGGGAAGCAACGAGAACGGATGATCGAGGGCGGCCCCGGCATGGTGCAACATGCTTTCCAGCCTTGGCTCCGGCGCCGGCGGCTGCCGATGGTCTTGGTCGCGGCGGCCCTGGCGGTGGCGGTTGCCGCGACCGGACGCCTTCAATCCGCCGACATCATGCCGCCCGGTGTGGATCCAGCGGAAATGGAGCCGCTGGAGCTGCAACCCCCCGACGCAGACGTGACACCGGCCATCGCCCCGTTTGACGAGGACATTCCCGGCCTCGACTACACCCTCACCATCACCGGCACGGAGGACCCGGATCTGTTGCGCATTTTCGATGGGGTCTCTCTGCTGCGGGAACTGCGCGACCGGCCACCCCGCACCTTCGCCGGCTTGCTGCGCCGGATCGAGGACGATCTCGATCGGTTCCGCACCGTGCTTCGCTCCGAAGGGTTCTATGACGGTACCGTCGACTACATGGTGGATGATGAGGCGGAGCCGATCGAGGTCATCGTCACCGTGACACCGGGGGAGCCGTTCGTCCTCTCCAGCTTTGATGTGACCTATGTCTCCGTGAACGACATCCCGCCGCCGACCACGCCGAGCCTGGAGGATTTGGGACTGACCATCGGGATGCGAGCCCGGGCGGCGCCCGTGGTCGCTGCCGGCCGGCGTCTGATCGATCACCTCATCAACGATGCGCGACCGTTCGCCGAACGCACCGACCGGCGTGCGGTCGTGGATTACCGGGACCGCACCATGACCGTGGACGTATTCGTGGACCCGGGGCCGCCGGCGGGGTTCGGCCCGGTGACGTTCGAGGGACTGGATCGGACCAGGCTCGACTACGTGGAGCAGTGGATCGACTGGAGCGTCGGCGAGCCGTTCCGTCAGGACTCGCTAGATACGGTGCAGTCGGGTCTGGTCGGCACCGGGCTGTTCGCCTCGGTGGTGGTCACCCACGCCGAGGCCCTGGACGCGGACGGCAACGTACCCATCCAGGTGAGCGTGATCGAGGACAAGCCCCGGTCCATCGGCGCCAGTATCGGCTGGTCCACCGATCGCGGGTTCGGCGGCCGTGCGTTTTGGGAGCATCGCAACCTCTTCGGCCGGGATGAAGATCTCAGACTCTCCGCCGATCTCGATCAGCTCGAGCAAGGGGGCCGGATCGAGTTCGTCCGCCCGAATTTCAGGCGCCTGGACCGCCGGCTGTTCGCCACCGCGCAGGCGTCGCGGGTGGATACCGATGCGTTCGAGGGCTTCACGGCATCGCTGGCAAGCGGCCTGGAGTGGCCGTTGGGCGGGAACTGGTTTGCCTCCGCCGGCGGCCTGATCGAATACAGCAACCTCGACGACGGCGACGGCCGGCAGTCCTCGGTCCTGGGTGGCATCCCCCTCACGGTCAGCTACCGTGGCGCAGATGACGACCTGGACCCGACCACCGGCGTGCGTTTCGACCTCGGCCTGACACCTTTTGCTGGCCAGTCCGGGACTGCGACGTTCTTTCACCTTACCGACGTGGGACTGGCGGCCTACTACCCGATCGATGACCGCCGCCGCTACGTCCTGGCCGGGCGCACCCGTATTGCCTCGATCGTCGGCGAGGAAACGACCGACATCCCCGCCAACCGGCGGCTGTATGCGGGCGGTGCCGGCTCGATCCGCGGCTTCGGCTTCCAGCTGGTGGGACCGCTGGACGCGGCCAACGACCCCATCGGCGGTCGCTCGGCTCTGGAACTCACCGGCGAGGTTCGGGCACGGGTTTGGCGGGAATTCGCGGTGGTGCCGTTCGTCGCCGCCGGCAACGTCTACGACAGTTCGTTGCCCGATTTCTCCGAGCCGCTGCGCTGGGCCGCCGGGCTCGGCCTCCGCTACCACACCCCGATCGGCCCGTTGCGCCTGGATGTGGCCTTCCCGGTGAACCGTCGTCCGGATGTCGACGACCGCTTTCAGATCTATATCAGTATTGGACAGGCGTTCTGATCATGGCTGAGCCCGAGATCCCGCAACCGGCCGATCCGGCCGAGCGCCCCAAGCGGCGGCGCTTCAGGCCATTGCGCTGGCTCGGCTGGACCCTGGCGGTGGTGCTGGCGGTACTGGTCGGCGTCGGAATCGCCGGCTACGCCTACCTCCAGACCGAAAGCGGACGGCAGACCCTGGCCGGGGCTCTCGAACGTCTGGTCTCGGATCCGGATCGCTTGGTTCTGAGCATCGGCGCCATCGGCCCCGGCCTGCCGACGCGTCTGCTGGTCGAGGACGTGGCCGTCGCCGATCCGGATGGCGCTTGGCTGACCGTTCGCCGAGCCCGCCTCGCTTGGTCGCCGCGGGCACTGCTGCGCCGTGAACTCCGCATCGTCGAGATCGCCGCAGACGAGATCCACCTGCTCCGCCTGCCGCCACCGATGGAAGAACCGGAGCCGGCTCCACCGGAAGCTCCCGCTTTCGAACTTCCCATCCTGCCCCTCGGCGTCCGGGTGGACAGCATCGCGGTCCGTGGCCTCGCCCTCGGTGAGGCGGTGGCCGGGGAGGCGATGGTGCTCGATATCGCCGGAACCCTGGCGGCGCCGGTGGAATCCAGCGTGCGCTCGGAACTCCAGGTCGTTCGGACCGACGCGCCCGGGACGGTCGCCACGGTGGCCGCTGATTACCACCGGCCGACCGACTTCCTCCGGGTGGATGTCGACGTGTTCGAGCCCGAGGGCGGGCTGATCGTGCGCCTGGCCGGGCTGGAGCCCTATCCCGAGACCCGCCTCACCCTCAAGGGCGAAGGACTTCTTAGCGACTGGCAGGGCGCCCTGGAGGCCGAGATCGGTACCCTGCTCAGCGCCGACGCCGACATCCGCATCCGCCGGGCCGACGGGCTGGTTGTCACCGTGGATGGCGGGGCGCAGGTGGCCGGGCTGATCGATCCTCCGGTGCGCGCCCTGGTCGAGGACGGGATCGCTTTCTCTACGGAAGTGGAGCGCTTGCCGGACGGGGTCATCCGGGTGGTCCGCCTGACGGCGGAAAGCGCCGCGGTCGCGCTGTCGGGCTCGGCGCGCGTGGACCCGGCGGCCGGCTCGGTGGACGGGACGGTCAGCCTTCGCGCCCTGGACCTGGCGCGCTGGGAGGGGCTGATCGCGCCCGTCACCGTCGGTGCCCTGGCCCTCGAGGCGCGGGTCACCGGAACCCTGGCCGAGCCCGAGGTAGCGCTGGACGGCGCGCTGGCCGATCTCGAAATGCCGGACGTCCTTGCCGCTGCGGCGGTGGATCTCGCCGCCACCCTAAGCCCGGTTGCCGCGGATGGGCCGGCGGGCGAGCGACCGCTCGCCATAACCGTGGTGATCGACGGGCGCGATGTGGTCATGATGGACCCGACCCTGGCCGGGCTCACCGGCCCGCTGATGCGGGTGACGGCCGAGGGGGTGCTGGATCCGGTGACTCTCGACTTGGACCCCGTCGAGGCGACGATCGAGAGCGGGCCGTCCCGCCTGGCCGCCTCCGGCCGGATCAATCTCGGTGACGGCAGCATCAATGCCGTGGTCGACGCCGCCATCGGCGACTTGACCGGGCTTGGCGAGGCGCTGCAGCAGCCGCTGGCCGGGGCCGTTACCCTGAAGGTCGGTGCTCGGGGCAATATCTTCGACGCCACCCTGGCCGGCACGATCGACGGTGCGGTGTCCGATCTGTCGCTGGCGGACCCGGCGCAGGATGCCCTGCACGGCGGCGGTCTTACCCTCGAGGGCCGCTACGACCTGACCGCGGGTGAGACTCTCGTGCTGGAGGCAACGCTGGCGGCAGCGACGCCCGTGTCGCTGGCGGCATCAGCCACCTTAAGCGATGGCCTTGCGACGGTGGCGGCCGAGTACCGCCTGGAGATCACGGACCTGGCCGTGGCGGCGGATGTGGCGGGCACCGACCTGGGCGGGCGTTTGCAGGTGACCGGAACCGCGGAAGGGGCGGTTGCCGACCCCACAGTGACCGCCACCGCCACCCTGACCGACGCGGTCTTGGATGCCATCGCCGTGCCGGAGGCGACCCTGACGGCCACGGCCAGCCGGGTGGCCTCGGCGCCAGCCGGGACGCTGGCGCTTCGCGCCACCACCGACTTCGGCCCGGTGACGGCAGACACCGCGTTCGCCCAGCCGCAGCCGGAGCGGCTCCGGCTCACCGATCTGGCGGTGCGGCTGCCGGCGCTGAGCGCCCAAGGCGCCCTGGATGCACGGCTGGACCAGGGGCTGGTCGATGGTCGGGTTCAGGTGCAGGTGCGGGGCGGCCCGGCGGGGACCGAGCTTGCCGGCGTTCGCATCATCGGATCGGCCGACCTGGATGTTCGGCTGATCCCGGAGCGGGGCATGCAGACCGTCGCCCTCGACCTCTCGGCAGAGCGGCTCGGGGCGATTGTCGGCGATACCCGGATCGGTGCTCGCACCCTCACGGCCACCGGGCGCGTCGCGGATGCCTTCGACGCGCCGCGGCTCCAGGTGCGCCTGGATGCCGCGGGTGTCGGCACGCCCGACCTGACCGCCCGCTCGCTCGCCGCAACCCTGGACGGTCCGCTGACCGATGCCGCCTTCACCCTGGCGGTGGAGGAGGCCGGCGATCCGCCACTGACGGTGAGCACCGCCGGCCGCCTTTCCCTGGCGGATGCGGCAACCCGCGTCGCGCTCGATCGGCTGGAGGGACGAATCGGCGACGTTCCCCTGGCGCTCGATCGTCCGGCGGTCATCGCGGTGGTGGGCAGCGAGATCAGCGTGAGCAACCTCACGCTGGCCATCGCCGACGGGCGGATCATCGCCGACGGCCGCCTCGGCGGCCCGGCCACCGCCGCCACCATCCGGATCGAGAGCCTGCCGGTGGCCTTGGTGGAACTGGTCGTGCCGGACTCGCGCTGGCAGGGCCGGATCGACGCGCTTGCCACCGTGCGTACGGAGCAGAACCTGCTCGCCGGCGACCTCGACTTCCGGGCGAGCGGCATAGCCCAGGAGCGCCGGCGGATCCGGGCCCCGGATCCGCTCTCGGCTGTTGTCACCGCGACTTGGCGGGGCGGCCGGCTCGACGCCGACGCCCGCGTCTCCGGTCTCGGCGCTACCGACTTGACGGCCACCGCCAGCCTTCCCCTGGCGATGGACGCGCGCACCCTGGCGATGCTGCCGCGCCCCAATCAGCCGATCTCGGGCCGGGCCAACTGGCAGGGGGAAGTGGCCCAGCTGTGGGAATACCTGCCGCTGGCCGAACACAGCCTCGCCGGCAGCGGCCGGATCGACGTCGCCGTGGCCGGCACGCTGGCCAACCCGCGGGCCAGCGGCGAGGTGACGGTTCGGGACGGTACCTATGAGCACCTGATCTTCGGCACCTTGATCCGCAACCTTGACGCGACCGTTTCCGTTCCCGACGGGGAGACGGTACGGATCAGCCTTACCGGGACGGACGGGGCCACCGGCCGCATTCGCGCCGACGGCTCGGCCCGGCTGGATGATCTCGCCACCAGTCCCATCGAGGTGACCCTGCAGGCCCGCAACGCGATCCTGGTGCGGCGCGACGACGTCACCGCATCCGCCTCCGCCGACATCACCTACCGCGGCACGCCACTGGAAGGCCGTCTGGAGGGCCGGCTGCAAACCGAACGGGTGGAAGCCCGCCTGATCGACCGCATGCCGCCCACGGTGGTCACCATCGACGTCATCGAGATCCGCGATGATGATCTGCCGGTGCCGCCCGAGCCGGAAGCGCCGGCGCCAAGCGCCATACTCCTGGATCTGACCCTGGAGTTCCCGGGCCGGGTGTTCGTCCGCGGCCGTGGCCTGGATTCCGAATGGGCCGGCAGCTTTCGGGTGACCGGCACGGCTGATGCCCCGGTGGTGGTCGGCAGCCTCAACGTGGTCCGCGGCCAGTTCAATTTCGCGGCACGCCGGTTCGACCTGACCCGCGGCAGCATCTCCCTGGCGGGCGAGCGCGAAATCGATCCCAGGCTGGATATCCTGGCGACCTTCGATGGACGGGACATCACCGCGTTCGTCAATATCGGCGGCACCGTATCAGAGCCGTCGGTCTCGTTCAGTTCCCAGCCGCCGTTGCCGGAATCGGAGATTCTGCCCAGGGTGCTGTTCGGCAAGGCGGCACGGGAGTTGACCGCAGGGGAAGCGGTTGAACTGGCCATAGCACTCGATACGCTTGCTCGGGGTGACGGCTTTGTGGAGGGCGTGCTGGGCCGGGTCCGAGGCGCCTTCGGCATCGACGTGCTGGCGCTGGAGCCGGGAGAGGAATTCGGGGCGCCCGGCGTTCGGGTGGGGCGATACATCGGCGATCGGATCTTCGTGGAAACGGTAGTCCCGACCGGCGCTGGTGGCCCGACGTTTCGGGCCGAGGTGGAACTCACCGACGATCTGTCCGTGCTCGGTGAAATCACCCAGGACCCCGACGACACCAGAGAGTTCTTCGGACTGAAGTGGGAACGGCGGTACTGAGCCGCCCTGCCACGTCGACCGACCGGGAGCGGGAATGGTGATCTGTATCCTCCGAGGGGCACCGTCGGCCGAGGCGCGCCCCTACCTTGGCGCGGTTCTGGTGCGGGGTGATGCCGGCGGCCGCCTTCGGGCGGTGCTGGGCGGCCTCGCTCGCCAGGTTCCCCAGGCGATCGCCGTCGCGTCCGGTCCGGTTACCGTCCCGGATCTGTCCGGTATTGCTGCGGCGTCGGTATCGGTTCCCGCAAGCGGGACCCGAGCGCTGGTGCTGGCCGCCTTGGAGTGGACGGCTCAGCACGCCCGGGCCACCCCCTGGGTGGTGACGCTGCCGGTGGACATGGACCCGGTGCCTCCGGACCTGGTGGCGCGGTTTGGACTCGCTGTGAGCGAGGGCCGCGCCGACTTGGCGTGCGGCGTGGTGGCAGGCGCTCTGCACGACGGGCTCGGCCTCTGGCCGGTGCGCCTCCGCCGGGACTTGGCGCGGTTCATTCGCAGCGATCCGGCCGGGACGATCACGGATTTCGCCGGGCGCTACACGGTGGCTGCGGTTGCCTTCGATACCGCCCCCCCTGCGGCCGGCGTAGTGCCGTGAGACGCCGTGGACGCCCGATGATTGCCCCGGCGCCGGCGTGGCTCACAGCGCCGCCCCGCCGGGACAGGCGCGATATCTTCAGGGTGCCGGCTGGATGCCGCCGCTGTGCGAAGGCTGGCAACTCTGCTGGCACCGTCCTCGGCAGCCCCCTCGTCGCCACCCGCATCGGGGCATGACGCTCATGTCGGACCAGAACGCTCTGCTCGCGCTGGCTGCCGCCCGCTACCGGATGCTGGCTGCGGCCGATCCGGATCGCTGGCAGCCGCGGCTGCTGCGAACGCTGGAGGCGTCGGCCGAGAGCGGGGGAGATGACCGGGTTGCCTTGCTCGAGGAGGTCGTCGAGCTCCGGCGGCACATGGCAGATGCCGACCCGGCACGCCATGCCGCGGTGCTGGCGCCGGCGCTGATTGCCCTGTCGGTTGCGCGGTTCGATGCCGGCGATTTCACCGGTGCCGCCGCTGTCGCCGCCGAGGCCGCGGCCCTATGCCGGACCCTCAGTGCCGAAGGCGTGCACGGCGCAGCGTCGGCCCTGGTGGCCGCGCTCAAGCAGGAATCCCGGGTGCGGGCCGTGATCGCCGACTCGGAGGGGGCCTTGGCAGCGCTGACCGAGGCCGTCTCGGTGCACCGAAGCCTGGTCGGGTCCGAAACGCCGGGCGACAAGGCCGCCGCCCCGCTCCAAGACGGGCTCGCCTGGACTCTGGGGCTTCTCGGCATGCGCCTTCGGCTTGCCGGCCTCGATGACGAGGCGATCGCGGTCACGGCCGAAGCGCTCAGCCTTCTCGATCGGCATGGGGAAGGTGGGCGTGACGGCTTGTGGACAGCCGTCCGAGCCTACTTGGTCTCGGAACTGGCCAATATGGAACGTCAGCGCCGATAGCGACCGATCAGCGCGCCCGGCCGGCCCGCCGGCCAGTGATCGGTGCCGGCGCCGCCGCGGGGAGGTCGGGGTCTTCGTCGAACAATTCAGTCAGATTCTGCAACATGGTGCCGCCGAGTTCTTCGGCGTCGACCAGGGTGACGGCACGACGATAGTACCGGGTGACGTCGTGGCCGATGCCGATCGCGGTCAGTTGCACCGGCGACTGGGTTTCGATCCAGTCGATCACCTCCCGCAGGTGGCGCTCCAGGTAGTTGCCGGGATTGGCCGAAAGGGTCGCGTCGTCCACGGGCGCGCCGTCGGAGATCACCATCATCACCCGGCGGTGCTCGGGCCGGCCGATCAGCCGGTTGTGCGCCCAGATCAGCGCCTCGCCGTCGATATTCTCCTTGAGCAGTCCTTCGCGCAGCATCAGCCCGAGGTTGCGCCGCGCGCGCCGCCACGGCTGGTCGGCCTCCTTGTAGACGATGTGGCGAAGATCGTTGAGCCGCCCCGGGTTCTTCGGTTTGCCTTCGTTGACCCAGCGCTCCCGCGACAATCCGCCCTTCCAGGCCCGGGTGGTGAATCCCAGGATCTCGACCTTGACGCCGCAGCGTTCCAGCGTCCGCGCCAGGATGTCCGCGCTCATCGCAGCCACCGCAATGGGACGTCCGCGCATCGATCCCGAGTTGTCGATCAGGAGGGTCACCACGGTGTCGCGGAACTCGGTCTCCCGCTCGCGCTTGAAGCTGAGCGGCCGCACCGGGTCGACGACGACACGCGCCAGCCGGGCCGCATCCAGCAGGCCCTCCTCGAGGTTGAATTCCCAGGCCCGGGTCTGCTTGGCCAGCAGCCGGCGCTGCAGCCGGTTGGCCAGCCGGGCGACCACGCCTTCCAGGTTGGCGAGTTGCTGATCGAGCTGAAAGCGGAGGCGTGTCAGCTCCTCCGGATCACACAGGACTGCCGCCGGCACCACCTCATCGAAACTCTGCGTATAGGGATGGTAGGTGATGCCGCGATCTTCGCCCGGGTCGGGACGGCGGGCTCGCCTTGCGGTCGGGCCGGCGGGCGTCACGCCGCCTTCGCCGGGCATCGGGGTCTCATCGACGGCGGCGTCGGGAACTACGTCCAGCGTCTCCAGCCCGGCCGAGCCTTCCACCCCCTCGGTCCCCTCGGTCCGGCCCTCCTGCCCCTCGGCATTCTGCTTGTCGTTCTGCTCGCTCTCCGGCGCGTCGTCGTTGCCTTCGTCGACATCCTCCTGCAGGGACGGGTCGTCGGCGTCGATCAGCTCGAGGGCATGGATGAGAGCCGCAGCAGCGGACGCGTAGCTCCGCTGATCACCGAACGAGTCGACCATGCGGCGGAATTGCGGCTGGCACTTCTGGGCAATCACTGCCCGCCAGGGATCGACCACCGGAGAGGCCGACTCGGGCGGGCGCTCCCCGGTCAAGGTCTCCCGGATCAGCAGTCCGAGAGCATCGGGAAGAAACGAGATGTCCGCCTTGGCAGCATTCTTATAGCCCCGGTTGGCACAGGTCTGGTCGATCAATGCGGTGATGTTGGCGGCGACACCGGTCATGCGGCGGCTGCCGATCGCCTGGACCCGGGCACGCTCGACGGAGTCGAACACCTCCCGGGCGGAGCGCGCCACGGGTGCCCGGCGATGATGCAGGGCAGAATCGTGATACCGGAGCAGCAGTGCCAAAGCGTCCGAGGCACCGCGGAGGTACGCCAGTTCCGCTGTGGTCATGTTGCTCGGCGGTGCCGGCAGGCGGACCCGGTCGCCGCGGATGTCGCCGACACCGGGGGCGTAGGTGACCCCGATATTCGGCTGGCCGCCGACCGCGCGCAAGGCTGCCGCGGTGACCCGCTTTACCAGCGCTGCTGCTTCCTCGTCCCGCATTCCGGAAGCCCCGCTCGCGTTACCGGATGATCGCCCGGGCTGACGATTCCGGCAGCTCTTCACCGAAGCACCGCTGGTAGTATTCGGCAACGATCGGGCGTTCGACCTCGTCACATTTGTTGAGGAAGGTGAGGCGGAAGCCGACCCCGACATCTCCGAAAATCTCGGCGTTTTCTGCCCAGGTGATCACGGTTCGGGGGGACATGACCGTGGAGATGTCGCCATTGACAAACCCGGCCCGGGTCAAGTCGGCGAGGTTGACCATGGCGGCCACCGTCTGGCGCCCTTCGTGGGTGTTGTAGCGCGGCACCTTGGCGAGGACGATGGCCTGCTCATCCTCGCTGGGCAGGTAGTTCAAGGTAGCCACGACGTTCCACCGATCCATCTGCCCCTGATTGATCTGCTGCGTGCCGTGATAGAGACCGGTGGTATCGCCGAGCCCGACGGTGTTGGTGGTGGCGAACAGGCGGAAGTACGGATGCGGCCGCATCACCTTGTTCTGGTCAAGCAGGGTGAGCTTGCCGTCCACCTCCAGGACCCGCTGAATCACGAACATCACGTCCGGCCGGCCGGCATCATACTCGTCGAATACAAGCGCCGTCGGATGCTGCAACGCCCACGGCAGAATGCCCTCGCGGAACTCGGTGACCTGCATGCCGTCGCGGATCACGATGGCGTCGCGGCCGACCAGGTCGATGCGGCTGATGTGGCTGTCCAGGTTGACCCGGATGCAAGGCCAATTGAGCCGCGCCGCCACCTGCTCGATGTGGGTGGATTTGCCGGTGCCGTGATAACCCTGGACCAGGACGCGGCGGTTGTGGGCAAAGCCGGCCAGGATGGCCAGGGTCGTGTCATGATCGAAGCGGTAGGAATCGTCGATGTCCGGGACGTGGTCCTCGGCGTCGCTGAAGGCCGGCACCTCCAGGTCGCTGTCGATTCCGAACGTCTGTCTCACCGATACGCTGATATCGGGCGCGTCCAGGCGAGCGCTTCGCGGCGCATTGTTGGTTGAGCCCATTGCTGTCATCGGGGTCGGTTCCGTTCGCTGTTGGACATCAGGTAGGCGGAGCAACGGCGGCACGCCAGAGGTCAGGCGGTCAGGCAGTTCATCACCGTGCGATATGCCGCGCTGATTTCCTTGAAGCGTTCCTCGGAAGCCTTGTCACCACCGTTGGCATCCGGGTGGTGACGCTTCACCAGTTCCTTGTAGCGCGCCTTGACCACCGCCACGGTGACCGGTGGCCGCAGGTCGAGGATCAACAGCGCCTGCTCCTCGGCAGTGGCGGCGGGCTTGGCCTCGCGACCGTCGGTCGCTTGGCCGTCGTTGAAGAAAGCGAACCCGTCGCCGACGCGGACGGACTCGAACCGATAGGTGGCGAAACCCCCCAGTCGCCACGATGGGCGCTGCCACACGGTGTCGAACCGGATATCGGCCTCGACCTCAGCTTCGGTCATGCCGTCATAGTAGTTCCAGGACGCGTTGTAGGCGCGGACGTGCTCAAGACAGAACCACCAGAACTCCCTCAGGTGCTGGCGCGACCGGGGCGCCCGGAATGACCCTTCGCAGGTGCATCCCGGCCAATCACATGGCTTGAAGCCGTTGGCTGACATGGTGCCGCCCCGTGCACTTCCGTTCACATGACCCCGCATAGTGATACTATGGCCCCGCGCCGGATGCCAGACAAGGCGGGTTGACCGCCCGGCGTCGGCCGACGCAATGACCCCAGGATCGGGCTGCATGGGGTGCTGCGGACCTCTTCGACTGGCAGGGAGATCGCTCATGACGATGGCAGAGACCATTCACAGCAAGCTCACCGTTGCGCTGGCGCCGACGGCCCTGCGCGTCGTCGACGAGTCCCATCGCCACGCCGGACACGCCGGCGCCCGACCGGATGGCGAGACCCACTTTCGCCTCACCATCGTGGCGGCGGCTTTCGCAGGGAAGTCCCGGCTGGAACGGCACCGTATGGTCCACACGATCCTGGCCGCAGAGCTCGCTGACCGGGTCCATGCCTTGAGTGTCAGCGCGCTGGCACCGGACGAACCGGCTGCCGGGCCCTGAGCCGGGCCCTCACCACGTCGACCCCACGGCTCAGGGCTTGCGCCGGGCGTGCTCCGGCCATTGGCGGGCGACGATGGGCCCGTCGCCGGCGAACGCGTGGCAGCTGTCGATCACCGCCGGCCGGTTGCCGTCACGACCTTCCCGGCGGGATCGGGCTGCATTCACGGTCAGCATGGCGGTGGCGCTGAGCGGCCCCAGCAGCAGTTCGGTCAGGTGCGTGCAGCCGCGCACCCCGGCCATCTTGGACGCGACCACTTTGCGCCAGCCGGGGCCGATCCGTTCGCCGACCAGCGACTGGAAGACCGGGGCGATGTCGCCGCAGATGGTGAACGGGCCGGCATCGGTTGCGGCCTCGGCCCCTTGGACCACCAGGTTCTCGTCCAGGGTGATGCGAATCCGCATGGCGTGAATCGGCTCGCCGCTTGCGATGCCGTCGCGGTCGAGGTTCGCGAAGGAATATGTCTTGGTGTCCTCAAGGGATGCCTCGATGTCCCATAGTCCATCGAGCCGGCGAAACCCGCGGCAGCGGATCTCGCGCGTGTGGATGTGATCGCGGGGCTGAGGTTTGCTGAGCGGCATGAGTCGGTGACCCGTTCCGAGACGTAACCTGACGCGGGCGGCCTATTCCGGTAGGGCCGCCGCACCCCGCCAATGTGGGGCGTTGCGACGATGGCGTCAAAGCCTCGGCCACGCCCCGCTTGTTCTCAGGCGTCCACCGGTTCCGGCCCCGCCTTGTCCGGGGGCGGCGTCAGCCGGATGGAGGTGATCTGCTGGCGGTGCCGGCGCAGCACCTCGAACCGCATGCCGTGGAACATGAACGCCTGACCCACCTCGGGGATCCGCCTTGCCTCGTGCAGCATCAGCCCGGCGATGGTGGCGGCGTCCTCATCGGGCAGGTTCCACCCGAACCGGCGGTTGAGATCCCGGATGGTCACGCTGCCCTGGACGATCAGGCTGCCGTCCGCCTGACGGACCACTCCAGGCGCCGGAATGTCATGTTCGTCGACGATGTCGCCGACGATCTCCTCGAGGATATCCTCGAGAGTGACGATGCCCATGAACGTCCCGTATTCGTCGACGACCAGGGCGAAATGCTCGCGGCGCCGGCGGAACGCCTGGAGCTGGTCGATCAGCGTGGTGGACTCCGGGACGAACCACGGCTTGGTCGCCAGCGCCACCAGGTCCAGGCCGTCGAGCCCGCCGGTGCGGGTGCCGATCGCCCGCAGCAGCACCTTGGCATGGAGCACGCCCACGATGTTGTCCGGCTGGTCACGCCATAGCGGGATGCGCGTATAGGGGCTTGCCAGCACCTGCGACACCACGGCCTCGGTCGGCAGATCGGCATCGATCATCGTCACGTTCTTGCGATGGATCATGATCTCGCCGACTTCCACCTCGGTGAGGTCGAGGATGCTCTTGAGCATCGCCCGCTCTTGTTCCGCGGGGCGCTCGGCGTCGGTGTGCAGCTCGATGGCGCCGCGCAGCTCCTCGGCGCTCGGCCCCATGCCCGCCTGTTGGTCCGGCTCCGCCCCGAACAGCCGGAACACCGCGTCGATCATCGCCTGGATCGCGGCCGTGAACGGCGAGAACAGCCGGACCACAATGTTCACCGGCCATGCCAACACCAGCGCCACCTTGTTGGCGTTGCGGTAGGCGTAGGTCTTGGGAAGGATCTCGGCGAACACCAGGACCAGGGTGGTCATGGCGATGGTGGCATACAGCACGCCGGCTTCCCCGAACAGGCCGATAAGCAGGCTGGTGGCCAGCGCGGAGGCCAGGATGTTGACCAGGTTGTTGCCGAGGAGAATCGCGCCGATCAGGCGGTCGGTCCGCTGGCGCAGCCGGTTGACGGCGGTGGCCCGCTTGTCGCCGGTCTGCTCCAAATGGTGCATCAGTGGCCGTGACGCCGCGGTGAGTGCCGTCTCCGATCCCGAAAAGAACGCCGACAGGACGAGCAGGATCAGGATGGCAAGAAGGATTTCCACCATGGGGGGGCGCGGTCCCGGGTCAGCCTACGGCCACGATCGACCGCACGGCTCAGGCGGCAACTGCATCGCGAAGCAGGCGGTGAGCATCCTCGAGCCTGACGTCGTGCGCCGCGAAGGCGCGGCCGATGCCGCGCGCGAGGATGAAGGTCACCCGGCCGTTTTGCACTTTCTTGTCCCGGGTCATGTGATGCAGCAGGGCTTCGGCGGAAAGCCGGCGGCCATTGGGCTGCGGCGGCCGGGTCGGCAGGCCCACCGCCGACAGGTGCCGGCGGACCCGCTCGGCATCCTCGGGCGGGCAGAGGTTGAGCCGCACCGACAGGTCGAACGCCAGCACCATGCCGATGGCGACGGCCTCGCCATGCAGCAACACATCGCCATACCCGGTTTCAGCCTCCAGGGCGTGGCCGAAGGTATGGCCGAGATTAAGCAGGGCGCGCAGCCCCGACTCCCGCTCGTCGGCCGCCACCACCGCTGCCTTGGCCTTACAGCTCGTCAGCACCGCTCGCCGCTGGGCCGCAACGTCTCCGGCGATCACCGATCCGCCGGCCCGTTCCAGCCAGGTGAAAAAGCCCGGATCACCGATCAGCCCGTACTTCACCACCTCGGCATAGCCGGCGAGGCGCTGCCGCCGGTCCAGGGTGGCGAGCGTCGCGACATCGGCCAGCACCAGACGCGGCTGGTGAAACAGCCCAACCAGGTTCTTGCCATGGCGGCTGTTGATGCCGGTCTTGCCGCCGACCGCGCTGTCCACCTGAGCGAGCAAAGTCGTCGGCATTTGCACGTAAGCGAGGCCACGCAGCAGAATTCCGGCGGCGAAGCCGGTGATGTCACCGACCACGCCCCCGCCCAGCGCCAGCATGGCGGTCGACCGCTCGATACCGCTGGCGAGGACGCGCTCGCACAGCATTTCGAGATGCGGGAAGTCCTTGGTCCGTTCGCCGGACGGCAACACGATCGCCTCGTGGGTCAAGCCGGCGCGCTCCAGGGACTCCTCCAGGGCCGGAAGGTAAAGCGGTCCGACCACCTCGTCGGTCACCACGATCAGTCGGGACGACGACAGGACGGGCTTCAGTCGGGCTCCCGCGGTGGCCATCAGGCCACTGCCGACCACAACATCATAGGCCCGGTCCGCCAGGTTGACGGTGAGCGTCGCCGCTTCCGTCGGGTCGGGATTGTCTGGTGTCGCGGTCATGGCTTGGCCTCGGCCGAGGCCCGCTGGGCCAGGGAGGGAGGCAGCCTGCCGCTCGCCACCAGCGCTGCCAGCACCCGCGACGCCGTGTCGTCCGGCGGCTCGGTGCCGGTATCCACCACCACGTCGGCCTCGGCATAGATGGGGTGGCGTTCGGCCATCAGCTTCTCCAGAACCGGTCGGGGGTTGCTCCCGTTCAGGAGAGGCCGCTCGCCGGCACGGCGGGCGGTGCGCTGCACCAGGGTATCGAGATCGGCGCGCAGCCAGACGGAGATGCCGCGCCGGCGGATCAGGGCCCTGGTCTCGTCGTTCATGAAGGCGCCGCCACCGGTGGCCAGAACCTGCGCGTCCGCGGAGAGCAACCGGGCAATCACCCGGCGCTCGCCATCGCGAAAGGCCGGCTCCCCGAAACGGGCGAAGATTTCCGGAATGGAGCAGCCGGCGGCCTCGGCGATCTCGTCATCGGAGTCGACGAACGCGAGGCCCAGTCGCTTGGCCAGCCGCCGCCCGACACTGGACTTCCCCGCCCCCATCAGGCCGATCAGTACGACTTGGTTGGCAGGTTGTGTCGGGGCTCCTGGATCGGACAGGGTCATCGCGGCTGCGGAGACGAAGAGCGGTTTCAAGCCGGCGCTCGGGTGGAGGCTGCGTTGCAAGCCGTTGTTGAGGCCGGTACAGTCGCGGATATTACGCACACTTCCCGTTCGCCGTAAACCACCGGCGGGCCCCCGCCCGGCGTTGTCATCGGCGGGGCACTCGGGGATCGACAGCATCGTGGCAGTGCGCGCCAGTTCCGTCCCCCGGCTTGCGAAGGGATCCATGAAAACGCTTGTTCGCCTGTTCCTGGTCATCGTTGTGCTCGCCATCATCGGCGGCGTCGCCTTCCTCGCGACCTGGGATATCCCGCCGCCGACCGCACCGGTGGAGCGGGAGATACCGACCGACCGCTTCCCGCGCTGACCCAGCCGTGACCCGCCGTCAACCGCTCCCCCGCACCGTCGAGGCGTTCTTGGAGATGATGTCTGCGGAACGGGGCGCCGCCCGCAACACCATCGACTCCTATCGCCGCGACCTCGCGGACTTCGGGGCGTTCGTGCAGGCCCGTGGCCAGGCGGTTGAACAGGCCGGCGCAGACATGGTGCGCGCCTACCTGGGTGCTCTGGCCGGAGCTGGCCGCTCCGCCGCCACCGCCGCCCGCCGGCTGTCGGCGCTCCGCCAGTTCTTCCACTTCCTCCTCGCCGACGGCCTGAGGGCGGACGACCCCACCGGCACCATCGACAGCCCGGGCCGGCATCGCCCGCTGCCCAGGTACCTCAGCGAGGACGAGGTGTCGCGCCTGCTGGATGCCGCCCAGCACGGTGGCGGGCCCGAGGGGTTGCGGCTGGTCGCGCTGATGGAAACCCTGTACGCCACCGGCCTTCGGGTTTCCGAACTGGTGGGGCTGCCTCTGTCGGCCCTCGACCGGGACGGCCGGGTCCTGGTGGTGCGCGGCAAGGGCGGCAAGCAACGGATGGTGCCGCTGACCGATCCGGCCATCCGTGCCCTGGCCGCCTACCGGCAGGCGCGGCCGGCGTTTCTGATCGGCGGCCGGCGCCAAGGAGGGGTGGCCAGTCCGCTGGAATCGCCCTGGCTGTTCCCCTCCCGCTCTCGCGAGGGGCACCTGACACGGGTTCGCTTCGGCCAGTTGTTGAAGGCGCTGGCGGTGGATGCGGGCATCGATCCAAACCGGATATCGCCGCACGTGCTGAGGCATTCCTTCGCCAGCCATCTGCTGGCCCACGGTGCCGACCTCCGAAGCCTGCAACAACTGCTGGGCCATGCCGACATCGGCACCACCCAGATCTATACCCACGTCCTGGAGGCCCGGTTGCGGGCGCTGGTGGAACAGGCGCACCCCCTGGCCCGTGTCGAAAGCGTCGGCAAGCCCGAGACCGGGTAGCCTGCCGGCGTGTCGCCGATCAAGCGCCGTGAACCGTGCCGGCTCGGGCCCGTGCCAGATTGATCTGCTTCTCCAGCTCGGCTTCCGAGCACAATCCCAGCCCGACCGGGTTCTGCGGCTTGATGTTGGGGGCGTTCCAATGGGTGCGGTCGCGGATCTTGTCGATGGTCGCCTTGGTCGTGCCGATCAGCTTGCAGATCTGGCCGTCCGACAGTTCCGGATAGTTCTTGATCAGCCAGGCGATGGCATCAGGGCGGTCCTGACGTTTGGCGACCGGGGTATAGCGGGCGCCCTTGGGCCGAATCATCGGTTGCGGCACGCGGGACTGCGCCGGCTGCAGCCGCGCCTCGGGGTTGGCGGCGCAGCGCTCGATCTCCCCCCGGGTGAGTTCGCCGGCGATGATCGGGTCGCGTCCCTGCATGCCGTGGCCGACCTCATCGTCGGCGATCGCCTGGACCTCGAGGGCATGCATGCCGCAGAACTCGGCAATTTGTTCGAAGGTCAGCGACGTGTTTTCGATCAGCCACACAGCCGTGGCCTTCGGCATGAGAGGATGCGCCATGATCCGGGTTCCGTTTGCTGCGAGGGTTACCGGGTCTCCGGCAGACCGCGAAGACCATTATACGGCAACGACTTCATCGACCCGTAATATATCTCCGGCGTTCCCCCGGTCAAACCGTCGGGGCCCCGGAAATCTCACCCGGACGCCACGGTCAGCACGATTTTGCCGATGTGCCGGCCCGATTCCATGATGCGGTGGGCTTCCGCCGCCTCGGCCAGCGGCACGGCGGCGTGGATCACCGGCAGGATGGCACCTGCGGCGATCAGCGGCCACACCCGCGCCGCCAGCGCCGCCGCGATCTCTCCCTTGCGCGCCACCGACTGTACGCGGAGGGTCGATCCGGTCAGGGTCAGCCGTCTCAGCATGATCGGCATCAGGTCCAGTTCCACCTTGCTGCCTTGGCGGAAGGCGATGTTGACCAGCCGGCCGTCGCGGGCGAGGCAGGCGATGTTGCGGGCGACATAGTCGCCACCGACGATATCGAGGATGACGTCGACGCCTCGGCCGCCCGTCGCTTCCTTGATGATGGCAACGAAGTCCTCCCGGCTGTAGTCGATCGCCCGTTCCGCTCCCAGCCGCTCGCAGGCTTGGCACTTCGCTTCGCCGCCCGCGGTGGCAAACACCCGTGCGCCCAGCCGGTTGGCCATCTGGATGGCGGTGGTGCCGATGCCGCCGCCGCCGCCATGCACCAGAAAGGCTTCACCTTCCTTGAGCCCGCCACGCTCGAACACGTTGGTCCAGACCGTGAAGAAGGTCTCCGGCAGGGCCGCTGCCTGCACCAGGTCGAGGCCGGTGGGGACGGCGAGGCACTGAACGTGCGGGGCGGTGCAGTATTCGGCATAGCCGCCGCCGGTGACGAGCGCACACACCGAGTCCCCGGCCTTCCAGGTGGTGACGTCCGGGGCTACCCGCACCACCGTCCCCGCGACCTCCAGCCCCGGAATATCCGAAGCACCCGGCGGCGCCGGATACAGTCCCCGCCGCTGGAACAGGTCCGGGCCGTTGACGCCCGCCGCCGCCACTTGGATCAGCACCTCGCCAGGGCCGGGATCCGGCACCGGCCTGATGGTCGGTCGCAGCGCCTCCGGTCCGCCGGGGGTCTCGATCTCGATGGCGGTCATGGTCGGCGGCACGGTTTGATGCACAGCTGTCCTCCCTTCGGGGATCCGGTTTGCGGCGGTGGGCCGGATGACTGTAGCGAACCCGGGCGGCGGGCGTCGACCGCCCTTGGAAGGCTTTCCCGGGCGGGGGTCCGATGCGTTAGGATGGCCTGTTGCCGAGGCCGTTGCGGTCGGCCATCCGGTTCCGGCCGACCGGCGGCATCTCAACCGGGATGGAGATCGCCAGTATGGAGCCCGAGGACCTGGAGCCGCGCCTCCGAAAGCCCGACGTCAAGAACTTGGAGGTGATGTCGATCGCGGCACTGCAAGCCTACATCGCCGATCTGGAGACGGAAATCGCCCGCGCCCGGGCGGAGATTGCCGCCAAGGAGAAGGCGCTCAACAGCGCCGCCGGCCTGTTCCGGAGCTGAGGCCCCGCTCTCGCCTCGGTGCGGGTGCGCAACCGTGCCGGTGGGCGATTCGCCGCCGGTTGCCATGCCGGGCTCCGGAAGCATCGGCCGGGCCGCGGCCACCGCCCATGCCGATCCGGCGCGCTCCCGCCGGCAGCCGGGGTGCCGGGGAGCCGGCATAGAGCCCTGCCGCCGGGCCTCGGTCAGGCGAAAACCGTTCACCAGAACGACTTTTTCGGCCTTGGCGCGTGGCAAACTGCGGTCTGCCGGGGAAAGCTGCCGGATTGGCTGGAAATCGCGCGGTGGCGATCGGTGTGGCCCGGCAGCAACAGGCGTGGCGCGATTGCCGAACGTCGGGCGGTTGCGTTTGCCGGTGAAGCCACGCCATGTCTAGCATGACTACAATAGTGACAGGGCTTCTCAACCTCGGCGGGGTATCGCGTGCGCAGTCCGGTATTGGGTGGCATCGGCATGTGGCTTACCATCAAGGTGGCTGCCCTCGCCGCCGTGTTTCTGCTGTTTTCCGGGTCAGAACCCGGCTCGCCGGGTTCGACCGAGCTTGCGTCGGCCGAGGCGGCGCTCTCGACGTTCGGGTCCGACCCGGTCCGCCTGGATTACCGGCCGTAAGGCAGAGGGGGTGCGCCCCGAAAACGCTCGTTCCTCCTTGCATTTGATGATCCGATTCTGCGCAACCGGGCTATATTAAGTGTGTTGATGGTAGCGTGACGGCTGGAGGCAACAATGAACCCTTTGCGTCCGGTGAACCAGGCGATCGTGCTGTTGGTGGTGGCGGCGCTGTGGCTGACCATGCCGCGAGGTCGCGTTGTCCGCCCCGAGGTGGTCCGACCGTAGTCGCCTGACCGACAGTCCGGCCCGAGCCCGATCTGCCGGCCGATCCCTCTGGGCATCATTCCGGCCCGCTCCGGCCCAGTAAGGCTTGCGGGCAACACCCGGCAGACTATAACCGTCCTTGGGATCCGCTTCGGCAACGAGAGCCTTGGGGAGCATCTTGGCAGAAGTCCAATTCACGGGCGTGCGGGCGCTGGTGACCGGCGCCAACCGGGGGCTCGGTTTAGAAATCAGCCGCAGACTCGGCCTCCTCGGCATGACGGTGGTGCTCGCCGCGCGCAGCGGCTATGAGGCCCGGGACGCGGCCGACCGTCTGAAGCAGGCGGGCGTCGACGCCCACAGCACCATTCTCGATGTCACCGACGCCAAGACCGTCGCCGTGACCGCCCGCCTCCTGGACTCGCAGTTCGGCGGCCTGGACGTACTCATCAACAATGCCGGCATCATGGTCGACTCCTCGGTACCGCCCAGTGAACTGGACCTCGCAGCGCTGCGGGAGACGTTCGAGACCAACGTGTTCGGGGCTTTCGCGGTGATCCGGGCAGTGCTGCCGATGATCCGCGCGAGCCGGTTCGGGCGCATCGTCAACATGTCGAGTTCGCTGGGCTCGATGACGCTGATCGGCGATCGCCATTCGCCCTACGACGGGGCGGTCAGTCCCGCCTATCAGGCGTCAAAGGCCGCGCTGAACGCCATCACCGTGTTGTTCGCCAAGGAGCTGCGGGACACCGGCATCAAGGTCAACGCCGCCTGCCCGGGCTGGGTCCGTACCGCACTGGGCAGTGACCGGGCGCCGCTGTCGGTGGAAGAGGGGGCCGATACCCCGGTCTGGCTCGCCACCCTGCCCGATGACGGCCCCAGCGGCGGGTTCTTCAACCAGCGCAAGCCGGTGCCGTGGTGAGCCGGGCGACCGCCGGGGCTGCTGCTGCGGGGGCGGAGGGCAAGCGCCAACCGCCGCTCAAGGTCGCCGTGGTGCCGGTGACGCCGTTCCAGCAGAACTGCTCGGTGGTGTGGTGTGCGAAGACCCTCAAGGGGGCGGTGGTCGATCCCGGCGGCGATGTGGATGACATCCTCGCCGCAGTTCGTGCCAACGCCGTGACGCCGGAGCTCGTGCTGCTGACCCACGGCCATCTGGACCATGCCGGCGGCGCGGGGGCGCTGGCGCGCACCCTTGACGTTCCCATCGTCGGGCCGCATCCGGACGATCGGTTCTGGCTCGATGCCATGGCGCAGCAGGGCGCGATGTTCGGGGTCCGGTCCGCCGAGGCGGTTCGGCCGGACCGCTGGCTCCAGGCGGGTGACACCGTCGCGTTCGGCGCCATCACCCTGGAAGTCCGCCACTGCCCGGGGCACACCCCAGGGCACATCATCTTCTACCATCCGGGCTCGCGTCTGGCTTTGGTGGGAGATGTGCTGTTCAACGGTTCCATCGGCCGCACCGATTTCCCGCGCGGCGACTATGACACGCTGATCCGGTCCATCCGGGAACAGTTGTGGCCGCTGGGCGACGACGTGTCGTTCATCCCCGGGCATGGGCCGATGTCCACCTTCGGCCACGAACGACGCACCAACCCCTTCGTGCGCGACCGGTAGGTTAGACTGCCGCCCGGCTGACGGCACCGCCGGACGCCGGGCACGCAGGATCGCGCCGCCAGGACCCATTCCTCTTTCGGCATTGCCCGGCCGCGCGTATCGGCTTGTCCCGTCATGGCCGTGACAAGCGGGAGAATGTCAGCACCGGTCGGAACGGAACAGGCCCTATCGATCCGAACATTATCCATGTAATTGGATCGCCGTAACTTTCACCTTCCCGTCCTTGAGAGCCGAAGACAAAGCGATCCATAGGATCTGGGTGGAGAAAATATGATATACGATTGCATCGCGACGCTGCGCTCGGGATGACAAATCCTATAAGTTACTGTACAACTATTAATATGCACCATTTTTCTATAGTGCACGTCGTCATTGCGAGCCAGAGGCGAAGCAATCCATGAATGCACGACTAATCTAAACATCGTCCGGCATCCTGAACGATTGCCGAGCCCCGAGACGAGGCTTCGACCGGCGGGGCCGAGTGGCGGCAGTAGCCGCCGGCTCGTTCGCAGCCGCAGCAGCGCACCTGCCGACGCCCCGGACACGCCGGTCCCCATGCCTGAGTGCCGGCCGGGAATCCGCTGAAGTGGCAACCATAAATTACGCATGAACAGGGTGAATCAGGCCTTGACATCGTGCTGCAATGCAACGACCCTTAAAACGGTATAGTAGATTATCGGGTGGCGCCGTTTCGCACCTGAGGCGCTTCGGACGTGATTTGTGTGCGCCGCAGCAAGCCAACGGTACCCCCGAAGCAGGTGGCTTGCGTGTGTTCACCGCCCCGATTGCGGATAGTATTCGGTTGCTTTGCGCGAGACTCTGGTGGTCTGCCTCAAGCATGCAAGGGCGTGATGAAATGTTACCGTTGATCCCTTCAGGTTGATGGATTGTAAGGTGTGCACCCCCTACACAAACTGACGCTTTGGTGCTAAACTTGTTGAATACGATGGTTCAGACGGAGCTACAGGAGGAAGTTGAGATGCTAGCGTTAACCAAAGAAATGCCGGAGATCCGGGCCCAGTGGATGCGCTACTGCTTGGCGTTCATGCGGGCAAGCAACCGTGAGTTCACCGAGTTTTCCGATAGCTGCCTGATCGCGGCGCAGATCGCGGCCCAGGCGGCCAAAGACAACCCGTTGACCCTTTGGCAAACCCTGGAGGTGCTGGAACACCATCGGGAGTTGGTCACCAAGGGCCTGATGTCGGCCCAGGAGAAGCTCACCGGATTCGTGTTCGACCAGGTCGAGGAGGCCATTCAGGCCTACATGAACAGTACTCTTCCCAACAGTCAGGGGGAGACGCTGTCCGAATTCATCGCTCGCGAAGCTTCGGTGATGGAATCGGTTGCCAACTTCACGCAGGAGATGGAGAAGATCAAGGACGAGTTCGGCTTCCACTTCAGCACGACCGGTTATGAGTTGGTCGCCGAGACCGATTGCTTCCAGCTCTACCAAGTCCTCCCGACCAAGAAGGACGTGAAGGTCCGCGACGACCTGAAGCCGATGATCCTGGTCCCGCCTTACATGCTGGGCGTCCACATCCTGGCCTTCCTTCCCGGCGAGGACAAGAGCTACTCCCACTCCTTTGCCAATGAGGGCATCCCCACCTACGTGCGTGTCGTCAAGGACATCATGAAGAACGAGAAGGTCCAGACGATGACGCCGGACGACGACTGCACCCAGACCCGGGAGCTCTGCCAGAAGCTGGTGGAGAAGCACGGCAAGAAGGTCACCCTCAACGGGACCTGCCAGGGCGGCTACGTCTGCCTGATGAACGTGCTGTCCGGCACGCTCAACGACGTCTGCGACGCCTTGATCACCAACGTGGCGCCCATCGACGGCACCTACAGCGCCGCCATCAACGGCATGCCGCGGATGCACCACGACTTCATCACCACGACCCTGCCCAGCGGCAACCGGGTGGCCAACGGCTACATGCTCAGCCTCGGCATGCGGTTCGTTGCCATCGACCGGGAACAGCCGCTGGTCAAGGTGCTGGACCAGGCATCGCTGCACAAGGCGACCGACCTGAAGCCGGGCAAGACGGTGGCGGCGCTGTTCCGCTGGCTGCTGAAGGAGCGGGTGCACCTGCCCTTGCCCATCGCTGCCATGAGCTCCAAGACCTTCCACGAGCCGATTGCCGAGGACGGAACCCTGCCGATCCAGCTCTACGGCAACCCGCTCAACATCAAGGACTTGGCGAAGTTCAATGTGCCTTGGTACCAGAATTACGCGATCAAGGACGACTTGGTGACGCCGGCTTGTGCCACTGCCGCCAACAAGTATCTGGAAGGCACCGGGGTGGTGGAGTCGGTGGCGTTCTTCGGCGGGCATGTGGCCATCCTGACCAGCCCGTATGCCAAGAAGGCGCCCGTCACCGGGACCTTCACCGACGCCCTCGGCAAGCCATCGCGCGGACCGGTGAAGTTCCAGCTCGACATCTCCGGGCCTCGGAAAGCGGTGGCCGCTGCCGACAAGACGGTTGCCGCTGCCGAATAAGCCGGCTCCTGCCGTCTGCAACCATCGTGGGAGGGGCGCGCATCGCGCCCCTTCTTCGCATCCGGCCCCCATCTGCACCGGGCGCGCCGGGCACCATTGATGCGTGCGCATTGCCTTCACGGCACGCCGGCCCTACCTAGCGGGCCATGAGCACGCCCGTCATCGCCGCCGCGGCCCCGGCTGCCCCAGCCCTCGAGGCCATTCGCGAGCTCGTCGGCCCCAAGGGCTGGATCGACGACCCGGTCGATCTGGAACCCCATCTGGTCGAAGAACGCGGGCGCTTCCGGGGTCGCTGTCTCGCCGTGGTCCGGCCCGCCGATACCGCCGAGGTGGCGGCCGTGGTCCGGCATTGCGCCGCCGCCCTGATCCCGCTGGTGCCGCAAGGAGGCAACACCGGCCTGGTGGGGGGCGGCGTGCCCGATGGCGGCATCGTGCTGTCGACTGCCCGGCTCAACCGCATCCGCGCCCTGGATCCTGCCGACCGCACCATCACGGTGGAAGCCGGCATGATCCTGGCGGACGTGCAGGCGGCGGCGGAGCAGGCGGGCCTGTTGTTTCCGCTGAGCCTTGCCGCAGAAGGCAGCTGCCGGATCGGCGGCAACCTCGCCACCAACGCCGGTGGTGTCACCGTCGTCCGATACGGCAATGCCCGGGACTTGGTGCTGGGGCTGGAGGTGGTGCTGCCCGACGGGCGGATCTGGAACGGGCTGAGGGCGCTGCGCAAGGACAACACCGGATACGACCTGAAGCAACTGTTTCTCGGCTCGGAAGGTACGCTCGGGATCATCACCGCCGCGGTCCTCAAGCTGTTCCCGCGGCCGCGGGCGACGGCCACCGCGCTGGTGGCGGTGCCGTCGCCGGCGGCGGCGATCGCGCTGCTCGCACGGGTGCAGGATCGTTGCGGCGACGTCCTTACCGCCTTCGAACTGATGGGCCGCCTCGCCGTGCTGTTCTGCTGCCGCCACCTCGCCGGCATCGTTGACCCGTTCGAGGCTCCGCACCCCTGGTATGTGCTGATCCACCTTACCAGCCCGCGCGCCGGGGACCCGCTCACCGAGACGCTGGAGGTGGTGCTGGGCGAAGCGCTTGAGTCAGACATTGTGACCGATGCGGTGATCGCCCAGAACCAGGGCCAGGCAGCGGCGATGTGGCGGCTCCGGGAGGGCATCCCGGAGGCCCAGAAGCCGGAGGGCGGCAGCATCAAGAACGACGTGTCCGTCCCCGTCTCCCGGGTCCCCGAATTCCTCGCGCTGGCCACCGGGGCGGTGGAAGCGGCCATGCCGGGGATCCGGGTGGTGGCGTTCGGCCACGTCGGCGACGGCAACATCCACTTCAACCTGAGTCAGCCGGAAGCGGCCGACCGCGATGCCTTCCTCGCCGAGTGGGACCGCTTCGATCGCCTGGTGGCCGACGTCGCCACCGGCCTCGGCGGCAGCTTCAGTGCCGAGCATGGCATCGGCCGGCTCAAGCGGGCGGACATGCGGCGCTACAAGGACCCGGTGGCGCTCGACATGATGCGCGCCATCAAGCACACCCTGGACCCGGTGGGCATCATGAACCCGGGCAAGGTGGTGGTGGACGCGTGAACGGTGCCGCCCCTGCCGGGGGCGCCGATCATCCCGGCGGTTCTCAACGAAACATCATGAAATTGCAACAGGACTGTCATGACCGGCCGCTATGGTCGAGAAGGCTTCGCCGTGCCCGGAGAGGCACGTTGACCGAGGCCTTCCGGGCAATCTCTCGACCAGGAGGGGAGGGCAGGCATGTCCCATCATTCCGAATTGGATTCAAAAATCTGCAATGACTCCGATAACGAGACCATCTACCAGGTCATCGACAAAGCGGTCTCCCGCCGCCGGATGATCCAGGGCGGCTTCGGCGCCGCTGCGTTGGCGATGCTGGGCCCGTCGGCCGCGGCGCTGTTGGGCGGCACCGCCCAACCGGCTGCTGCCCGCAACTGGAGCCTGATCGGGTTCCAGGGCATCCCGGTGTCGGATACCGACGACATCCGGGTTCCCGCCGGCTACGCGTTCAAGGTGATCCAGCGCTGGGGCGACCCGGTGTCCGCCGATGGTCCCGCCTTCAAGGCCGATGCCTCGCAGACCTGGCAGGATCAGGAGCGGCAGATGGGCATGCACCATGACGGCATGCACTTCTTCCCTCTGCCCTATGGCTCCACCAGTTCGGAGCATGGCCTTCTGGTGATGAACCACGAGTACATCGACCAGAACATCCTGCACACCGACGGCACCGAAACGTGGACGCCCGAGAAGGTGAAGAAGGACTTGGCCGCCCACGGTGTCAGCGTCACCGAACTCCGCAGGAAAGGGAATGACTGGGTGGTCCAGACCTCGCCGCACGGCCGCCGGCTCACCGGCTACACGCCGATGCGCCTGAGCGGACCGGCCGCCGGGGTGGATGCCGTGAAGACCGCGGCGGATCCGGAGGGCTTGACCGTTCTCGGCACCCTGAACAACTGCGCCCACGGCACCACGCCGTGGGGTACCTACCTGGCGTGCGAGGAGAACTTCCAGTCCTATTTCGTCAACACGTCCGGCGACGTTCCGGCGCTGCAGGATCGCTACGGCATCCTCACCCAGAGCCGCTACCGCTGGGAGGAGCACGAGGAGCGGTTTGACGCGGCCGCCCATCCCAACGAGCCCAATCGCTTCGGCTGGGTGGTCGAGTTCGATCCCTACGATCCCGAGTCGGTACCGGTGAAGCGCACCGCGCTGGGCCGCTGCCGGCACGAGTCGGCGACTGTCAGTGTCGGGCCCGACAACCGCTGCGCCTTCTACACCGGTGACGACGCCCGCTTCGAGTATATCTACAAGTTCGTCACCAACCGCCCCTACGATCCGGTCAACCGCGATGCCAACCGCGACCTGCTGGATGACGGCGTCCTCTACGTGGCCCGGTTCGATGCCGACGGCACCGGGCAGTGGATCGAACTCACCCACGGCAAGAACGGCCTCACCGCCGAGAATGGGTTCCCGGATCAGGCCGCAGTGGTGATCAACGCCCGCGGCGCCGCCGATCACGTCGGCGCCACCAAGATGGACCGGCCGGAGTGGACGGCGGTGCATCCGGTGACCAGGGACGTCTACGTCACCCTGACCAACAACACCCGCCGCGGCAACGAAGGGCAGGTCGGCGCCGATCCCTCCAATCCCCGTAACAACAACGCCTTCGGACACATCCTGCGGTGGCGGGAGGCGGGCAACGATCCGACCGCAACCGAGTTCGTGTGGGACATCTTTCTGATGTGCGGCGACCCCGACAACCCGGACATCAACATGCGCGGCAACATCAACGGCGACATCTTCGCCGCTCCCGACGGGCTGTGGTTCGACGATCAGGGGCTGCTGTGGATCCAGACCGATGTCAGTGCAGGCTCGTTGCTGCGGACCAACCACATTCCCTTTGGCAACAACCAGATGCTGGCAGCGGACCCCAACACCGGCGAGGTCCGGCGCTTCCTCACCGGTCCGCTGGGGTCTGAGATCACCGGCGTCATCACCACGCCGGACCACCGCACCATGTTCATCAACGTCCAGCACCCGGGGGAGGGCGGCACCAGCCCGGAGAACCCGACCGAGCTGAGTTCCTGGCCGGACGGGCCTGAGGGCGGTCGGCCGCGCTCGGCCACTGTGGTGATCTGGAAGGAAGACGGCGGCATCATCGGCACCTGACCGCCCCCTTCTTTCAGGGAGGCCGGGGAGGCTGGGGGCGTTTCGGCGTTGGGGACCGGAGCCGGTTTCGGGTCCGGTCCCATGACCGCTCCCTCCCAAGTGCCCCCCGGTCTCAATCCTGTCGACACTCGATCTTTGGGAGGTGAGAGCATGCGGCAGCAGTCAGTGCCTCCGGTCTCACGCCGGGCGTTCCTCCTGCGGGTGGTGGCGGGCCTCACCCTCGGCTCTCTCACAACGCCTTGGGGAGGAGGGCGCGCCAAGGCGGATCCGGCAACGCAGCGCTGGATCTGCACCTTCGACCAGTGCACCCCCTACATCTACGATCCCGCGGTGGGTGACCCCGATAGCGGCGTCCCGCCGGGGACCCCGTTTCAGGACCTGCCAGACGACTGGTTCTGCCCGGACTGCGGCACCGGCAAGGCGGATTTCATCCCGTACGATTGAGGCCACTCATCCGTCCCGACGGGCGGCGATCAGGTATTCCACGTTGCCCTCCGGGCCGGTGATCGGGCTCGGGGTGACCCCCAGCACCAGCCAGCCCGGCCGGGCGGCGATCCAGTCGCGGATGCGCGCACACACCGCCTCCCGCACTGCCGGATCGCGGACCACCCCTCCTTTGCCAACACTGCCGCGGCCAGCCTCAAACTGCGGCTTGATCAGCGCCACCAGTCGAGCGTGCGGCGCTGCCAGGGCCAGTGCCGCCGGCAAGGCCAGTTCCAGGCCGATAAAGCTCACATCGCAGACGATCAGCTCCACCGGTTCCGGCACCTGCTGCCGGGTGAGGTTGCGGACGTTGGTCCGTTCCAGCACCACCACGCGGGGGTCGGTGCGGAGTTGCCAGGCGAGTTGGCCGTGGCCGACATCGACCGCGTAGACCCGCGCCGACCCGCGTTCCAGCAGCACATGGGTGAAGCCGCCGGTGGAGGCGCCGACGTCCAGACAGACCCATCCCGCGGGGTCGATGGCGAAATGGTCGAGGGCGTGGACCAGCTTGACCCCGCCGCGGGAGACCCACGGATGCGTCCGCCCGCGCACGTCCAGGGGTGCATCGGCAGGCAAGCGGTCACCCGCCTTGGCCACCCGCCGGTCGCCGCTGAACACCAGTCCGGCGAGGATCAGGGCCTGTGCCTTGGCCCGGCTCTCGGCCAGGCCGCGGTCCACCAGGAGTTGATCAACCCGATGGTTCACGCCGCGCCGTGCAGGCTCCGCTATAACCCCATCAGGCCCGCGCCGCTTCCGCCGCCTCGCGGTCGAGCCCCAGCGCGTTCAGCGCGGTGGCGACGATGTGGCGGGCGTTGAGCCCGGCTTCGTCGTACTGGCGGTCCGGCGTGTCCTGATCGATGAAGCGGTCCGGCAGCACCATCGGCCGGAAGCGGAGGCCATTGTCCAGCAAGCCCGCCGTGGCCATGGACTGCATCACGTGTGCGGCAAAGCCGCCGGCCGATCCTTCCTCGATGGTGATCATCACCTCGTGCTCGGTGGCAAGACGGCGAATCAGTTTCATGTCCAGCGGTTTGGCGAAGCGGGCGTCGGCCAGCGTCGCCGACAGGCCACGCGCAGCCAAGTCTTCCGCCGCCTTGCCGGCCTCCTTGAGCCGGCCCCCCAGGCTCAGCAGAGCAATCTTGGTGCCTTCGCGCAGAATCCGGCCGCGGCCGACTTCCAGCGGCACGCCGTGGGGTGGCAGCTCGACGCCGAGGCCCTCGCCGCGGGGGTAGCGGAAGGCGCTCGGCCGGTCGTCGATGGCCGCCGCCGTCGCCACCATGTTGACCAGCTCGGCCTCGTCACCCGGCGCCATCACCACGAAGCCGGGCAGGCAGCACAGGTAGGCGAGGTCGAACGCCCCGGCATGGGTGGCGCCGTCGGCGCCCACCAGACCGGCACGGTCGATGGCGAAGCGTACAGGAAGTTGCTGGATCGCCACGTCATGCACCACCTGGTCATAGCCGCGCTGCAGGAACGTGGAATAAATGGCGGCGAACGGCTTGAAGCCTTCGGCGGCCAAGCCGGCGGCGAAGGTCACCGCATGCTGTTCGGCGATGCCGACATCGAAGAACCGCTCGGGAAACCGCTTGGCGAACAGGTCGAGCCCGGTGCCCGCGGGCATCGCCGCGGTGATGGCGACGATGCGGGAATCCCTCTCCGCCTCCCGGGTCACCGCCTCGGCAAACACCTTGGTGTAGGCGGGGGCGTTGGCCTTGGCCTTGACCTGCTCGCCGGTCACCACGTCGAACTTGCCGACGCCATGGAACTTGTCGGCTGACCGTTCGGCCGGCGGATAACCGTGTCCCTTGCGGGTGACCACGTGCAGCAGCACCGGTCCCGGCTGGCGATCGTCGCGCAGGTTGCACAGCACCGGCAGCAGGTGGTCGAAATTGTGCCCGTCGATCGGCCCGACGTAGAAGAACCCCATCTCCTCGAACAGGGTGCCGCCGGTGACCAGGCCGCGGGCGTACTCCTCGGCCCGGCGTGCCGCCTCGCTCAGCCGGCGCGGGAACTTGCGGGCGACGTCGGCGGCGAAGTGGCGGACAGACCGGTACGGCTTGGAGGAGATCAGCCGCGACAGGTAGGCGCTCATCGCTCCCACCGCCGGCGCGATGGACATGTCGTTGTCGTTGAGGATAACCAGCAGTCGGGAATCCATCGAGCCGGCGTTGTTCATGGCCTCGTAGGCCATGCCGGCGCTCATCGCGCCGTCACCGATCACGGCGATCACCTGGTTGTCGTCACCCCGGAAGTCCCGGGCCACCGCCATGCCGAGGGCGGCGGAGACGGAGGTGGAGGTGTGGGCCGCCCCGAACGGATCGTAGGGGCTCTCCGATCGCTTGGTGAACCCGGACAGGCCGCCGCCCTGGCGCAAGGTCAGCATGTGCTGGCGCCGCCCGGTGAGGATCTTGTGCGGATAGGCTTGGTGGCCGACGTCCCAGATCAGCCGGTCGGCCGGGGTGTCGAACACGTAGTGCAGTGCGATCGTCAACTCGACGACCCCGAGGCTGGCGCCGAGATGTCCGCCGGTGATGGAGACCACACGGATGGTCTCCTCACGGAGTTCCTTGGCCAGTCGCGGCAGCACGTGGGGATCGAGCGATTTCAGGTCGGCGGGATTGCCGATGCGATCAAGCAGTGCAGGCGTGACGTTCTGGGTCAACTCGTATCTCCTTAACCATCGGCCCCGGCGGGTGGAGCCCCTCGTGCTGCGACCTCTGTCGCACCTTGCGCCTGGATGACATTCAGTTGCGCCGGTTCACCACGAAGCGCGCCAAGCCGCGCAATGGATCCGCATCGTCCGAGAACATGTCGAGATGGCGGATCGCCTGCTCCGCCAACATGGCGGATTGATGGCGGGCGCGCTCGGGGCCGAGCAGGGTGACGAAGGTGGCCTTGCCGGCGGCTTCGTCCTTGCCGGTGTTCTTGCCGACCTCCGACGGATCGCCTTCCACGTCGAGAAGGTCGTCGACGATCTGGAACGCCAAGCCGAGATCGTGGGCATAGGCGTGGAGCGCGGCACGGGCGGAATCGGAGGCCTTGCCGAGGATCGCGCCCGAGATGCAGGCGAAGCCGATCAGGGCACCGGTCTTCAGCCGCTGCAACCGGGTCACCTCCTGTTCGCTCAGGCGGTGGTGCTCGGCCAGCAGGTCCAGCATCTGCCCGCCCACCATGCCCTCGGCCCCGGCGGCGCGGGCAAGCTCGACCACCAAGTCGCTGCGGACCCGCGGGTCCGAATGGGTTGCCGGTTGCGCCAGCACCTCGAAGGCGAGGGTCAGCAGTGCATCCCCCGCGAGGATGGCGGTGGCTTCGCCGAACTTGACGTGCACCGTCGGCAGGCCGCGACGGAGCTCATCGTCATCCATCGCCGGCAGGTCGTCATGCACCAGGGAATAGCAGTGCACCAGCTCCACCGCGGCTGCGACCCTGAGTGCATAGGATGGGGTGACGTCGAATAGCGCCGCGCCCGCGGTGACCAGAAACGGACGGATCCGCTTGCCACCCGACATTGCGGCATACCGCATGGCCTCGATCACCCGTGCCTCCGGATCGGAGGTCATCGGCAAAAGACCGTCCAGGAAGTCATTCACGGCGCGCGCGTTGTCGGCGAGAGCCGACTTGATGTCGACCAAAGGTCCCCCCTCTTTATTCCAGGTCCGCGGGACCCGAGGTGATCTTGCCGTCCGCGCCCAGCACGATCCGCTCGACCCGTGCTTCGGCCTCCTGCAGCTTCCCCTCGCAGTGGCGCTTCAGGGCTGCCCCGCGCTCGTAAGCGGCGATGGCCTCGTCGAGCTTGGCCGCTCCGCTCTCCAGCCGGCGGACGATGTCCTCGAGTTCGGCCAGAGCGTCTTCGAAGCTCAGGGTCTCAACCGCCCGTGGGGGCTGTTCGTCCGGCATGTCCGCCCCTGCAACTGATGCGCCGGAGAATACGGGCGCCGCTACCACCAGGCAAGGGGCGCACGGCCGGTTCCTTGCAGGCGGTGGTGCTCAACTGCCCATCAGCGCCTTGACATGGACGGCGACGCTGGCGGCGAGCGCCTGCAGGTCGTAGCCGCCCTCCAGTGTCGACACCACCCGGCCGCCGCAACGCTTCTCGGCGATCGCCAGTAACTCCCGGGTGACCCAGGCGAAATCCTCCGTCTGGAGGCGAAGCTGGGCGAGTGGATCGCGGGCATGGGCATCGAACCCGGCAGAAATGAGAATCATGTCGGGGCGGAAGTTGTCCAGCGCCGGCAGGATGCGCTCGATGTACGCTTGGCGGAATTCCTCGGAGCCGGCACCGGGCCGGAGCGGGACGTTGCAGATGTTGTTATAGACCCCGGTCTCGTGCTCCATGCCGGTGCCGGGGTAGCACGGCCACTGGTGGCTGGAGGCATAGAACAGGTCGCGGTACCGGAAGAAGTAGTTCTGGGTGCCGTTGCCGTGGTGGACGTCGAAATCCACCACTGCGATCCGTTCCAGGCCGTGCACGCGGCGGGCATGCTCGGCGGCGATGGCCACGTTGTTGAACAGGCAGAAGCCCATCGCCTGGGAGACCTCGGCGTGATGGCCGGGCGGCCGCACGGCGCAGAAGGCGTTCCGCACCGCGCCGCTCACCACCGCGTCCACGGCGGCGCAGATGCCGCCGACCGCGTGCAGCGCGGCGTTGCCGGAGGCGCTGTTCATCGCGGTGTCGGCGTCCAGATGCACGTGTCCCCGCTGCGGCACGTTCTCGAAGATCGCCTCCACATAGAAAGGCGCATGCACCCGTTCGATCTCGTCCAGAGGGGCGACGGGTGCCTCGCGACGGTCCAGGTAGGCGAACTCCTCGGCTTCCAGCGCCTTCATGATCGCCTTCAGCCGTTCGGGTGATTCCGGATGCCAAGCGCCCATCTCATGATGCAGGCAGATCGGGTGGGTATAAAGCGCTGTCGGCATCAGAGATTTCCTAAGCGGTCACCGGTTACCGACCCTTATGTGGTCGAACCGGCGGTTTCGGCAACAGCGGCGGCGGTTGTCGGTTGGGTCCCCACGTATTCCAGCACCACCGCAGCATAGGGTGGCAGCACCACGGCGAGCGAGCAAGGCCGGCCGTGCGTCGGCTCAGGATCGCTCCAGATGCCACCCGCGTTGCCCACGTTGCTTCCACCGTATCGGGCCGAGTCGGTGTTGAGCCGTTCGGCATAGTAGCCGGCATGGGGCACGCCGATCCGATAGCCCTGGCGGACCACCGGCGTGAAGTTGCACACTACGGCGACCACCTGTTCGTCGTCCGCCCTCAGGCGGAGATACGAGATCACGCTCTGGTCGGTATCATTGCAGTCGATCCAGGCAAACCCGCTGTCCGCGCAGTCACCCTCATGCAGTGCCGGGATCGCCGCGTAGACCGCATTCAAGTCGGCGATCAGCGATTGCATGCCCTTGTGCAGCGGATCGTCCAGCATGTGCCAGTCGAGGCTGACCTCATGGTTCCATTCGCGATATTGGGCGAATTCATTGCCCATGAAGAGAAGCTTCTTGCCCGGCTGCGTGTACATCAGGGCGTAAAACAGACGAAGATTGGCGCATTTGTCCCAGTGGCTGCCCGGCATCCGGCCGATCAGGGGCCCCTTGCCGCCGGTGACCAAGCCGTGGGAGACCGGCGTCACGTGATTCTCCTGAAACACGTAGGACGGGCCGTGGGTCAGCTCCTCGTGATAGTATTTCCGGTGGATCGGGTTGCGCGCCATGTGGCGCAGCACCTCGTGCAGCCAAGCCTCGTTCCATTTGAAGCCGAAGCCGAGGCCGCCGACGAAGGTCGGCCGGGACACCATCGGCCACCCGGATTCCTCCTCGGCGACGGTGAAGGTGCCGGGTGCTTCCCGGTGGACCGCTTCGTTCAGGTGCCTGAGGAAGTCGATGGCCTCCAGGTTCTCATGGCCGCCGTAGCGGTTGTGCGACCACTGCCCGGGGGCGCGGCCGTAGTCGAGGTAGAGGATCGCGGCCAGTCCGTCGATCCGGAGGCCGTCGACGTGATACTGCTCCAGCCAGAACAGCGCATTGCCGATCAGGTAGTTGGCCACCTGTGGGGAGGCGTAGTTGTAGAGCAGGGTGTTCCAGTGGGGATGGCGCTGCTGCCGCGGATCGGGATGCTCGTACAGCACCGAGCCGTCGAAGTGGGGGAGCCCGTCCGCCTCGTCGGGGAACTGCACCACCACCCAGTTGAGGATTACCCCGATGCCGGCCTGGTGGCAGCGGTCGATCAGCCGGCGGAGGCCATCCGGATCGCCGAACCGGCCGGTCGGGGCATAGAGGGCGGTCGGATGGTAGCCGAGCGATCCCTCGAAGTTGAACTCGCTCACCGGCAGCAGCTCGATATGGGTGAACCCCAACTCCTTGACATAGGCCGGAAGCTCCTCGGCCAACTCGGCGTAGGTGAGCCAGCGGGCTCCTTCCTCCGGCTTGCGCCGCCATGAGCCGAGGTGCACCTCGTAGATGGCGATGGGGTCCTTGGCGGGTTGGCGGTCCTTCCGCGCCTGCATCCAGGCCTGATCGCCCCAGCGGTAGCGGTTGAGGTCGGTCACGATGGAGGCGGTGCCGGGCCAGCGCTCCGCCTGGAACGCCAGCGGATCGCTTCGCATCATCGGCCGCGCTTCGGGGGCGGTCTTGATCTCATACTTATAAAGTTGGCCCGTGCCGGCGCCCGGCACGAAGATCTCCCAAACGCCGCAGTCGTGGCGCAGCCGCATGCCGTGGCAGCGGCCGTCCCAGCCGTTGAAATCCCCCACCACCGCCACCCGGAAGGCATTCGGCGCCCACACCGCGAAGGTCACCCCGACGATGCCGTCGACCTCCGCCGGATGGGCGCCGAGCTTGGCGAAGGCGCGCCAGTGCTTGCCCTCGCTCAGCAGGCGGGTGTCGCGATCGTCCAGGATCGGCGGGAACCGGTAGGCGTCATCGACCACCGCCTCCCCCAGTTCGGTGACCACCGCGAGCCGATAGCGGAACGGGGCCGGCCGGCCCGAGACGGAACCGGCGAACAGTCCCGCCTCGTGCAGGCGGCGCATCGGGGCTACCCGTTCCCCCGTCGCGGCATCAATGATCGCCGCCTCCTGCGCCTGGGGCAGGAACGCGCGCACCACCAGATCCCCTTCCGGGGTCAGCGCATGCATGCCGAGGAAGCCGAACGGGTCGCGGTGGCTTGCCGCCACCACCGCGTGGATGTCGCCGTCCGCGGCCAGCGGCGGCAGCGGCTTGGCCGGAGCCGGTTTCGCAGCCGGTTTCGGGGCCGCCGGCTTGGCGGCCGCCGGTTGCGGTGGCGGAGTCGGGGCCGTTGCCGGCTTGGCTGCCGGGGCTGCCGGTTTGGTCGCTTCCGGCTGAGGCTTTGATTCGGTCCCGGGCTTGCCCGC
>REES01000138.1 GCA_007694935.1 Rhodospirillales bacterium
CGCCAAGCGGGCTGAGGCCGCCCGCGCCGGGCGGCGGCGCGGGTTTCGCCCCGCCACGCTACCCGGCCGCCGGTCGGTTCTGCAACAGCCCGCGCGCAGGCAGACGGCCCGTTTGTCCTGCAGGGCCCGGGCGGGATCGACGCCGAAAGCGGGCGGTGTTCGGCTCCCCGGTCACCGCACCATTGCGACGTTGCCGCGGGCGATGGGGCCGAAGCCGCGCACGGTGGGCGTGCCGAGCGCGACCGCGATGCGCTGGACGTGGTCGCACTGTTCCTTCAGCCGCGGCTCAAGCGCCATGATCGACCTCCCGCCGTCCCCGCTGCACCACCACCTTGTCGTGCTCGATGATCCTGCGGAACGCCTGGTCGGCGGTGGCCCAGTCGACGATGTCCACCTTCCACGGCAGGTCGGAGTCCGAGAACGCCTCGGCGAGTGCGGCGCTCACGGCGAGCGGCAGCGGCCGGTCGCCGATCACGGCAAGGTCCAGGTCCGAGTAGGGCTTGGCGGTCCCCGTGACGCGGGAGCCGAAGGCCCAGACGTCGTGCCCGGGAACGTGGCGATGGAGAATGCGGCGGACGATCTCCCACTGGTCGGGGTGGACGTCGATCGGCGGTGCGTCGGCGGTCATGCCAACCGCGCCCGCAACTGATCGCGCAGATGGATCGCTTCGCCGAGGAAATCGGGAATGCCGTCCACCACCGTGCACGCCACCTCCTCGTTGTAGGAATGGCTGGTCTTGCTGCGCATCTCGCGGAACGTCCGCCAGCGCGGCCAGTCGCCAAGCAGCAGCCCCTGCTCATTGCCGGAGCGGATCAGGTCCTGAAACGGCATGGCGTCGTAGTCCTCGGGGCTGGCGGATGTAGCCTCGAGATAGCGCTTCAGCATCTTGTGGCCGAGTTCATAGGTGTACTCGAAGCGCTGGATCAGGCCGTCGCGGATCTGGGTGTCGGTGGTGTCGCGCTGGTAGCGGTCGAGCCCTTCCTGCAGGCGGTCGATCGCCTTCTCGAAAGACCGGATGTCCAGCCTGGGCTCCGTCATTCGCCGCTCCGTCGCCAAGCGGGCTGAGGCCGCCCGCGCCGGGCGGCGGCGCGGGTTTCGCCCCGCCACGCTACCCGGCCGCCGGTCGGTTCTGCAACAGCCCGCGCGCGACCGCGCGGATGCGGGGCGGCTACCGCTCGATCACGCCACAGGCGATGCGGGGGCCGGCATCCCCGGCCGGGTCGGTCTCGTAGTCGTCCGGGTCCTCATGGATGACAATGGACGACCCGTCCTCGTCGAACAGGTTGTCATCGAGATCGACCATGTGGGCCAGTACCTCGATCTCCAGTTCGCCGCTCTCCGGGATGTGGATGTTGGGCAGGTCGCCGGCATGCATCCCCTCTTCGGCCAGGAAGCCGTGCTTGTCGCCCGTGGGGTTGTAATGGCCGTCGGCGGAGGTGAAGTCCGGCGGTTCGCACACCCCGGTCTCGTGGATGTGGAAGCCGCGCACCCCGGGCGCCAGGCCGTGCAGGCGGGCATGCAGCAGGGTGCCATGATGGGTCTGGCGGAGGGTGACGGTGCCGACGCTGTTACCGTCCCGGTCGATCATCTGGGCTTCAGCGGTCTTGGTGATGTCGACGGTGTCGGCGGCGGCGACACCGATCAAGCCGCCGGCGATCAGGACCGCAGCGGCGGCCGAGAGATTGACTGTCCGCATGTGCATGCTCCCGTTTCCTGTCCAGGTGCGACCCGGCCGGCCCGCACCAGCGGCCGGCATCAGGTGGTCACGTCAAGCACTCGCGACGACGCACCACTCCGTGACAGGCTCAGGCCACCGCCTCGACGAAGCTCCGGACGATCCGCTTGGTGCCGGCGCCGTCGAACGCGATCTCCAGCACGTCGCCGCTGGCCGACACCACCCGGCCCTCGCCGAAGGTACCGTGCCGGACCCGCTGGCCGGGGCGGAACGGCCCCGTGGGGGTGGGCCGCGGCGTGCTCCGGTACGGTACGCCCTCGATCACCGGGACGGTGCGGCGCGAGCGCCCACCCGAATCAACCGCATCGCCCGCCAATGGTTCCGTCAGCCGCTCCACCGATCCGTCCCGAAGACGTCCGCCGCCGCCGGCAAGCCCCGTCACCGCCGCCACCTCCACCGCATCCTCCGGCAGCTCGCCGATGAACCGGGAGGGAATGGCGTTCTGCCAGTAGCCGTAGACATGACGATTGGCGGCGTAGGAGATGAACGCCCGCTGCCGCGCCCGGGTCAGGCCGACGTAGGCGAGGCGTCGCTCCTCCTCCAGGGCGGCGCTGCCCCCCTGGTCCAGCGCCCGCTGGTGGGGGAACAGCCCTTCCTCCCAGCCGGGCAGGAACACGGTATCGAACTCCAGACCCTTGGCCGCATGCAGGGTCATCAACGTCACCTTGTCGGCGGTGCCGTTCTCGTCGTTCTCCATCACCAGGCTGACATGCTCCAGGAAGCCGGGAATGCTGTCGAAGTCCTCGATCGCCGAGACCAGTTCCTTGAGGTTTTCCAGCCGGCCCGGTGCCTCCGGGCTGCGGTCCTGCTGCCACATCGCGGTGTAGCCGGATTCGTCCAGGATCCGGCGGGTGAGTTCCGGCCCCGGCACCCGGGGAACGTCGTCCCGCCAACGGGCGATGTCGGCCAAAAGCCGGGAGAGCGCCCGGCGCGCCGCCGGCTTGAGCTCATCGGTCTCGGCCAGGCGCTCCGCCGCCACGGTGAGGGGCAGGCGTTCGGCCCGGGCGAGGGCGTGCACGGCGCGGAGGCTGGCGACCCCCAGGCCGCGCTTCGGCAGGTTGACGATGCGCTCGAAGGCGAGGTCGTCGGCGGGCTGGAATACCACCCGGAGGTAGGCGATGGCGTCGCGCACTTCCTGGCGTTCGTAAAAGCGAAGGCCACCCACCACCCGATAGGGCATGCCGACGGTGATCATCCGTTCCTCGAACGCCCGGGTCTGGAAGCCGGCGCGCACCAGCACCGCCATTTCCGAGAGGCGTTGGCCGCGCTGCACCAGCCGCTCCGCCGTCTCGCACACCATCCGGGCCTCGTCGTCGCCGTCCCAGACGCCCCGGACCACCACCTTCTCACCCTCGCCGCGGTCGGTGCGGAGCGTCTTGCCGAGGCGGCTCCGGTTGTGGGCGATCAGCCCGGAGGCGGCGGCCAGGATGTGCGGGCTGGAGCGGTAGTTGTGCTCCAGCCGGATCACCCGGGCGCCCGGGAAATCATGCTCGAAGCGGAGGATGTTGCCGACCTCGGCACCGCGCCAGGAGTAGATCGACTGGTCGTCGTCGCCGACGCAGCAGATGTTGTGATGCCCCCGGGCCAGCGCCCGCAGCCACAGGTATTGCGCCACATTGGTGTCCTGGTACTCGTCCACCAGGATGTAGCGGAACTGCTGTTGGTAGCGTTCCAGCACGTCCGGCGCGGTGCGGAACAGGGTGAGGTTGTGCAGCAGCAGGTCGCCGAAATCGGCCGCGTTCACGGTGGCGAGCCGGGACTGATAGTCGTGGTAGAGCGGCAGGGCCAAGCCGTCCATCGCCTCCGCGCCCTCGGCCTGGGACACCCGGTCGGGGGTGAGGCCGCGGTCCTTCCAGCGTTGGATGATGGCGAGCGCCACCCGCGGCGGGCTGCGCTTGGGATCGATGTTGCGCAGCTCCAGGAGCTGCTTGACCAGGCGGAGCTGGTCGTCGGTATCCAGGATGGTGAAGCCGGGCTTGAGGCCGGCGGCCTCCGCATGGGCCCGCAGCATGCGGGCGCCGATGGCGTGGAAGGTGCCGAGCCACCAGCCTTCCACCGGCACGCCGGCGAGCGCGCTCACCCGCTCGCGCATCTCCCGGGCTGCCTTGTTGGTGAAGGTGACCGCCAGGATCTGCCATGGCCGGGCCTTGCCTTGCGCCAGGATGTGGGCGAGGCGGGTGGTCAGCACACGGGTCTTGCCGGTGCCGGCCCCGGCCAGCACCAGCACCGGGCCATCGGTCGCCTCCACCGATTCGCGCTGGGTCGGGTTGAGCGCGTCCAGGTAGGCCGGCGGTTGCAACGCCGGTATCTTCGCCGGGGCCGTGGTGCTTCCGCTCGCCGGGAACGATCGTGCTGCAGCCGGCCCGTCGGCGCGCGCGGCCGGGAACGGCTGGTCGCTGAGTTCGAACGGATCGCTCATGAAACCGAATATAGCAGGGGAATGCGGCGGCTGCGTCCCTCAATCGCCCCGGCGCGTCACACCCGCTTGCCGCACAAGGGGTTGCCGCCCCACCATCCGCTTCCGATCCCGCCGGTATGGGCAGCGTGCGCGTCGGCGATTCGCCGGTTGCCCGGGCCGCGGGTCGTCCCGGCGGTCGAAACCGGGCGGTGGACACTTGTCACCCCAGCCGGGTAGGATCATGTAACTGATATGATGAGCGAACGTCCGTTCACCAGGGTTCTCGACCTTATCCGCCATGCCGGCCTGCGGCCGACGCGGCAGCGGCTGGCGCTCGCCAAGCTGCTGTTCGAGAACGGCGATCGCCACGTGACCGCGGAAATGCTGCATGCCGAGGCGGAGGCGGCCGGGGTCAACGTGTCGCTTGCCACCGTCTACAACACCTTGCACCAGTTCACTGCGGCCGGCCTGCTGCGGGAAATCCTCGCCGATGGCACCCGGTCCTACTTCGATACCAACATCAGCGAACATCATCATTTCTTCTTCGAAGCGTCCGGCCAGTTGCGGGACATCCCGGCGGAACGGGTGACCGTGACCGAACTGCCGCCGCCGCCGGAAGGGACCACCGTCACTCGCGTCGACGTGATCGTACGCGTGCGCGATGGCAGGCCCCCGCCCAAACGATAATCTTTCTTACTATCAGAGGGTTGCGAGCGAGTTTAGACTCGTTCAAAGGCTGCTTGACACGGGCTTGCGGCGAGTCGCATAGTGATAGTGTGAAGGGTGGGATGCGCCCGGAGGTGGGCGCTGTGTTTGTCAGGGTGAAGGAGCGAATGATGCCAAATCTCAAGGGTTCCAAGACCGAGGACAATCTGAAGGAAGCGTTTGCTGGCGAGTCGCAAGCCAACCGGCGCTACCTCTATTTCGCGCAAAAAGCCGACGTCGAAGGCTACAACGATGTCGCTGCCGTGTTCCGGTCGACCGCCGAGGGCGAGACCGGGCATGCCCATGGCCATCTCGAGTTTCTCGAGAAGGTCGGGGACCCCGCGACCGGCCTGCCGATCGGTGTGACGTCGGAGAACCTGAAGGCCGCCATTGCCGGTGAGACGCACGAGTACACCGACATGTATCCGGGCATGGCCAAGACCGCGCGCGAGGAAGGCTTCGAGGAGATCGCCGACTGGTTCGAGACTTTGGCCAAGGCCGAGCGGTCCCATGCCGGCCGGTTCCAGAAGGCGCTCGACACCATGGAGTAACTCCCCGGCGGGAGCGGCCGGTCGTCGACCGGCCGACCTTGGGGCCGGCGGCGTGCCGGCCGGCCCCGGTTCTGCTTGGTCTGAGTCCTCAAGCCCTCTTTGATGCATCGCCCGCGGGGCGATCGGCAGGGATTACGCGTTATGCGCGAAGGCAGTCTGGATGCCCCCACCCGTCACGTCATCCCGTGGCGGGACCCCGACTACTATGACGAGGCAAAGCTGGATGCGGAGCTGCGCCGTGTTTTCGACATCTGTCACGGCTGCCGCCGCTGCTTCAACCTGTGCGATTCCTTCCCGCGCCTGTTCGACCTGATCGACGAGTCCGCCACCGGCGAACTCGACTCGGTGTCCAGCGACGGGTTCAAGCCGGTCGTCGATGCCTGCACGCTCTGCGACATGTGCTTCATGACCAAGTGTCCCTACGTGCCGCCGCACGAGTTCGACCTGGATTTCCCCCACCTGATGCTGCGGTACAGGGCGTTCGAGCACAAGCACGGACGGGTGCCGTTCGTGGAGCGGCAGCTGACCGAGACCGATCGCAACGGCCGGCTGGCCTCGCACGCAGCTCCCCTCGCCAACTGGGCATCCAAGCGTGGCAACGCCGTGACCCGTCCGCTGTTGGAACGCATCGCCCATGTCCATCGGGACGCGGCGCTGCCCCGGTACCACGGCCGGACGTTGACCGCCCGCGCCAAGAAGGCCGCGCCCGAGGTCAATCGGGAGGCGCCGGCGTACGGCCGCAAGGCGGTGATCTATGCCACTTGTTTCGCCAACTACAACAACCCGGACATTGGCACGGCGCTGCGGGGTGTGCTGGCCCGCAACGGTGTGGAGACGGAGGTGGCCTATCCCGCCTGCTGCGGCATGCCGCAGCTGGAGCATGGTGATCTCGCCCGCGTGGCCGCCAACGCCCGAAAGGTCGCCGGCGCTCTGCGCCCCTGGGTCGACAAGGGCTACGACGTGGTCTCCCTGGTGCCGTCTTGCAGCCTGATGCTGAAGTTTGAATGGCCGCTGATCGAGCCCGATGACGAGGCGATCCAGGTGTTGAGCCAGGCAACCTTCGATGCCGCGGAATACGTCGTGGACATTGCCCGCAAGGAGGGGCTCGCGGACGGCATGAAGCCCCTCGAAGGGGGGGTTACGGTGCACATCGCCTGCCATGCCCGGGCGCAGAACATGGGTCAGAAGGCCACCGACCTGCTGCGGCTGCTCCCGGACACCGACATCAAGGTGATCGAGCGGTGCTCCGGCCATGGCGGTTCGTGGGGGGTGATGAAGGACAATTTCGAGGTGGCGCTCAAGGTCGGCCGTCCGGTCGCGCGCCAGGCGGTGGAGAATGGCACCGCGTTCGTCGTCTCCGAATGCCCCCTGGCCCGCGACCACATCATCCAGATGATGGAGCACCAGGCTGGAGCGCCGCCCGCGGTGGCGCCCTGCCATCATCCCATCCAGATCATGGCCCGCGCCTACGGCCTTTAGGCGCCACCCCAGAACGGAGCTGCCCGCCATGAGCAAACGCGCGATCAGCCGGGACGACATCATGTCCCTCGATGCCTACGAGAAGGTCCGCGATCAGCGCCGTGCCGCCGTCACTGCCTTGAAGCGCAATCGCCGGATCTCGGTCGGACCCGACGTCACCTTCTACTTCGAGAATTTCGACACCATCTGGCACCAGATCCACGAGATGCTCAGGATCGAAAAGGGCGGCGAGGCCCAGGTGGAGGACGAGCTCAGCGCCTACGCCCCGCTGATTCCGGACGGTACCAACCTGGTCGCCACCATGATGATCGAGATCGAGGAACCGGCACGGCGTGCCCGGGTGCTGGCCGGGCTCGGCGGCATCGAGGAAACCCTGTCGCTCAGCTTCGATGGCGCCACCGTCGCCGCGGTGCCGGAGGGCGACGTTGAGCGGACAACGGAAGAGGGCAAGACCTCGTCCGTGCACTTCGTCAAGTTCCCGTTCACGCCGGAGCAGGCACGGGCGTTCAGGCGGCCGGGAACCCGGGCCGTCCTGGCGGTAGCCCACCCCAATTACGACCACATGGCGGCCCTGCCGGAGCCGGTTCGAGAGGCGTTGGCGGCGGATCTCGACGATCAATAGGCGGCAATCGTCGGAACTTGACCCGCGCCGTCGCGCCCCGTTTCCGAATCAGCGGACGACCTCTCCGGGGTAGGCGCCCCAGAACTCGGAGCGAGCCAGCCATCCCTCGGTCCGTCCGAATCGCACCCGGCAGAAGGGCCCGGGGTCGGGGCAGGCGATCAGCAGCCCGCTCACGCCCGGCTCCACCCGGGCGATTCTGCGGCTGCCGGGATCGGTCGTGGCCCGTACCTCGGCCACACCGCCGGTCACCAGGATGCTGCGGCGGCCGACCAACAGGCTCCGGTGAACCCAACCCTCGTCTCCCTGCCAGTCGCGGATCCGCCGCCAGTTGTGGTGTTCGGCGACGATCTCCACCGGCAGCATGCGTCGACGATAGACCCATTCCACCGGATACTGGGTGCCGGGTCCGGCACGAAGGTTCACCTCGTCGGCGCGCAGACTGACGAATCGCGGTAGCGGCAGGCCGCCTGACCCGCCGTCCGCGCTGGCCGTCGCAATGGCCGCCGACCCGGCGACGACCAGGATCATCGCGCCCGTCAAGGGCCTGAAAAGCCGCCTCACCAGGCCCTGCGCCGATCGAACTGGTGTCCTTGCTGCTACCATCGCTCCCAAGGCACTACACGCGAAGACCACGGCCCCGCTGACGACCGCCCCACCAGTGGGCATTATAGGAAGGGCCGGTGCGGTGGGGTCAATCCGCCCGCGCGCGATTTGCCGCAGGGCCGCCGCCTTTCGCCGGCAATCACTGCCCGATCGCGACGCCGGTTGCAGAACGCCGGCTTCCGTGCCATTGACTTGGCATGCGGACTCTTTACCACCTATGGCTGTCGCCGGCATGCCGGAAGGTGCGCCTGGTGCTCGCCGAAAAGCACCTTGCCTTCACCTTGGAGGTGGAGCCGGTGTGGCAGCGTCGGCGTGCCTTCCTGGCGCTCAACCCGGCCGGAGAGGTGCCGGTCCTGATCGAGCCGGACGAGCGCGTGCTGGCCGATGCCACCGCCATCGCGGAGTATCTGGACGAGGTCGCGCCGGAGCCCAACCTGCTCGGCGCCACGCCGGAGGCGCGGGCCGAAACGCGCCGCCTGGTTGCCTGGTTCGACCGCAAGTTTGACGCCGAGGTCACCGCCAACCTGGTGGGGGAAAAGATCGTCAAGCGCCTCAGTGGCGTGGGCCAGCCGGATTCGGGCGCCATCCGCGCCGGCCAAGCCAACATCCACACCCACCTGGATTACATCGGCTACCTCGCGGACCGCAGGCTGTGGCTCGCCGGCAATTGCTTGACCCTCGCCGACCTGACCGCGGCGGCCCATCTTTCGTGTGTCGATTACCTGGGCTCGGTGCCGTGGGAGGGCCACCCGGGCGCCAAGGAGTGGTACGCCCGGATCAAGTCTCGACCCAGCTTCCGGTCCCTTTTGGCAGATAGCGTCCCCGGCATGCCGCCGCCGCCTGCTTATGCCGATCTGGACTTCTGAGACAGTCGGGGACCGCGCAACGGGAGATACCGCGTCGTGACTAGCCTCCCCTCGGCCGGTAGCGCTCCGCATCTCTTCTGTTTCGGACTGGGGTACAGTGCGGCCACCCTGGCCGAACGCCTACTCCAGGAAGGGTGGCGCGTCTCCGGCACCTGCCGCTCCGAAAGCAAGCGTCAAGCCCTCGCCGGGCGCGGCATCCGGGCGATGATCTTCGATCGCGACCGGCCGCTGCCGGCGGCGGAGCAGGCGCTCGCCACCGTGACCGACCTGCTGAGTTCGGTGCCGCCGGATGCCTTTGGCGACCCTGTCCTCGACCACCATGGTACCGACATTGCGGCCATGGCCGGCATGCGCTGGATCGGCTACCTCTCCACCACCGGGGTCTACGGTGATACGGGCGGGGCGGCGGTGGACGAGTCGGCGCCGGTCAATCCGTCATCGGAGCGGGGTCACCGGCGGGTGGTGAGCGAGCAGGCATGGCTGTCGCTGCACCGGGCGCATGGCCTCCCTGTGCACATTTTCCGACTTGCCGGCATCTATGGGCCGGGGCGCAGCACCCTTGACCAGGTGCTCTCCGGCAGCGCACGCCGGATCGACCGGCCGGGGCACGTCTTTTCCCGCATCCACGTCGTCGACATCGCGACGATCCTGAGGGCCTCCATGGCGCGTCCGGAACCAGGAACCCTATATAATGTTTGTGATGACGAGCCAGCGGAGCCGAGGGCAGTGGTGGAGTATGCGTGTCGGCTATTGCATCGGGAGCCACCTCCGTTGATGCCGTTCGAACAGGCGGCGCCGCTGATGTCGCCGATGGCGCAGAGCTTCTGGCGTGACAATCGGCGCGTCGTCAATCGGCGGGTCAAGCAGGCGCTCGATATTCGACTGGCATTTCCCAACTACCGCGCCGGCCTCGATGCGCTCGCCAGGGAGTATTTCGATGTGGCTGCCGACCGCCCGTAGCGAAGCGGATCCGAGGGGCCCTCGGTTCCATCGGTGTGGCGGCAGACTTGCTGAAGGATTGATACGATCGTGATGATGCCCTTCCGCTCGGTCCGGCCGAGACCATACCAGTGCCGACGGCTCGGTTTGTTCGCCCTGATGCTGGTCGTCGGTCTCGCCATGCTCGGTCTTGCCCACGCCCAGCAAGGGGAGGCGCGGGGTCCCGCCATCGTGCTCGAGATCGAGGGAGCGATCGGCCCGGCGACCAGCGACTATATCGTGCGCGGCATCGATCGCGCGGCGGAGCAGGGGGCCGAGGTGGTGGTCTTGCGCATGGACACGCCGGGCGGCCTGGAGTCCG
>REES01000140.1 GCA_007694935.1 Rhodospirillales bacterium
GGAACCGCCGTTCATTTTGAACCGGAACGGCCGTTCAAATTCCCCGGAATACGCAGCTAGCCCGAGCCGGGTCGGGGATCACGCCGAAGGCGCTGGGCGCACCGGGCGAGGGGTTGAACGGCTTTGACCTGCCGGGCCGGCTGCTCTATGTCAAAGGTTGGAATGTCGGCGAAGGCACGCGGGATGGCAAGTTCAGCATACCGGCATTCGCTTGCGTGCGGTCGATGCGGCGATGCCTGGGGTGATCCCCGGTTTTGAGCATGCTTGGTCTCGATCGCGGATGGCTCCAGCCGTCTTCCGCGCGTCGCGGCCGGATCCGGTTGGTTCCGGCTTCGCCGTCGACAACGGGTTGATCACAACAAGGGGATGAACGATGACCATTCAAGCAGGCGACAAAATCCCGTCGGTCAAACTGATGCGTATGGGCACCAGCGGCCCGGAGCCGGTGACGACCGATGAGCTTTTTGCCGGTAAGCGTGTGGCGCTGTTTGCGGTGCCTGGTGCCTTCACCCCAACCTGTTCGGCCAAGCACCTTCCGAGCTTTCTGGCTCATGCCGATGAACTCAAGGCCAAGGGCATCGACGCCATCGTCTGCGTGTCCGTGAACGACGTTTTCGTCATGGGCGCGTGGGGCAAGGACCAGAATGTCGGCGACACCGTCATGATGGTGGCAGACGGCGACGGCGCGCTGACCAAGGCGTTGGGGCTTGAGTTGGACCTCTCCGGCAAGGGTCTGGGGTTGCGCAGCCAGCGCTTCTCAATGGTCGTCGAGGACGGGGTGGTCAAGTCGCTGAACCTCGACCCCGGCGGCGCTTACGAGAAGTCCAGTGCGGAAGCAATGCTGGCGCAACTGTAGCTGCCGGTGACACACCCGGCCGCGGCCATCGGAGCGAACAAGCCCGGCTGCGGCCGCACCATCGGCAGGGACAGGCAAGCCGGATCAGCGCCGGGGGGCCCGTGTTGCTGCTGCTCTACACCACCTGCAGCGTCAGGCCGGCAATGTTCGGCAGCGGCGGTGCTGCCGTCTGGGCAATGGCGTTGACATCGACAACGCCCGAGACATAGGGCTTGTAGGCGAAATCCTGGATCAGAACGTGGTGCCGCAGCCAGCCGGTGAGATAGTCATAGAGCTCCCGGGCCATGTCCGGATCCCCTTCGCCGGCATAGCGCTTGCGCAGCAGTTCCAGGTAGCGGACGAACCCCTGGTGCTCGGCCCGGTGGATCGACATCCCGGGAAAGCGTGCCGCCTGCATGATCCGCTCTTCCCGTTTGAAGTGGTGGCGGCCATACAGCTTCAAGGTGTCCAGCACAGTATGGACATGTTCCGCGCTTCGCTGCGATGCCTCAACGTTGCGCAACAGGTTGATGATCCGGACAAGGCAGCGGTGATCCGCATCAAGTGGTTCCACCCCGACGCTCATGGCTTCGGTCCAGTGGAATTGTGGCATCATGATACCCGTCCGATCGTCATTCCTGTGCATTGTTAGGTCATTTCGCATTGCAATAATCTACCACGGCCCGGCGCACTGCGCCAGTGGGAAATCTCGGCCTGGTGGGCGGGATCGAGGCGCGGCGGTCCGTGTCAGCGGCCCAGCAAGGTTCGTTTCGCCTCGTTGATCCGGGCAGCCAGGTAATTGGACCCCCCCTTGTCCGGGTGCAGCGCAGCGATCAGGCGGTGATAGGCCGCCTTGATCTCCGCCTCGTCGGCGCCCGGCTGGAGCCCCAGCACCGCCAGGGCCTCCTCCCGGGTCATCGGGCCGCCCCGGTCCGAGCCGCCGGCACCAGTGCCATCCCGTTCCCGGCCGCCGGTCTCGTCACGGTGGCCGGACCGCCAGTCCGGTTGGGCGCGGTCGAGGTAGGCTTCCAGAACCCGCGCCGACTGAGGATCGGTCCGTGCGCAAGCGCCCAAAAGCTCCATGAGCGCATCCAGGTCCAGGTCGCTCAGTTGCGCCCCGGCGAACCGGCCTTCGCGGACGACCCCGTCGAGGTGGCCGGTATCGTGGTCCAGGGTCATACGGAGAAAGCGCGTCTCGACGTCAGAGCTCTGGCCGCCGCCGCCGAGGCCGGCCATGCGGCTGAATGTCTTGGCGGTGCGGGCGGTGCGGATCAGCGGCACCAGCCACGGCAGCAGGGCCACCGCGGCGCCCAGGATCCACTGCAGCCGCCCGGTAACCGCGAGCGCCACGGCCAGCGCGGAGACGCCGCTCAGCGCCAGCCACTTGCCGGCGCGCAGCACGGCTTTCGGATCGGCACTGACGAACCAGCGAAGGATCAGCAGGATCCCGACCAGCAGCGCGATCCCGAGCAGGGCGTACGCGATCACCGCATCAGCGACCCTTCATCTGATGCGCGATCCTGAGCACCTCGCCCCGTTGCCGGGCGGCAAGGTCCTCCAGCGCCGGGCGGCCGCCGGCGGCAAAGACGGCGACAGCGCTCAGCAGTTCTTGCAGCGTCTTGGCACTGCCGTGATCGAACCGGCAGTAGGCGCCGCCCGACAGCCGGGCCACCTGCTTGAAGGCGTATTCGGCGACCGCATCACGGCCCTCGTGGAACATGAACGCCGGCAGGCCGAGGACGCCGAGTTCCCCGGCCAGTTGCCCCAAGCGGTCGACATCCTCTTCCATGCAGTCACCGACAAACACCAGGGCGTTGACCCGGCGCTTCCGGGTTTCGTTGACGGCGTGGCGCAGCACCCTCCGGATCTGGGTCTCGCCGGCAGCGCAGGTCACCGAGGTCATCAGGCGCAGCAGCGGCGCCGCCTCACCAAGCCACGGGCCGGCCCGGAACTCGCCGAAGCCGCGATAGAAGCAGGGCTGGATCTCAAGGCCGCCCAGCGAGGCGGTGGCCACGAACATCTCTCCCTGGATTTGCGCCGCCCGGTCCCAGGTCGGCTGACGGCTGGCGGTGGCGTCCAGCGCGAAGATCAGCCGGCCGCGGCCGCCGGCAGGCTTGGCCGAGGGCGTCGCCGCCAGCCTGGTGAGGAACGCGTCCACCTCGGTGGTGGACGATGGGCGCGAAGGCGTGCGGCTGTTGTCGCTGCTCATCTGCGCTGCCCGGTCGGCTGTCCCTCAAGTGACCTCGAACCCCTTTCTACCCTGTTGAGTTAGAACAGACCATGTCCCTGTCCACCACTCTGGCCAAAGATGCCTCAACCGTGTGTGCCGCCGAGCTCCGCGTCCCTGCCTACCGGGTGTGGATCACCCCGTCGGGATGGAAGGCATGAAAGACGAAGGCGAAGGTGACATCGTGCACCACGTCGCGGGCGGCGTCGCCGCTGCCCCGCTGCACCACCACGTTGCCGACGTCGCGGCCTTCGGCGATGATCCGGGTGTCCAGGGCGGAACGCTGCCCCGGGACCCAGGACAGGGTGAGGTCACCCTGTTGGATGGTCCCCCGCTCCCTCAGCAGCGGCAGGCTCCAGGCCTCGCCGTCCACCACCACCACCCGGATCATCGGCTCGATCCCCTCCGGCAAAGGCCCCCGATAGAGGAACGGGGCCCGGGCGGTGTCATAGCCGACGTACGGGTTCACGCCGTAGTCGCGGAACCGTTCGCTCCGCGGAACCAGCACCTGGCCCTCCGGCGCCCGCGCCTTGAACCGTTCCCAGGATTCCAGCCGCGCCGGCACCATGGTGAGGCTCGTCCCGGTGAGCGCGCCGACGATGGCCTCGCCGGTGAACTGCTGCCACCAGCTCTCGGTCTCGCGGTCATACATCACCAGGTCGGAATGGCGGAGCTTGCCGGTGGTGCCGAACTCCAGCACCCGGCCCTCCACCTCCCGCTCGAACACGATGGCGGCATTACAGAGCGGGCAGTAGGTCACCGCCACCGGCACGCCGCCGACCACGTCGTTGACGATCTCGTGCCAGGTCAGGATGCGGAGCGGGTAGGCCCGGGCATCGCCCGCGATCATCAATCCGATCACCGGCTCCTGGGCATCCAGGTCGTCGACCTCGGCGGCCGGGCGGAACCGGGGGTTGTCGATGGACGGGATGCCGTCTTTGGGAGGGCCGCCCGACAGGATCTCGGCAAAGTCGACGCTGCTCTTGGAGAAGTCGGTGTCGGGCCACTCGCGAACCCAGGCCTGCGGCTGGGCCTGGGCCAGGCCGGCCGCCAGCAGGATCCCCGCCAAGACCAGCGCCATCACCGCGAGCCGGTTGATCGATCTCATGCGCGTTCTCCCACATCATCGTGTGCCCGGATGCCGTCTGGCACCTTTGGACGCAGCCGGTTGCCCGCAACCGCGCGCCCGATCACACTCCGGTGAGTTTCAGGAGCGACGTTGCGGCGCTGCCGGCATCGCGAGGGGAGGCAAGGCGGCCATGGCCGAACGTATCGAGTGCGCGGTGATCGGTGCCGGGGTGATCGGCCTCGCCTGCGCCCGCGCGCTCGCGCTCTCCGGGCGGGAGGTGGTGATCATCGAGGCGGCGGACGCCATCGGCACCGCCACCAGCTCCCGCAACTCGGAGGTGATCCACGCCGGCATCTACTACACGCCCGGCAGCCTCAAGGCACGACTGTGCCGCACGGGGCGGGACCGCCTTTACGCCTACCTGGCCGATCGCGGCATCGGCCACCGCCGGCTCGGCAAGCTGATCGTTGCCACAACGGAGGCGGAGGTGGACGCGCTGGCCGGGATCGCGGCCCGCGCCCGCGCCAACGGCGTCGCCGATCTCCGCTTCCTGGACGCGTCGCAGGTGAAGGCGCTGGAGCCGGCGGTGGCCTGCCGGGCGGCGCTGCTGTCGCCCTCCACTGGCATCCTGGACAGCCATGCCCTGATGCTGGGCCTGCAGGGCGATGCGGAGGCGGCGGGTGCGGCGCTGGCCCTCAACAGCCCGGTGACCGGCGGGCGGGTCGGCCCGGACGGCATCATCCTCGAGGTCGGGGGCGCCGAGCCGATGACTCTCCGTTGCCGGGCGGTGGTCAACAGTGCCGGGCTCCACGCCAGCCAGCTGGCCCGATCGCTCGCCGGGTTTCCGGCGGACCGGGTTCCCGCCACCCACTATGCCAAGGGCAGCTACTTCGCGCTGGCGGGCCGGGCGCCGTTCCGGCACCTGGTCTATCCCGTACCCGGCGGGGCCGGGCTCGGCATCCACTTCACCTCTGATCTCGGCGGGCAGGGGCGGTTCGGCCCCGATGTGGAATGGGTAAAGGCGGTGGACTACGGCGTCGATCCCGGGCGCATTCCGGCGTTCGCCGCCGCCATCCGCCGCTACTGGCCGGATCTGGCCGCCGACCGCCTGCACCCGGCCTATGCCGGGGTGCGGCCCAAGGTGCAGGCGCCGGGGGAGCCGCCGGCGGATTTCGTCATCCAGGGGCCGGAGAGCCACGGCGTGCCGGGCCTGGTCAACCTGTTCGGGATCGAATCCCCCGGCCTGACCGCCTGCCTCGCCATCGCCGACACGGTGGCCGCGCGGCTGGCGCCGGGATAGCGGGCCCGCAGGCGAGCCCGAAGGGGCTTGCGTCACGGCTTCGGCGTGCAGGCGGTCAGTTCAGGCGTGCCGCTGAATATGGTACAGAAGTGGCTGGATGGTGCAGAAGTGGCTCGGCCACGCCCAACTCACCCCCACCGTGATCGATGCCCACGCCTTGGGGGCCAAGGAGCGGGCGATCATGAGCAGGATGTGGACGGCATGAACGTCACACACTTGGCTTCGCCCGGCCCTCTTGCCGTTTCCTAAACCACTTGGCGCGACAACCATCGTGCCCGCCGAATTGCCTCATTAAGATTGTTGCCGAAGATGAAGTCGTTGCCTCACCAGAAGTGCTCCCGAAGGGCATTACCTGGGAGGCGTGACATGCGGCGGGTGAGCATGGCGATGCGAGACGACCTTCCGACGGATGTTGGCCGTCGATTCCGATCCAGCGCAGCGCAGCAGGCTTCCATCGCAACGACACAACCAGCATGCTTGCGTACGAGAGCAACGACGGCGGAACGGCTGCCTCGCTTGCGGAACACGATGCGTCCGTCCGCCGATGATCTCAAGCCGCTCCTGCTGCGCGATCATGTCTGGACGCGCGAAGGCGTGCGCGACGTGACGGAACTGTGTGGCGTCGCTGCGTGGTTCCGCCCGAGGGCTTTGTCCCGCTCAACCCCTTGGTTTGGCGTAGGGTGGAGCAAGCGGACAGAAACGACTGTATTTGTCCCATCACTTATGACCAGATGTTTTTGTCCCAGTCGATCGGCAGCGATGCGGGACATTGCAGACCTTCGCTCCATGTACTCGATTTCTGTTCGCAGTCGCCGCATGCCCGACCAAGAGGGGGGAGGAAATGTCGACCAAGACCACGCTCGTAAGGCGTCCACCTGTCGTGCGCTCGGCATGGTTTGTCCGTTGAAAAAAATGTCTATAGTTTTTGTACAAATCGAAATCTTACGAATGAGGCGTCATATCAATGTCCAGCTACAAGCCATTTTGTTTTGTCCTCATGCCATTCGACTCCGGCTTTTCAGATATCTATAAATTTGGAATAAAGCAGACAGCGGAAGAGCTTGACGTGGTGGCGGAGCGTGTTGATGAGCAACATTTCAGCGAGACTATTCTTGAAAGAGTATATAGACAGATTGAAAATAGTGATTTCATAATAGCTGAAATGACCGGTAGAAATCCTAATGTTTTCTATGAAGTTGGCTATGCTCACGCGAAGGGAAAGATGTGCGCGCTCATTACCCAAAGCGTCGCGGACATTCCGTTTGATCTGAAGCATCATCCTCATGTTGTTTATGATGGCTCCATTGAGGATCTCAAGATGCAGATTATTCCAAAAATTAAATGGATGAAAATGGAGACAGAAAAGAAAAAATCAGAAAGCATTACAGCAAGCGTCCGCTCGAGTAGCGGTCTACTGGAGAGAACCGAATATTTTCACCATGGAACGTTTGACTTCGTTCTTGACCTCAAGAACAACTCAACGCGACGCAGCCCTGAAATTGAAGCAATATACATAAAGACCACGAAAGTCTGGACGCTAAGTGTCAATGGAAGCGATTGTCCGTGGAATCCAGACAGCACGGAGAAGTTAAAGCGAAATCTGATTACCCCCAGCATCAGAAGGCTTTCCCCAAATGCGTTCTCGCAGGAAAAAATACAGTTCAAGCGTCAGTTTTGGTCAAAATTTTCTGGTGAAGAACAAAAAGATGAATATACCTCAAAAGGAATCGTGACAGTAGAAATCGCGACCTCCGAAGGGACGCTTTCTTACGATTTCCCAATTGAAGTGCAATTTATCGAGATTCCGTTCTAGCCCCCTCATATACTGGGTGGGGCCTTCCAAATAGTCTTCGACTGTGGCGAGATGATCGGCCGCCCAGACCACGAGTCCGTCGGTTTCCCAGATCACCGAGCGCGTTGCTGCGCCTGCGACAAAGTCCTCCTCGCTGCGCATTGCTCGAATGTCGCTGAAGGGCTCTTCGCGTAGGCCTTTTCGGGCAAAACTGAGGCGTTTTTGTCCCGCGCGAAATCGACATTGTGGTGGACGATGCGCGCGGGGAATGAGAAATAGGCGATGATGCGCTGCTGATTGAGCTTGAGCAGCTTGCGTCAGTTGAGCAGTCTTTTGAAGAGGCAGATCTCGACATCGCTGAGCGGCACCTAGTCGCGCGACAGGATCCTCATGACACGGCACGGCCACGCATCCGTTGCCATGGACCTGCCGGCGTCATTCCTGTACCCATGTCTGCAGCTCGTCGAGATGAACGGCGAGCTGGCGCCCTTCATCCGGACCGCCTTTGTGGACGATGCCGATAACGTCGCCACGTGCGTCGAGGATGGGACCGCCCGACATGCCCGGCGCGAGTTCCTGGTCGACCTCGATAATGTGGACCGCACTCTTCATCGGGAGGGATGTCACTGAGCCGCCCCGGACATTAATTTTGTCGCCCGGTCCGTAGCCGGGATAGCCGTAGGCGATCACGAAATCACCGACGACGACTACGTGATCGGTGGGCTCAAGCTCGAAATAGTCGGTCTCGTGGATGGTATGGCCGAGAATCGCGAGATCTCGATGCTTGCATCGCTTCAGCACAGTGACTTTGGCATGGTTGGTAGGCTTGGTAGGATGATAGACGGTGATGTCGCTGTCGCCTTCAACGCAGTGCGCGGCCGTTACCAAGCCGACATCCTTGAGGAAGAAGGCGGTGCCTTGTTTGCCGGCCTTGGCCGAATTCTCAACGATCCAGATGGACCGCTCGCGGCGCTCCTCAATGGTGGGGGCGAGCTTGATCGGCCTGTGGCCGAGGCTCCTATTGTAGCGCAGCGCAAGCGCGCGCACGACCGGATCGGTCAGGCCCTTCAGGTGGGTTATGTATGAGATTTTACCGCGGAGATGGGCAGCGAGGCTGCCCTTGCCGCCGGTCGCCGTATATTTTGCCTGAGCGTCTGCGAGCCCCATCGTTTCGATCGAATGAAGCAGCGCGCGGATGTGTCGGACGTAACGACGATCGACGTTGAGGCCGGCGTTGATCTTAACCCCCGTGACGATGCGCCGCGAGTTGCGATCGGCATAGTGTGCCTTGTCGGGATTGATCGTGAAGCCGTTGGTGTCGAAGGTCTGGCGCACGCGCGGTGCAAGCACCTCGGGCGAGAAGCGGCCGACCGCGGGGAGTGCACCTTCGAAAAGCGGAGCCGGAGGCTGGTAGCTCGAGAAGGTGATGTCGTCAGCATAGCGTGTGTAGATCGCGCGCGCGCCCTTCGCGACCCGCAGCAGCTCGGTATCCAGGCGATAGCAAATCATGTTGGAGAGGACGGGACTAGTGGGAGCGCCCTGCGGAAGATGACCATGTACGCAGGACAGTCGTGCGACTATATCAGCGACGCGAGTGTCGATGTCGAGCGAAATTAACAGGCCGCGGATCCGGTTCTCCGTGATCGTCGCAAAGAAGTCCTGGAGATCGAGATTTACTACGTAACGCCGCCGGCCATGCGCCTCGGCGTTGGTCTTGACGGACCGCGCCGGCACGAAGCCGTGAACGGGATTGCGGACCAGATAGAGCTGATCGAGGAGCGGAGCGAGCTTCCTTTGCAGGATCTTTAGGCGCCGGTCGGGCGCGGTAATCAGGCGCACCTTCCCACTGTTCTTCGCGATCGAGAATTGCTTGTACATCCGCCCGCGATACCACCAGATTTTCTTGAGCTCCTTCGCGGAAAGCCCGAGATGGGTTAGTAAGGGGGGTTCGGCGGCGAGTTCCGGTGGTATTGCGATCGGTATGAGATTGCCGAATATACGCATCACCGATGGCACGGGGTCTCCCTTCCAATCACGCCAGCCACCCAGTGTCGAACGGCGCGCTCGATGTGTCCAGACGTTCGCTCTTAGGCCGCAGTTGCACAGCCCGTATGCGAAGGGAGACCCCGTTGCGACACCAATAGCGAAAACGATAGGGACGTTCAAGTCTTGCGGCGAGGTTGTCACGGTTGAGCGAGAATAGCGCGTTAGGGGTGCCGAACGGTGGCTATTGGAACCAATGCGCGAGTGCGAGCATGGTTGAGATGTGACGCGCAGCGGACTTTGTTCCAGAGACCGGCGAAGGTCTGCTTCGGGTCGAAAACGGACTGGACCACCGCCGTAGGCTTCTCACTGGTCCTGCAGAAGGAACGGCCGCTGGCGCGGCCGGCGCGGTCTGGTTTGTTTTTTTTCCGGGCCCCCACACGGCCCCCGCTGTCGAAACCAAGTCCCCCCTTCATTACGTTGCGGGGGCTTCCCCGACCGGTCTTGCCGGCCTTGCTGCCCGAGCATTCCTAGTCGCGCCCTGCCCTTGCGGGTTGCGCGCCTCGAACGCCCCGAAACCCTCCCCGTAACACGCCGCCGGCCGCCGGTTGCCTGCCGCGACGCCGCTGACCTCGCGCCGCCACGCCGCCGGCCATGCCGCCGTACTCCCCTGGCGGTCGATCACCCCGGCGGAGAGTGACAGAGGAAGCCGGAAACGGGCAAAGCCCGGGCGGGATGAGAGAGTGTGCCCGGCCGGGCGCCTT
>REES01000082.1 GCA_007694935.1 Rhodospirillales bacterium
TGGAGCGGGCGAAGGGATTCGAACCCTCGACTTCAACCTTGGCAAGGTTGCGCTCTACCCCTGAGCTACGCCCGCGCGGCACTGACGTCCGAAATGCGAAGTTTAGGCGGTTGCGCCGGGTTTGCAAGCATCTCGTCACCCCGCCGCGCGGCGGCCGTTGCCGACCGGGCTCAGGCCACCGAGGGCATGAATGCGGGGTGGGCATGCAGCGCCGACTGGCCGCAGTCGGCGACCAGGCCGAAGCGGGCGAGCAGTCGGCGGCCGAGTTCCACCTGCCATGGCTCCGCCACCGGCGAAAAGCGGACCGCCTGCACCAGGGTGCCCAGGGTCACCGGCACCCTCACCACCGGCCCGAGGCCGTTGGCGCTTCCGGCAGCGGGCGCGATGATGGCGCGAATCTCCCGCTCCTCGCCGAACGCCCGGTGTTTCACCATCGCCTGTGCAATGGGGGACCAAGCCGCTTGCGCGCCCTCGGCATACTGGACCTGGCCGATCGACACCGTATGCCCGGCGTCGTCGCGGAGCGCATCGCGCAGCGCCCCGACCGTCGAGCACACCGCCACCGGCTTGCCGGCCGGGTGGTAAAGTCGCCAGAGACCTGCCCGCTCTTCCTCGACCTGATGCCAGCAGCTCACCCAGCAGGTCTCCGCCAAAGGCATCCGTTTCAGCAGGGCGATCGCCTGCTTCTGTTCCATCTCGTGGGCCTGTTGAACCCGCCACTGGTCCAGCTTGTTCCGGATCTCCGGCGGCGCGCCGCCGGCCGCGCGGAACACCTGCTCCGGCAGCACCGACTTGACATAGTCCATCGCCGTGGCCTGGCCCTCGAACGGGTCGTCGAGGCTGTCCAGCCGGCTGAACGCGAGCGCCGCGGAGTCGAGCAGATCGACGAGGCCGGCGACCGACATGAACCGCCAGATCGCTGCCGTCTCATCGGCCGGAAACGGGATGTCCGGATGTTGCTGCCACATTGGCGGCTGCCTCCCTTGCACGCTGGTTCTGATTGGACCGGCTGCCGGTTCTCCGGCAGTCCCCGGACCCGGCGGTGAACGCCCGTGGACGAGCCTTCGCCGGCCGGGATACACTTTCCGCCGCCGGACCAACGGCCCGACTGGCGGAACTGTCATGCTAACGAAACACCACCTTGCGTGTGCACTCAAGCGATCTCTTACCGCGGCCGAATCATGCGGCGGCGACGCGGGTATCCCCCTGGCGAAGAAACTTCCCGGACGTCACGGCAACCGGGATCCCGAAGGGAACCGATGATGGCTGAAGGCAAGGTTCGAAGCGTTTTTGTCTTGGTGATGATGGTCATCTCGGCCGGGCTGGCCGGGCATGCCGCGGCCGGACCGGTGGACTGGGGCGGGGTTGCCGGTCCCACCCAGGGGAGCCCCCGCGTGTTCGGAGGGCATGCCCTCGGCTGCCTCGAAGGCGCGGTCGCACTGCCGCTGGATGGCCCCGGCTACCACGCCATGCGCCCGTCGCGGGAACGCTATTACGGCCACCCCCGCCTGGTCGCTTTCGTCGAGGACCTCGGCCGGTACGCCCAGGCCAACGCCATCGGCCCAATCCTGGTGGGTGATCTGGCACAGCCGCGGGGCGGTCCCATGCGCACCGGCCACGCCAGCCATCAGACCGGCCTCGACGTCGATATCTGGTTCCGCCCTGCCCCCGCCGGCGGGATCAGCGATGATGCCCGGGAGACGCTTTCCGCCGTGTCCATGGTGGCGGCGAATGGCAGGACGGTCGACCATTCGGTCTGGGGCGAGGCGCAGCGGCGACTGCTCAAGGCCGCCGCGACACAGCCGGAAGTCGATCGCATCTTCGTCAATGCGGCAATCAAGCAGGCTCTCTGCGACAGCGAAGGCGGCGATCGGGGCTGGCTCCGCACGATCCGTCCGTGGTGGGGTCATGACTCCCACTTCCACGTGCGTCTGACCTGCCCGGCGGACAGCGCCGGCTGCGTGCAGCAGGCACCGCTCCCCGCCGGCGACGGCTGCGATGCCTCGCTCGCCTGGTGGTTCACCGACGAAGCGCGCCAAGCCCTGGAAGACGCCCGCAAGGCACCGAGACGGGTGATCGGCCTGTCCGATCTGCCGCCGCAATGCCGCGCGGTGTTCGAGGGGACTTGAGACCGGTCGGCCGGAAGCCTACTCGCCCGCCGCCGGACGCTGTCGCCGATCGAGCTGCAAGTCGGCAAGCCGCTCGGCGATCGCACCAGCCGGGCGGGTGAACCGCGCCATCAGATCGTAGAGCACCGGCACCACGAACAGCGTCAGGATGGTCGCGAAGCCAAGGCCGCCGATGATCACGGTGCCGATGGCGGCACGGCTCTCCGCCCCGGCACCCGCAGCCAGCACCAGCGGCAGGGCGCCGAACACGGTGGAGATCGCGGTCATCAGGATCGGGCGGAACCGCAGCTCGGAGCCGCGAATGATGGCATCCCGGACGGACAGACCCTCGTCCCGGAGCTGGTTGGCGAATGACACCACCAGGATGCCGTTCTTGGCCATCAGGCCGATCAGCAGGATCATGCCGATCTGGCTGTAGATGTTGAGCGAGTTGCCGGTCAGCAGCAGCGCGCCCAGGCCACCGGTGACGGCAAGCGGCACCGCCAGCATGATCACCAGCGGGTGGATGAAGCTCTCGAACTGCGCCGCCAGCACCAGGAACACGATGACCAGCGCCAGCGCAAACGTGAGGTAGATGGCACCTGACGTCTCCTTGAACTCCAGCGACTGCCCCAGGTATGTGATCCGCGATTGCGGCGGCAGCTCCTCGGCGGCGATGCGGTCGAAATAGTTGAGAGCGCTGCCGAGATCGTAGCCCGGCGCCAGGGACGCGGTGATGGTGACCGACGGCAACCGGTCGACCCGGTTCAACCGGGGCGGAGCGCCCACCTCCTCCGTGGTGACAAGACTGGTCAGGGGGATCAGGGTGCCGCCGCCGCTGCGGATGAAGATGTTCTCCAGGTTGCTCGGGCTCACCCGGTCTTCCGGCCGCGCCTGCACCAGCACATCGTACTCCCGGCCGCGGTCGATGTAGGTCCCGACCGCACGCGACGCGACCATGGTCTGCAGGGTCCGGGCGATCTGTTCCACCCCGATGCCAAGGTCGGCCGCCCGTTCCCGGTCGATCCGTACCAGCAGTTGCGGGCGGGTTTCCTGGTAGTCCGAGTCGACGTTGACGAGGCCCGGGTTCTCGCTGGCCCGCTCGAGGATGCGGTCGCGGTAGTCGCGGACGCTCGCGTAGTCCGGCCCGCCGATGACGAACTGCACCGGCTGGCGGAAGGCGCTTTGGCCGAGCCCCGGCGGATTGATGGCGAAGGCACGGACCCCCGGGATTTGCTGAAGGCCGGGAAACACTTCATCGACGATATCCTGCTGCCGGCGGTCGCGTTCGCTCCAATCCTTGAGCCGGACGATGGTGAAGCCGCGGTTGCCGATGCCACCCCAGCCGACGATGGAGAAAATCCGTTCGACCTCGCCGGTCTCGTCACGGTACGGCCGCAGCACCGCCTCGACCGCCTCGACGCTGCGGAAGGTATGCTGCGGCGTGGTGCCCTCGGGCGCCCGACTCGGCACGATGAAAACGCCGCGGTCTTCCGTCGGCGCCAGTTCCTGGGGCAGCATCTGGAACAGCTGGAAGGACGCCCCGGCGGTGATCAGCGCGCCGGTGAGGACCAGCACCGGCGCCTTGAGTGCCTTCTCCAACAGCCAGCGGTAGCCGGCGGACAGCTGATCGAACCACCGCTCGGTCACGTTCAGCAGACGACCGCCGGAACTGCGCGGCTTCAGCCACTTGGAGCACAGCATCGGCGCCAGCGTCAGTGCCACCACGCTGGAGAAGGCGACGGCGGCGGCCAGCACGAAGCCGAACTCGGTGAACAGCCGGCCGACGTTCCCTTGCATGAACGAGATCGGCACGAACACCGCGATCAGTGCCAAAGTGGTGGCGACGATCGCGAAGGCGACCTGGCGCGCCCCGTTGAAGGCGGCCAGAAGCGGCGGCTCCCGCTCCTCGATCCGGCGCTGAACGTTCTCCACCATCACGATGGCATCGTCGACCACCAAGCCCACCGCCAGGATCAGTGCCAGCAATGTCAATACGTTGATGGAGAAGCCCATCGCCGCCATCACGGTGAATGCCCCGATCACCGACACGGGGATGGTGACGGCCGGAACCAGGGTCGCACGCACGGTGCGCAGGAAGACGAAAATCACCAGGATGACCAAGCCGACGGCGATGGCCAGCGCCCGCACCACCTCCTTGACCGCCTCGCGGACAAACACCGCCTCGTCATAGTTGACCGCGATCTGCAGTCCCTCGGGGAGCGTTTCGGAAATCTGCTCCACCTCGGCGCGGACCAGGTCGGACACGGCGATGATGTTGGCCTGGGACTGGCGGATGACGCCGAGGCCGATGGCCTCGCGACCGTCGGCCCGGAAGATCGAACGCTCGTCCTCAACCCCCCGTTCCACCGTGGCGATGTCGCCGATCAACACCTTGTAGACACCGTCGCGACGGATCAGCAGGCGCTGGAACTCCTCCGGCTCCCGGAGCCGGCTGTCGGTGCGCACGGTGAATTCCCGGGTCAGGCTTTCCAGCCGACCCGCGGGCAGTTCCACGTTGCCCCGCCGGAGCGCCGTCTCCACGTCCTCGGCGGTGACGTTGCGCGCCGCCATGGCCTGCCGGTCCAGCCAGATGCGCATGGCAAAGCGGCGCTCGCCGCCGATGCGGATGCGCGCGACCCCTTCCAGCACCGACAACCGGTCGATCAGGAAGCGTTCGGCGAAGTCGGTCATCTCCTGAGGCGACGATCGGTCGCTGGTCAGCGCCAGCCACATCATCGGCCGGGCATCGGCATCGGCCTTGCGTACGATCGGGGCATCCGCCTCATCGGGAAGGCGGCCCTGGATCCTGCCGATGGCGTCCCGCACATCGTTGGCGGCGGCGTCCACGTCCCGACTGAGAATGAACTCCACCGTGGTCTCGCCGCGCCCGTCACGGCTTTCCGACGTCATGTAGCGCACGCCGTCGACAGCGCTGATGGCGCTCTCGATCACCTCGGTGACCTCGGTGTCGACGATCTCCGGGGCAGCGCCGGTGTAGGTGGTCGTGACCGAAACCACTGGCGGGTCGATGTTGGGGTATTCCCGGACCGCGAGGCCCAGAAGTGAGCTGATGCCCAGCACCAGGATGAGCAGGCTCAGCACGGTCGCCAGCACCGGTCGCTTGATCGAGATGTCGGAGAGGATCATCGGTCGCGTCCCGACCCCTGCTGCATCAGCAACGGAACCCTAGCTCGCGCCCGGGCCGGAGGCGGAGCCCTGAGGTGCATCACTGCGATCGGCCGTGAGCGTCCGTACCGGGCCGCCGTCGCGAACCCGGTCGACCCCTTCGGTGACGATGCGCTGGCCGGCCGAAACCCCTGTCCGCACCTCCACCTCGCCGGCTCGCCGCAGGCCCAAAACCACCTCTCGGCGGTGGGCATGGCCGTCCTCGACCACGAACACGAAATGGCGCTCTCCTTGGGAGACGACAGCTTCCTCGGCCAGGATGACGGCATCGCGCTCTTCAAGATCGACCCGAACGGCCATGAACATGCCAGGACGCAAGCGGCCGTCGTCGTTGGGAAACTCGGCTTGTACCCGGACACTCCGGGTGGCGGGATCGATCCGGGAGTCGATACGGCTGATCGTGCCAATGAACTCGCGATCGGCGAACGCGGCCGTTTGCGCGGTCACCGGCAGGCCACCCACCAGCCGTCCGAAGAACCGTTCGGGAACCGAGAACTCGATGCGGATCACACCGATGTCGTCGAGCGTGGTGATCCGCTGGCCGGGGGAGACGAACGCACCGAGGCTGACGTCCCGCAGGCCGACGATACCATCGAACGGCGCCCGGATCTGGCGTTCGTACAATTCACTCTCGATCACCGCAACACGGGCGGTGGCGGCATCGAAAACGGCTCGCAGCTCGTCGACCCGCGCCTGCGAGATGTTCCGCGACCGCAGCAGCTGCCGAGCACGCTCGAGCTGCCTCTCGGCATCACCCCGTTGCGCCATCGCTTCGCGAAGCTCGGCCCGCTCCCGGGCGTCGCTCAACTCGATCAGGACGGTTCCGGCGGTGACCCCCGCGCCTTCCTGGAAGCCGATGGCGCCGACCCGGCCGGCCACCTCGGCCACCACCTCGACCGATTCCCGCGCCCGCGCCGTGCCCACCGCCTCGATCCGCTCGACCACCGTGTCGCTGCGCGCTTCCGCGACCATGACCGGCGCCGGCATGTTGCGACCGCCGCCGGCACCGCCAGCGGTGGCGTTCGGCGCGTCGTGACCGATGACCAGCCACAGCCCGACCGCTGCCGCCAGCAGCAGCAAGGCCCCGGTGATCTGCACAGCCATCCCGCGTGATATCATCCTGGCTCCGCTGCTGCTGATCGGGCGACCGTCACGCTCAGGGTACGGCGCCCAACGGGGATGCGATCAGCCGATCGGTCATGGCCGGATCGCGTTGACACTGCCGCTTTGCCTCCCTTATCTGAACTATACGGTATAGTGTTCCTGCAGGGGGACTTCAAGGCACGGCCCGGTGGCCGAGGTCGCGTTGGGCGCAGGTGTTCGGAGGTTGCCATCTCCAAAGCAGAGCTGGTGAAGGCGGGCGGATCGGATGTGCCGGCCGGTCGGGACCGCGGCAAGCGCCGCCGTATCGTCGAGGCGGCGACCGCCGTGTTCCTCGAGGTCGGCTTCGGCGATGCCAGCATGGACCGGATCGCCCAGGTGGCCGGCGTATCAAAGGTCACCATCTACAATCACTTCGGCAGCAAGGACGTGTTGTTCGCGGCGATCATCACCGATCTCTGCGACCGACTGCTGGAACCGCTGACCGGGCTGCGGATGGAAGGCGGCTCCCCAGAACGCGTGCTGACCGACATGGCCCGGCGGGTGCTGGAGATGTGCCGCGACGACGCCATCATCTCTCTCTATCGCATCGTGGTTGCCGAGAGCCCCCGTTTCCCGGAACTGGGGGCGATGTTCTATCGGCTGGGGCCGGCACGGGCGGTGGCCAATCTGGCCGGCTGGCTCGCCGATCAGGACCGCGCCGGAATTCTTCGGATCGAAGACGCGGAAGCCGCCGCCGAGCAATTCCTGGGAATGGCACGGGCCCATTTCGACCTGCGCCGGCTGCTCGGCATCGCGGCCCCGGACGAGGATGCGGTTGCGGAAGCGCACGTCCACTCGGTCGTGGCCTCCTTCCTGCGCGCCCACGCCACACCGGCCGGGGCAGCGGCAGCCTCGCCCTGACGCCTCGAAACAATCGAAATATTGAACAGCGCAGGGCGACATCGGCCGGAAACGCCGAGGCGATATCCTTGCCATCGTACGGTCCGCACGAAAGCGCTCCGGACGGGACCCAAGGAGGCATGACGATGCGCGTGGCAGAGGTGATGCAGACCCGTTTCCCGATGATCGCTCCCGATGCAACGGTCAGTGAGGCCGCCACCCGCCTGGCCGCGGCGGCGGTGTCGTGGCTGCCCGTGGTGGCGGACGGGCATGTCCTCGGCGCGGTCACCGATCGGGACCTGATCGTCGGCTGTGTCGCGGCCCGCCGGCGGCCGACCCGCACGCCGGTGGCCGAGATCATGTCATCGGTGCCGGGGATGGTGTCCTCGGATGGCGAGATCGCCGACGCAGCGGCGCTGATGACGGCGCGGAGCACCGATTGGCTGGCGGTGTTGGACGGTGCGGGGATGCTGGCCGGCATGGTCGGCGCGACCGAGATCACCCTGGCCGGCCAGGGTTGGCAACCGAAGGAGCTTGCTGCGTAGGGGCTGGTTGACACGTGCGGCCGCGGCTCAGCGGGAGGGGCCGGGCCGCAGCGTGCACCACACCGGGGTATGATCCGACGGCTTGTCCCACCCCCGCGGCGTGCGGTCGACGCCGGCATCCTCCAGCCGGTCGGCGGCTTGCGGTGACAGCAGCAAGTGGTCGATGCGAAGGCCGTGGTCGGCGGCAAAGGCGCGCCCCTGGTAATCCCAGTAGGTATAGCCGGGGGCATCGCCGTGGATGGCCCGAAGCGCATCGGTCAGACCGAGATGCAGGATGCGGCGAAAGCCGGCCCGGCTTTCCGGTTGGGCCAGGGCATCATCCCGGAAGGCATCCGGATCCCAGACATCGCGATCATCGGGGATGACATTGTAGTCGCCCCCGAGAATGAACGCGTCCTCGCTCTCCAGCAGCGCCTCCGCGTGCCGGCGCAGACGGTCCAGCCAGGCAAGCTTGTAGCTGAACTTGTCGGAACCGACCGGGTTGCCGTTGGGCAGATAGAGCGAGGCGACCCGGATGCCGTCGACGAACGCCTCCAGGTAGCGCGCCTGGTCGTCGTCGGGATGACCCGGCAGCGCGGTCCGCAGCACCTCGATGGGACGCTTCGCCAGGACGGCGACGCCGTTGTAGCCCCGCTGGCCGACGGTGGCGATGTTGAACCCCAGTTCCTCGATGGCTTCGGCCGGGAACGCCGCGTCCTGCACCTTGATTTCCTGAAGCAGGACGACATCCGGCGCCGCCTCCTTCAGCCAGCGGGTGAGCGCAGGCAGCCGGACCTTGATGGAGTTGACGTTCCAGGTGGCAATCTTGGTCATGCAGGCTGGTCGCGGCCCGGCGGTCGGACGGGCAAGGGGTGAACCGAGCGCAGTTGCGGGCGGAGGCCTCAGACCGAGAACGAGGTACCGCAGCCACAGGTCGAGGCCGCATTGGGGTTGCGCACGGCGAAATAGGATCCCATCAGGTCTTCGACGAAATCAATCTCGGCACCCGCGAGCAGGCCCAGGGACACGTCGTCGACCACCACCGTGACGCCACCGCGCTCGAACAGATGATCGTCGTCGTTGCGCTGGTCGTCCAGGGAGAAGCCGTACTGGAAGCCCGAGCACCCACCCCCGGACACGGTCACCCGGAGCATCAGGTCGTCATCACCGTCCTGGTCACGCAGCGTCGCGATCCGACGGATGGCAGCGTCGCTGAGCCCGATCGCGGCATGCTCCTCGTGACTGATGGTTTCAATCCTGTCGACCATGATCCGCACCTCCGACTGCCGGCGTTGGAACCGTCACAAATCTAGCGACGCACAGCGCTCGGCGAAAGGGCCGGGACCGGTTCCCGGTGCTGCAGTTGCGCGGGCCGATGGCGACGGCTACGGTCCCGACATGACCGATAGAGGACCCCCGGCGCCGTGGGCCTGCCGGCCGCGGGACAGCCGGGGTCGGCTGCATCCCGAACCCGAGAGCACCACGCGCACCTGCTTCCAGCGGGACCGTGACCGCATCATCCATTCGGCCGCGTTTCGCCGGCTGGAATACAAGACCCAGGTGTTCGTCAACCATGAGGGCGATTTCTTCCGCACCCGCCTGACCCACAGCCTGGAGGTATCGCAGATCGCCCGGTCCATTTGCCGCAGCCTCGGCCTGGACGAGGACCTGGCGGAGGCCCTGGCACTGGCCCACGATCTCGGTCACCCGCCGTTCGGACACGCCGGAGAGGACGCCTTGCGCGAGTGCATGGAGCCGTTCGGTGGGTTCGATCACAACGCCCAAAGCCTCAAGGTGGTCACCCGGCTGGAGCGGCGGTACGCCGAGTTCGACGGCCTCAACCTGACCTGGGAGTCGCTGGAGGGGCTGGTCAAGCACAACGGGCCCCTGATCGGGGCAGCGCGGCCGCCGCTTCCGTTTGCCATCGCCGAGTATGTGGCCGGGCATGACCTGGAGCTCGGCACCTATCCTTCCGCCGAGGCGCAGGTGGCGACGCTTGCCGACGATGTCGCCTACAACAATCACGATATCGACGACGGCTTGCGCGCGGGCCTGTTCACAGTGGATGACCTCGGCGACGTTCCGCAGGTGGGTCCGGTGTTTGCCGCGGTGCGTCGCCGGTATCCGAATCTCGAGCCGTCGCGGCTCATCTACGAGTCGGTACGGCGGCTGATCACCCTCATGGTCGACGATTTGCTGGCCGAGACCCGGCGCCGGGTGGCCGACCTCAAGCCACGGAATCCGGACGATATTCGCGCCGCCGCAGGCCCGGTCGTCGCCTTTTCGGAAGGGATGCAGGCGAACGACCGTGCGCTGAAAAATTTCCTCTTTGAACACATGTATCGGCACTACAAGCTCAACCGCATGACCAGCAAGGCGAGACGAGCGGTGCGGGAGCTGTTTACGCTGCTGCTGCAAGAGCCCGGCTGTCTGCCGACCGATTGGCAGCGACGGGCTGGGCCGCCAGGCAGCCTGGAAACCGCCCGCGCCGTCGCCGACTACGTCGCCGGAATGACCGATCGTTTCGCGCTCGACGAACATCGGCGGCTGCTCGACGTTCAATCGAGAAGCTCATGAACCTGTTCCGTCATTTCGAGCGTGCCGTGGCGGCCGCAGTGGATGCCCTCGCGGCGGAAGGCGCGTTGCCGCAGGGTCTCGATACGACCGCCATCAGTGTGGAGCCGCCGCGGGATCCCGGCCACGGCGACGTCACTACCAACGCGGCGATGGTGCTGGCGCGGCCGGCGAAGCGAAAGCCGCGCGACCTCGCCGAAGCGCTGGCGGGTCGTTTGGCAGAGCTCGATGCGGTCGACCGGGTCGAGGTCGCGGGTCCGGGCTTCATCAACCTGGGCCTGGCGCCGGGGTTCTGGTACGCCCGGCTTCGCGACGTCCTGGCCGCCGGCCCGTCGTATGGTGATTCGGCCCTGGGAGCGGGGCGGCCGGTGAACGTGGAGTTCGTCTCCGCCAATCCCACCGGTCCGCTGCATGTGGGTCATGGCCGCGGCGCGGTGGTGGGGGATGCGCTCGCCGCACTGCTGGCCAAGGCGGGATGGCGGGTGACTCGGGAATACTATGTCAACGATGCCGGCGGGCAGGTGGACGGAATGGCCCGGTCCATCCACTTCCGCTATCTGATTGCCGTCGGCGCCCGCACTCAGGCCGATTTCGATCGCGCCCGGTCGGCCGGTGAACTTCAGTATGCCGGCGACTACCTCCAGAACGTCGCCGACGCGATCAGAGAGGAGGACGGCGCGCGCTGGGTCGACGCACCCGAGGCGGACTGGCTGCCGGTCTTCCGCCACCGCGGGGTGGCGGTGATGCTGGCCGACATCATGGCTTCCCTGGACCGTCTCGGAATCCGCTTCGACGTGGTGGCATCAGAACGGGCGCTGGTCGACCGGGGCGACGTGCTCGAAGTGATCGAGGCTTTGCGGCAGGCCGGGCACATCTATACCGGCGTGCTGGAGCCGCCCAAGGGCAAGCTGCCGGACGATTGGGAGCCCAGGCCGCAAACCCTGTTCCGCGCAACCGCATTCGGCGACGACACCGACCGTCCGTTGCAGAAGTCGGACGGCAGCTGGACCTACTTCGCCTCCGACATCGCCTACCACCGTGACAAGTTTCGCCGCGGCTTCGCGACGATGATCGATGTCTGGGGTGCGGACCACGGCGGCTACGTCAAGCGGATGCAGGCATCGGTCAAGGCGATCACCGGCGGCGCCGGGGACCTCGACGTCAAGCTCTGCCAGATGGTCAACCTGCTTGACCGGGGGCAGCCGGTGAAGATGTCCAAGCGTGCCGGCACCTACGTCACCCTGGACGAGGTGGTGGAGCGCGTCGGCCGCGACGTGTTCCGGTTCATGATGCTCACCCGCAAGAACGACGCCCAGCTCGATTTCGATTTCGCCAAGGTGACCGAGCAGACGAAGGACAACCCGGTGTTCTATGTCCAGTATGCCCATGCGCGCTGCTGTTCGGTGATCCGCCATGCGGCCGCTGAACTGGGCGATGCGGTGGTGGCCGATTCGGCGCTGGAGAGCGCGGATCTTGCCAAGCTGACCGACGAGGGAGAGCTTGCCATCATCAAGACGATCGCACAGTGGCCGCGCGTGGTCGAGAATGCCGCCACGGCACACGAGCCGCACCGCATCGCCTATTACCTGCAGGACCTTGCCTCGGCATTTCACTTGCTTTGGACCCGAGGCAAGGATGACACCGAGCTCCGTTTCGTCACCGTCGCCGACAAACCGCTGACCCAGGCACGCCTCGCCCTGGTCCGAGGCGTCCAGCTGGTCGTCGCCTCCGGCTTGGCGGTCTTCGGTGTCCGCCCGGTTGAGGAGTTGCGTTGATGCCTGTCCATCCGGAACCTGATGACAGACCACGTACTGCCGATCGGGCGGCTGGTGGCGCCCGGTTCGGGATACGCGGTCGCTGGCTCGCACTGGCGGCGGCAGGGATCGCTGTCATCGCCTTGGTGATCTGGCTGGGTTCCGGCGACGGCGATTCGCGGCTTCAGGATGGGAACCTGCCGGTGATCCGTGCCGATGGCGCGCCGGTGAAGGTCCGTCCCGAGGATCCGGGGGGAATGGTGGTGGCGCATCGTGACAAGCTCGTGTACCGGCGACTGGGGGATGACGCCGATGAGTTGCCGGTGGAGCGGTTGCTGCCGGAACCGGAGGAACCATTGCCGCCGCCGGCTCCGCAGCCACCCCCGCCGTTGGTGACGCTTCCCGATCGGCCCGCGGGCGATGAGGACGGCGACCCGTTCGGCGAAGGGCTGTCGATCCCGGCGGACCAATGGGACGACGCCGGGGAGCTTTCCGGGGACGATTCGTTGGGCGTGATGGACCCGCCGTCTCCCCCGCCGGCCGACACTTTGCCGCCAACGCCGCGGCGTCTGTCACCGGAAGCGGAAGCGGCGCAGGCGCTGTTGATGCCGTCGGGGGGTGGGCAGCATCGCATCCAGCTGGCATCGGTGCGGACCCGCGCGGACGCAGAGGCCGAGTGGCGACGCCTGAGCCGCCGCCACAGTGATCTTCTCGGCCACCTGTCGCCCGAGTATTCGTCGGCTGATGTGGGGGATCGCGGGGTGTTCTACCGGCTGCGGGCGGGACCCGTGGGCGATGAGGGCGCCGCCCGGCGCTTGTGCGACGCCCTCGCCGGCCGCAACGTCGGTTGCCTCGTGGTCGGCGGTGGCGGCTGAGATGGGCGGGCGGCCGCCTCGCGCCATCGTGTTCGGATGCGGCGGCCCGGCGCTCACCGTTGCCGAACGACGGTTCTTCGCCGGGGCCGATCCTCTCGGCTTCATCCTGTTTGCCCGCAACTGCCTCGATCCGCAGCAGGTGCGGGCACTGGTGCAGGAACTGCGCGCCGCCGTCGGCCGCGACGCCGCCCCGGTCCTGATCGATCAGGAAGGCGGGCGGGTGGCGCGCCTGCGTCCGCCGCACTGGCGCGTGGCACCGGCCGCGAGCCGGTTCTCCGATCTCGCCCGAGGGGATGCGGCTGCGGGCCAGGAGGCGGCTTGGCTCAATGCCCGCTTGCTGGCGGACGAACTGGCGGCGCTCGGAATCACGGTGGACTGTGCACCGGTGTTGGACGTTCCGCAGCCCGGCGGCCATCCGGTGATCGGCGACCGGGCGGCCGGCGATACGGCGGAGCGAGCGGCGACCCTGGGCCGTGCCTGGTGCGAGGGGTTGCTCGCCGGCGGCGTCCTGCCGGTGATCAAGCACATCCCCGGCCACGGCCGGGCGACGGTCGACAGCCACGCCGCCTTGCCGGTGGTCGACGCCGACCGGCCAAGCTTGGAATCCGTCGACTGGGTGCCATTCCGGGCGCTGGCGGCGATGCCGTGGGCGATGACCGCCCATGTGGTCTACACCGCGCTTGATCCAGAGGCGCCGGCCACCACATCCACCAAGGTCATCGATGGCGTGATCCGGCGCGCCATTGGCTTCGATGGTGTGCTGGTGTCCGACGATCTCTGCATGGGGGCACTGGGGGGATCGGTGGGGGAACGTGTCGGCGCGGCCCTCGCTGCCGGCTGCGACATTGTCCTGCACTGCAACGGCGTGCTGGCGGAAATGGAAGCGGCGGCGGCGGCTTGCCCTGGTCTCACGCCGGCGGCACGGTATCGTCTGGAACGGGCCGAAGCGATGCGCGAACCGTCGCAACCGTTCGACCGGGCCGCGGCCCTCGCCCGGCTCGACGAACTGTTGGCGGCGCTGCCGGAACCACGGTCCGTTACGACCCAACAACCCGCCTGAGATGTGGTCATGAACCCGATGGTCAGCGAAATTTTGTTCCAGGCATCGGTCTGGGTCATTCCGGTGCTGGTGGCCATCACCTTCCACGAGGCCGCGCATGGCTGGGTCGCGCATCGTCTGGGGGATGACACCGCCTTCCGCCTCGGTCGGGTGACGTTCAATCCGTTCCGCCACATCGATACCTTCGGGACGATCCTGCTGCCTGCCCTGCTTCTGGTTCTGTCCGGTGGCCGGATGATGTTCGGCTATGCCAAGCCGGTCCCGGTGGACTTCTCGCGCCTGGGACATCCGCGCCGGGACATGGTGTGGGTCGCCCTGGCCGGGCCGGGAACCAACCTGATCCTCGCCGTGGCCGCCGCCTCGGCGATTCCGCTGGCCGCGCTGGCGCCGGATACGCTTGGCCAGTGGCTGGTCTACAACCTCTTCAACATGGTCTGGATCAACGTCCTGCTGGCGGTCTTCAACATGCTGCCGGTGCCGCCGCTGGACGGTGGCCGGGTGGCCGTCGGGGTGCTGCCGCGGTCGCTGGCCCTGCCGCTGGCCCGGCTGGAGCCGTATGGCTTCGCCATTATCATCGGCGGTATCTTCGTGCTGCCGTTCCTGGGGGCGCAGGCCGGGGTGGACCTCAATGTGTTCGGCACTCTGGTGCTGGTCCCCGCCCGGGAGATCAGCACCGTCATCCTCGCGCTGGTCGGGGTGCAATGAGCCCCGCTTCGGGCCTTTCGAGGCCGGAACCGACGGTGGCGGCGGGCACCTTCGTCGTCGACGTCGAGGGTTTCGAAGGCCCGCTCGACCTGCTGTTGACCCTTGCCCGCCAGCAGAAGGTCGACCTCAAGCAGGTATCGATCCTGGAACTCGCCGACCAGTATCTTGCGTTTGTCGCAAAGGCGCGGCAGGCGAGCTTGGACTTGGCCGCCGAGTACCTGGTGATGGCGGCGTGGCTGGCATTTCTCAAGTCACGCCTGCTACTGCCGGAGCCACCGTCGCCGGAGGAGCCTTCGGCGGAATCGATGGCGGAAGCGTTGGCTTTTCAGCTCGAGCGGCTGGAATCGTTCCGCGCCGCGGCGGCCCGCCTCGCGGCACGACCGAGGCTCGGCCGGGAGGTGTTCGCCCGGGGTGCGCCCGAAGCGGTGGAAACGACCACGGTTTCGGTGGTGAGCGCGCACCTGGGTGACCTGCTCAGCGCCTATGCCGCACACCTCTGCCGCCGGGAGCCGCGGCAGCTCCACATCGCTCCCTCGGAGCTGGATACCGTGGCCGCTGCACTGGATCGGCTGGAGCGGCTGCTGGGATCGGCCCCGGGATGGGAGGAGCTCCGGACCTTTCTGCCGCCGGAAACCGCAGAGGGCCTGCGTCGGGGCCGCCTCGGCGCCCGCGCCACCCTGGCAGCCACGTTCACCGCCAGCCTGGAGTTGGCGCGCCGCGGACGGTTGCGTCTCAGGCAGGCGCGGCCGTACGGTCCGATCTATCTCGTCCCTGCGCCGCCGGTCGAAGGCGACACGTCGTGAGCGGCGTGGAGCCCTTGCACCAGCGACTGGCCGAAGCCATCCTGTTCGCCTCGGCTGAGCCGGTGCCGGTGAAATCGCTTGTCGACCGGCTTCCGGCGGAATCGGACGTCACGGCCGTCCTGGCGGCGTTGGAGGCCGCCTACCGCGGCCGCGGCGTCAACTTGGTGAGGATCGGCGATGCCTGGGCGTTCCGGACCGCACCCGATCTGGCGCCGCTGCTGACGGAAGAGCGTCAGGTGCAGCGCCGGCTCTCGCGGGCGGCGATGGAGACGCTCGCCATCATCGCCTATCATCAGCCGGTCACCCGCGCCGAGATCGAGAACATTCGCGGCGTGCAACTCAGCCGCGGCACCCTGGATTCGCTGTTTGAGCTTGGCTGGATCCGACCCAAGGGTCGGCGCGCCGCACCCGGCCGGCCGGTGACCTGGGCGACGACGACGGCTTTTCTCGATCACTTCGGGCTTGCCGGCCTTGACGATCTTCCCGGCATTGACGACCTCAAAGCAGCGGGACTGCTGGATGCGCGCCCGGCGATCCAGGTTTACGGCAACGCCGGTGAAACCGATGCGCCGGATGGTGACTAGGTTTGAACGTCAGTAGGGTGGCGGGTGCGTTGCGGCTCCCTCGGGTTTCTGCCATGATCGGCTTAACGATGCTTCACGGACTTTAAGAGAACCGGTTAATGGGTACCTTCAGCATCTGGCACTGGCTCATCGTTCTGGTGGTCGTGCTCATCCTTTTCGGCGGCAAGGGCAAGATCTCCCAGATCATGGGGGATGTCGGCAAGGGCCTGAAATCCTTCAAGAAGAGCCTGCGGGAGGAGGATGGCCAAGCGGCCGAGGACGACGGTGCCGCGACCCCGCCCAAGGCATTGCGCGCCGGCGCGGACCAGAGCCTCGACTCGACGGTTCGGGAGCGGGACCAGGCCGCCAAGTCCTGACCCGCCGGGGCAGGGCCTCTCCATGCTCGATATCGGCTGGCCTGAGCTGTTCATCATCACCATCCTGGCTCTGATCGTCATCGGACCCAAGGATCTGCCCAAGGCGTTGCGTGCCGTCGCCGTGGTGGTGCGAAAAGCCCGGGGCATGGCCCGGGAGTTCCAGAGTGGCTTCGACGAGATGGTGCGCGAGGCGGAGCTGGACGATCTGCGCCAGCAGGTCAAGAAGGCCGGCTCTCTGGATTATTCCGAGGCGCTGAAAAAGACCATTGATCCGTCCGGAAAACTCACCGAAGACTTCGATCCGCGAGAATTCAACCGCAAGATTCAGGACCGGCTGGCCGGGCGGGGGGAAGAGTTGCGGCCGCCGCCACGGATGTCACCAGCCGCTCCGCAAGCCGAGCCGCCACCGGCGGACAGTCCGGCGGACAGTAAGGACGGAGGGAATGTCGATCCCGGCCACGCCGAGCCGGCGGCGCCCTCCACGTCGGCCTCAATTCCGGATCGGGTCGCCGATCCGGCCGACCGGTAGCGGCAGGAGCGGCGACGGTCCGTGGCCGAACAGGAACTCGACGACCGCAAGATGCCGCTGCTCGACCACCTGGTCGAGTTGCGCCAGCGCCTGCTCTACAGTCTGGCTGCGATCCTGGTGCTGTTCGTCGGCTGCTACTTCATCGCCGGTGACATCTATGCGTTTCTGGTCCGGCCCTTGGCCGATATCACCGCGGAGGCGGGCGGCGAGCGCCGGATGATCTACACCGCTCTCACCGAGGCGTTCTTCACCTACGTCAAGGTGGCCTTTTTCGCAGCGATGTTCCTCGGCTTCCCGGTGATCGCAACCCAGGTGTGGCTGTTCATGGCGCCCGGGCTCTACAAGCACGAAAGGCGGGCGTTCCTGCCTTTCCTGATCGCCACGCCCGTCCTGTTTTTCATCGGCGGGGCGTTCGCCTATTACGTGATCTTCCCGCTCGCCTGGGAATTCTTCCTCAGCTTTGAGACCGGCCCCGAGGCCGGGGCCCTGCCGATCCAGCTCGAGGCCAAGGTCGGCGAGTACCTGACCCTGGTGATGCGCCTGATCTTTGCGTTCGGGCTCTGCTTTCTGCTGCCGGTTGCCTGCACGCTGCTGGCCCGGGTGGGGATGATCAGTTCCGACGGCATGCGCCGGCATCGCCGCTATGCCATCGTGCTGGCGTTCGTCGCCGCCGCCATCCTGACCCCGCCCGACGTCATCAGCCAGATCGGCCTCGCCATCCCCACCATTCTGCTCTACGAGATCTCCATCCATGCGGTGCGCCTGATCGAACGGCAGCGGGCACGGGAGGACGCCGCGGCCGCAGCGGAGTCACCGGCGGAGTGACCTCGCCACAGCATTCTCCAGGAAATCTTCGAGGCCGCGGATGCAGGCTGGGTCCCGGTAGGCACGCTCGCGGCGTTCGATGACTCGCTTGGCCACGTCCTGTCGCCACTGCGGGTCTTTCGCCATCCGGATGGCGAGAGCCACATAGTCATCCACCGAGTGGGCGACCAGGTCATCCATGCCGATCATGTTGAGGATCGCGGCGGTGTGGCGGCCACGGCCGCTCCATCCGGCATATCCGATCACGGGAACGCCGACGTTGAGCGCTTCCATGGTGGTGTTACACCCGGACCAGCCGATGCTGTCCAGGAATCCGTCGCACAGCGAGAGCGCGGTGGCAAAAGCGTCCATGCTCATCCTCGGCACCACGACGCAATGGCGCTGCCACTCCAGCCCGTCGTCGGCAAAGGCCGCCTGCATCCGGTTCTGAAAGGCCGCGGTTACGATTGCCGACGCGTTCTCGACGAACAGGAACTGGGCGTTTTCAACCTCCCGAGCTATTCGGGGGAACACCTGATCGTACGCTGGCAGGTATTTCGCGAGGTTCTGAACGGCCGCGAACACGACCGCGTGGTCGCCGAGACCAAGGTCCCTCCGGGTGGTGGCCAGCAACCGAACGGCGACCGGCTCGTATGCGACCGAGAGGTTGGGCAGGCGGACCAGCGTTTCGGTGTACTGGGTGTCCGCATCCGCCGGCTCCATCAGGTCGCTGCCGAGGAAGTAATCGACGGTGGGATATCCCGACGTCTCCGGATGGCCCCATGATGAGCACTGCACCGGGGCGAGCCGCAGCGCGGCAAGCGCGGCCACGGTGGGATCCATCCCGATCTCGGGGTAGATCAGCACATGCGGGTCATCACGCCGGATCAGTTGGGCCCACTCGGCGACCGTTCGCGGGCCGTGGACGAAGTGCTCGAACCGCGCGGCAGCCTCATCGGTAGCCGGATCCCGGTAGCCCTGGGTGTAGTAGCCATGGGTGACGAAACGACCTCGGTCCAGCCCCTCGAGCCAGCCCTTCACCGGCATCTTCCATACCGAGTGGGTGTGAAAATGCCCGGAGACGAAGCCGACGCGGAGACGCCGGTCGACCCGCGACGCCGGACTGATCGGCCGATCCTGCCACTGCGGAAACGCCGCGGCCATGATCCGGACGACCAGGTCGCCGTAGCGCCCCTGAAGCTCGCGATCGTTCTCACCCTGATAGGGCAGGTAGTAGGGCTGCATCGCACCGACCGCGTCCAGAGCGCCCGCAAGCATCCGGGACGAAGATCCACTGAGGTAGGTGCTTCGGAGTTCATCGAGCGCCGCCGCATACTCCGCCCGTCGACGGTCGATTTCCGCTCCGTCGGCATAGACGATCTGCAGGCGGGCGAGGCAGCGCGCGAACCGCGCCGGGTGATGGGCCGGCTCCAGGGCAATCGCACGGTCGAAGGCGGCAACGGCATCGTCGGTGCGGTTCTGGTTGTACAGGCCGATGCCGAGCAGGTAGTGGCCATGGGCCATCTGCGGGCGCAGCGCGACCGCGCTTTGGCAGGCCGCCACCGCGTCTTCGAATTGCTTGAGGCCGATGCTGGTTTCGGCGAGGGCCATCCAGGCATCAAAGGCATCGGGCCGGAGACGGACGATATGACGGAAGGCCGTCATGGCTTCGGCCTCCCGGTGCAAGGCGCGCAACGATTGTCCCGCCTGGAAATGCACTTCCAGCAGATCCGGACGAATGTCCAGCGCCCGCTGAAACGCATCGATCGCCTCGGCATGACGGTTGAGCCTGGCCAGGGCCATGCCGTGGTCGCAGTGGTAGGCGACATTCCGGGGATCGCCGTCGATCGCCCGGCCCAGCCACTGCAGCGCGTCGTGATGGTTGCCCTCAAACAGGTCTGTCACTGCCATCAAGTGGCAGGCGCGTGGCCGATCGCCGTGGATCTTCAAGAGGTCCTGGCACAGCCGGCGGGCTTCGGGAGTCCGCCTCGCCCGGACCAGCCGTGCGACACGGTCCAATTGCCGTTCCACATCCGCAGGTGCAGCTTTCGACCTGGACGGCATGGCTTGGACGGTCTCCGTTTCGATGGTGCCGTTCCGGGGCAAGGCCCCCGCAGGTATAGGCGCTGTTGCCCGGTGCCTCAAAGCGAAAGCCCGTGCAGGATGTGGCCGGACCCGGCGAGTGCGGCGTGGTTGACTTGCGTCCGGACAAACGCTAGCCGGATCATCGCACGTGAGATGAGGGAGCCTGCATCATGCTCGCCGGCGGGTTGGTGGCATGCGGTCATCCAGCAACGGCACAGGCCGCAGCGGCGGTGCTTGCCGAGGGCGGCAATGCCTTCGATGCCGCGCTGGCTGCCATGTGCGCCGCGACGGTGGCCGAGCCCATGCTGGCGTCACTGGGCGGCGGCGGCTTCCTGTTGGCGCGACCAAGCACCGGCCGCCATCAGGGGCAGAGCCTCGCCTATGACTTCTTCGTCCAGACCCCGCTGCATCGGCGCGACGATGGAGCCGAGGATTTCTTCCCGATCGACGCCGACTTCGGCCCGGCAACCCAGCAGTTCCACATTGGCATCGGCGCCATCGCCACGCCCGGCGCCGTCCGGGGCCTGTTCGAAATCCACCGGGATCTCGGGTTCATGCCCCTTCGCCAAGTGCTCGAGCCGGCGGTAACGCTGGCCCGCGACGGCGTCCGCATCGATTCCATGCAGGCCTATGTCTTTGGTGTCCTGCGCGCCATGCTCGACAGCCGCGAGTCGATCCGGGTGCGCTTTACCCGCCCGGAACAGCCCGGCACGCCGCTGGCGGAGGGGGACGTGCTGCGCCTTCCGGAACTGGCCGATACCCTTGAGGTCCTGGCGATCGAGGGAGATGACCTGTTCTACCGCGGCGAAATCGCCCGGACGATCGCCGAGGAGTGCCGGACCGGGGGCGGACACCTGAGCCGGGAGGATTTCGAGGCCTACCGGGTTGAGCGCCGGCGGCCGCTGGGTATCGATTTCTGCAACCATCAACTCTTCCTCAACCCGCCGCCGTCCGCTGGCGGTATCCTGATTGCTTTCGCCCTGGAGCTGTTGCGCGATGGCGGGTTCGGCGAATGGGGCTTCGGCACCGCGGCGATGCTTGACCGCTTGGCTCGCGTGCTGACCCTGACCCAACGGGCCAGGGTGGAGAGCCGGCTGCATGAGCTGGACGCGGAGTCGGTCTCGGCAACACTGCTCGATCCCGCACTGCTGTCGCTCTACCGGCGCGAGGTGGCCGGGCAACCTTCGACCGCGCGGGGCACCACCCACATCAGCGTCGTCGATCGGGATGGGAATGCCGCCGGCCTGTCACTCAGCAACGGCGAGGGGTCCGGCTATGTGGTGCCCCAAACCGGCATCATCCTCAACAACATGCTGGGTGAAGAGGATATCAATCCCCACGGCCTGCGCCGTTGGCCCGAGAATGCGCGCATGAGTTCGATGATGGCGCCGACACTTGTTCTCGGGCGGGACGGATCGATCCTGGCTCTCGGATCGGGCGGCTCGAACCGGCTGAGGAGCGCCATACTCCAGGTCCTCCTGAACCTCCTGGTGTTCCGAATGGCGCCGGAACAAGCCGTGGCCAGCCCGCGCCTGCACGTCGAGAGCGATCGGGTCAGCATCGAGCCCGGCTTTGCCGATGCGGCCGTGGCAGCACTGGCCCGGTCGATGCCCAAGGCTGAAATCGACCGATGGTCGGCACCGAACCTGTTCTTCGGCGGGGTCCATGTCGCCTGCCGCGACGCCGCCGGCCGGCTGACCGGCGCCGGCGATGCCAGGCGCGGCGGCGCCGCGGTTCGGGCCTGATGCCGCGCCACTCGCGTCCAAGGTGATTGTTGATGCCTGCTCCGCAGTCCACCGAGCCGCTCTATATCCTCACGATCTCGTGCCCGGATGCGGTGGGGATCGTCGCAGCCGTTGCCGGCTTCCTGGCCGATCGCGATGCCTTCATCACCGAGTCCACCCACTTCGGCGATGCCGTCACCAACCGCTTCTTCATGCGCACGGTGTTTGCACCGGGCGCCACCTCCCCCCCGCCGGACGGTTTCGCCCATGCCTTCTCCCGGATCGCGGAGCGGTTCGAGATGGTGTGGGGCCTGCACGAGGCGCACCGGCGGGAACGCGTCCTGATCATGGTGGGCAAGGCGGAGCACTGCCTCAACGACCTTCTGTACCGCTATCGCACCGGGGAACTGGCGATCGACGTGGCGGCGGTGGTCTCCAACCATCCCGTGCTGGCGCCGCTTGCCGAATGGCATGGCGTGCCGTTCCATCACCTGCCGGTGACGGTGGAGACCCGCGCGGAACAGGAAGCCGCGCTGCTTCGCCTGGTTGCCGACCTGAGCGTCGATCTGGTGGTGCTGGCCCGCTACATGCAGATCCTGTCGCCGCCAACGTGCGAGCGACTGAAGGGCCGGTGCATCAACATCCACCACTCGTTCCTGCCGGGCTTTCGGGGCGCACGCCCCTATCACCAGGCGCATGAGCGGGGGGTCAAGCTGATCGGGGCCACCGCACACTACGTAACCCCTGAGTTGGACGAAGGCCCGATCATCGAGCAGGCGGTGGAGCGGGTCGATCATTCATACGATCCCGATGCATTGGCCGCAGTCGGTCGAGACATCGAAAGCATCGTCCTTGCCCGGGCGGTCCGCCTGCACGTGGAACATCGGGTGCTGATCAACGGCCGGAAAACCGTTGTTCTCCGATGAATCTCAGGTATCGTCGCTCGGCTGTCGTCGCAAAGGGGCCCTTTTTAGGGTATATTCTACAGCTGTAGTTGCAGTGCCGGTTCGCCGGCCGTCGAGAAGGACGCGAGCGATGGAAGGCTCTGGCGCATCTCAGCATTCCACCTCCGAAAGCGGGACAGGCGGCACCCCTGCCACCGGCAGCGCCCTCTGCGGGTTCGACCTGTTCTCCGGTCTCGACGCCGCCGCACTGGCCGATATCGAGCGCGCATGCAGCCGGAAGCGCTTCGCCCCGCAGGAGCAGATCATCGATCGGGACAGCCGGTCTCGGGACGTCTGCTTCGTGCTCAGCGGCAGGGCCCGGGTGGTCAACTACTCGCTGTCGGGGCGGGAGATCACGTTCGATGACATTCTGTCGGGGTCTTATTTCGGCGAGCTTGCCGCCATTGACGGGCGACCGCGTTCGGCATCGGTCATGGCGGTCGAGGAAACGGTGATTGCCCAGCTCTCACACCAGGTCTTCATGGACATCCTGGCGAAGCACCCGAAGGTGGCGCTCCACGTCATGGAGCGGCTCGCCCGCATCATCCGTTCCGCCGATGAGCGAATCATGGATTTGAGCACGCTCGCGGCTCAGAACCGTGTTCAGGGGGAGCTGTTGCGACAGGCCCACAACAGCATGGTCGATGCCACCACCGCCCGGATCACGCCCATCCCGCTGCATGCGGATATCGCAAGCCGTGTCAGCACAACGCGGGAGACCGTTGCTCGCGTCCTCAACGATCTGGCGCGCGCCGGGATCGTCAAGCGCACCAAGGGCGCATTGCTTATTCTGGATGTCCCGGAACTTGAGGCGATGGTCCAGGACATGCACGGCTGATCGGCGCGCATCGTCAGGACCAAGCTGGCCTGACCGCCGGAAGGATCGCGACGCGCCTGCCGCTATTTGATCTTGGCTTCCTTGAAAAGCACGTGCCGGCGCGCCACGGGATCGTACTTGCGGAACTCGAGCTTTTTCGTGGCCGTCCGAGGGTTCTTCTTGGCAATGTAGAAATATCCGGTATCAGCACTACTCACCAGCCGGATCAGCACCGTGTTTTGCTTGGCCTTGGCCATGGCAGGATATCCTCAATGTGTTCTCGAAACAGCGCGATCACGGGTCGGAGAGCAATCGGCAGGACGGAAAAATAGCTCCGTCGGCCGTGCTGTCAAGGTGCGCCGCCACCCGCGACCTCCGCGATTGCCGGACCCGGCAGTACGAACCGGCGGTAGGCAGCCGGCTCAGTCAGCAAGGCGCGGGCGATACGAACGTCAACATCGTTGGCGTGTCGCGCCGCCGGGCAATCCTTCCGTGAAGCGCCGGCGGGGACCGGCGACCGCATCAGCGCAGTCCTCAGCAGTCGATCGGTGTCCGGGCTGTCGATCGTCCCGAGGCCCGAGGTGCACAAGGTCGGGATCACGCCCTCGGCACCGATGATCCGACCCGAGGGCGACACCAGTCGCGACCACGTGAGCACCAGTTCGCCGTCGTTGGGCAGCGGCGACACCGTCTGCACGGTGCCTTTGCCGTAGGACGCGGTCCCGAGCACCACGGCACGCCCGCGATCCTTCAGCGCGGCAGCCACGATCTCTGCCGCCGAGGCGGAGCCGCCGTCCAGCAGCACCACCACCGGCGCACCGGCCAGCACGTCGTCATCGTCAGCCAGATACAACTGCCGGCTGTCGGGATGGCGGCCCTGGGTCATGACGATCCGGCCCCCGGCCAGGAACAGGTCGGCAACCAGGACCGACTGATGGAGCAGCCCGCCCGGGTTCCCCCGCAGATCCAGGACGACGCCGCGACTCGCGTCGGCAAGATCACTGCCGAGGGCGAGTGCCAAGCTTCGGGCGGTGTCCTGGTTGAAGCCCGACACGGCGACGTAGAGGATCCCCTCATCATTGCTGAGCCGCACCGTCGGTAAGATGAAGTGGCTCCGATCGATATCGAAGCGAAGCGGTGCCGGTCGCCCTTCACGCAGCACGGTCATGCTCAGCCGGCTGCCCACCGGTCCCCGCAGGTGTGCCGACACCTGCCGCTCGGATGCGCCGGCGAGGTCGGTACCATCGATGTGGCTGATCCGGTCACGGACGCGGACCCCCGCACGCTCCGCCGGCGAACCGGCCAGCACCTCGGTCACCACGGTGTGCCCGTCACGAGACTGGAACCGGATGCCGACGCCGCCGTAACCCTGCCGACGGGCGCGATGACCGACCGCCTGGTCGGCACTGGCGTAGCGGGAATGGCTGTCGAGGGACGAGAGGGTCCGTTTCAGCACGACGTCCAGGACCTGATCCTCCCCCGCGGACAATACCAGCGGCGAGGCGCTGCGCACCGCGGCGATGACGTCGGCGCTGGATGTGGACCAAGCGGCAACGTCGTCCCGTGCCGGAGCCGGAATACGGGCGACGACGGTGTCGGCCACCTGAACACCAAGCGCCGAGCCATGATCGACAACCTGCACTGCCGGATCCACCTCGGACAGGCCGGACAGCCCCTTGTGGACCAACTCGGGCAGCGTGACCGGGTCCACATAGCGATCGAGGATGGTGGCGTACGCGGCCCGAAGCACTGCCGATGTCCGCGTACTGGCGTCGACCGAGGGCGACGTCGTCTCCAAAGGGCGGTCGGTCATCACGCCGCAGCCGGCGGTGATGAGCACCATAATCAGGATCAGCGATGGGATTCGTCGGATCATGGACTGGACATCCCGCGCCTTCTGACGCTTGTCACCCGGCGTTCAGAGGGATTGAACCGCCTTGGGTTCTGCAGATCAAGGCTGCCGACCGCGCCGGCCGGCACGGGCCTTAACGTGGGGTCTCCGGCTGCCGATGTCGCCACCCTGAATGAGCTGAAGGATCAGACCGCCGGTAATCGGGTCGGCCTCCATCAGCCGGACCTGGACCGTTTCGCCGAGGCGAAAGGTGAGGCCGGTCGCGCGTCCCACCAGGCTGTGGCGCATTTCGTCGTGCACGTAATAGTCATCGGGAAGACTGCGGATCGGCACCAGCCCGTCGCCGCCGCTGTCGTCCAGGGTGACGAACAGGCCGAACCGGGTGACGCCATTGATCCGGCCGGCGAAGGTGGCGCCAACCTTGGAGGCAAGGTATGCGGCAGTGAAGCGGTCGACCGCGTCCCGTTCCGCGGTGGCGGCGCGCCGCTCGGTGACCGAGATGTGCTCGCCCAGCTTCTCGAAATCGCCCGGCTCCTTGGGCAGGCCACCCCCGCCGAGACGCAGGCCCGCGATCAGCGCCCGGTGAACCAGCAGATCGGCATAGCGACGGATCGGCGAGGTGAAGTGGCAGTAGCGCCTGAGCGCCAGTCCGAAATGGCCGATATTCTGAGGCGAATACACGGCCTGCGCCTGGCTCCGCAGCACCACCTCATGGACGAGGTGGCCATAGGGTGTCTCCGCCGCGCGCTCCAGGACACGGTTGAATTGCGTCGCTCGGATCACCTGGCCGCGGGCGAGCTTGAGGCCGATGCTGTCCAGGAACCCCCGCAATGCCTCCATCTTGGCAGCCGAGGGCTGATCGTGGACGCGATACATGCACGGCACTTTCGCCACTTCCAAGGTTTCCGCCGCGGCGACATTGGCGGCGATCATGAACTCCTCGATCAGCTTGTGACTGTCCAGGCGGGTGCGGGTGCGGATTTGCTCGACGTTGCCGTCGTCGGTCAGCACCACCTGACGCTCCGGCAGGTCCAGTTCCAGCACGCCGCGCTGGCGGCGCGCCTTCGCCAGCGCCTGATAGGCGCCGAACAGGGGTGCGATCACCGGCTCCACCAGCGCAGCGGTGGCGTCATCGGGGTTGCCGTCCTGAGCCGCCTGCACCTGGGTGTAGGTGAGCCGCGCCGCCGAACGCATCACGGCGCGAACGAAGCGGTGCCGGATCAGGTTGCCGTCCCGATCGATCCAGAGGTGGGCGGCGAGGCACGGGCGGTCTTCGCCCGGCACCAGGGAGCACCAGCCGTTGGACAGCGCCGGCGGCAGCATCGGCACCACCCGGTCCGGAAAATAGACCGAGTTGCCGCGCTCCAAGGCATCTTTGTCCAGCGGATCCCCGGGCCGCACGTACCAGGCAACGTCGGCAATGGCGACCAGGAGACGCCAGCCGCCGGCATTGCCGGGATCTGTATCGGGTTCGGCCCAGACGGCATCGTCGAAGTCCCTGGCATCGGCGCCGTCGATGGTGACCAGCGGCACCTCCCGCAGGTCATCGCGGCCATCCAGCGGCGCGACGGCCGCGTCCTCCGCCTGCTGCCACGCCTCGGCGGAGAATTTGGTCGGAATATCATGATCGTGAATGGTGATCAGGCTGATCGAGCGCGGCCCCTTGACGTCGCCGAGGCGCTCGACGATGCGGGCGTGCTTGGGGCCGAGCGGCCGGCCGCGGCGCACCTCGGCCCAGACCAGCTCGCCCGGAACAGCCCCCATGTCGGCACCGGGCACGACCAGGAAGTCCACCTTCTCTCGACGGTCGATCGACTTGATGCGGCCCTGGCCGTCGACAATGCGGTAGATGCCGAGGGCGCGAGGCGGCGCTGCCTGCAGCCGCCGGATCACCCGAGCCTCGTACGCGGCGGGCCCGACCTGGGTGAGCCGGGCCAACGCCCGTTCGCCCGGGCCCAGTGCCGCCGGGCCGCGACGTTCCGGCGCGACATAGATCATCGGCGGCGGGGCATCATGCTCCCAGGATTGCGGCCTTGCGAGGAGTTCGCCATCAGTGTCGGTGCCGGTTATCTCGATCACCGCCACCCGGGGCAGAGCCATCGGTTTCTCGTACCGGCGCTTGCCGCTGCGGCCGACCGCACCTTCGGCCTCCAGTTCCTTCAGCACGCGCTTCAGTTCCACCTTCTGATCGGCGTCGAGGTGGAACGCGCGGGCGATCTCCCGCTTGCTGACCCGCTTGTCGCTGTCACGAATGAAATCGAGCAATGCCTGGCGGCTCGGGAACGCGACCTTCTTGGTGTTCCCGGAGGCACTCATCTGGGCTCTGGCTTGCTAGCGACGGGTGGCACGGCGGCGGGGCGCTCGGGTCTCAACCTCACTGCTGCTGTCGGCGGCCGTGGCCGAGCCGCTCCGGGACGACCTGCCCTTGCCGGTCGACTTGGAAGCCTTGCCACGGGCCGATGCCGGTGTGGCGGGATCAGCCTGCGCCGTGGCCGCCGACCGCTTTTTCGATGCTGCCGTCTTGCCGCGACCACCCGCGCTACCGGTTCGGGACTCTTTCGCCGCCACGATCTCGACGGCGCGATCCAGGGTCAGGGTATCGGCATCGGTTCCCTTGGGCAGGGTCGCCCGGGTGGTGCCGTGGGCGACGTAGGGGCCGAACCGGCCCCGCCGCAGCACCACCGGCTTGCCGTCGGCGGGATGGGCCCCCAGGGTCCGTCCGGGCGGCTTCTTCCCCATGGCCTCGCCGATCAGGGTGATGGCGCGATTGAGGCCGATGCTGAGCACATCGTCATCCCCCTTCAGGGAAACCCACACATCGCCCATGTTGATGAAGGGACCATATCGGCCAATTCCGGCGGTGATGGATTCTCCGGTTTCCGGATGCGTGCCGAGGGTTCGCGGCAGCGACAACAGCTTGAGGGCCGTGTCAAGGTCGATCTGTTCCGGTTCGGTACCGCGGTCGACGGAGACCCGCTTCGGCTTGGTCTTGCGCTTGCCCTCGCCTGTCGCCTCCCCGAGCTGAAGGTAGTACCCATAAGGGCCCTTCCGCAGGGTCACGGCAAGCCCGGTGGCCGGATCGGTGCCGAGGGTCTTGGGACCGATCTCCGCGGCCTTTGCGGTTTCGGCCTCGTCCCGGTTCATCGGCACCAGCGGCCGGGTGTAGCGGCAATCCGGATAGTTCGAACACCCGATGAAAGCGCCGAACTTGCCGATCTTGAGACTGAGCCGGCCCTCGTGACAGGCCGGACAGGCACGCGGATCGCTGCCGTCGGTATCCGGGAAGAAGTGTGGCCCGAGTCGCTGGTTGAGGGCTTCCAGAACGTCCTTGATGGCCAAGCCGCGGGTCTCCTCGACCGCGGTGCTGAAATCTCGCCAGAATTCCTGGAGAACATTCTTCCAGTCGATCCGCCCGGCGGAAACTTCGTCCAGCTTCGCTTCCATCTCGGCCGTAAACGTATAGGCCACGTAGCGTTCGAAAAAGCTGGTGAGAAACGCCGTGACCAGGCGCCCCCGGTCCTCCGGGATGAACCGTTTGCTTTCCAGTCGGACGTACTGCCGATCCTGCAACACGCTGATGATTGACGCATAGGTGGAAGGCCGGCCGATCCCCAGTTCCTCCAACCGCTTCACCAGGCTCGCCTCGGTGAATCGGGGGGGCGGCTGGGTGAAGTGCTGTTCGGCATCGACCTTGAGCCGTTCCAGGTCCTGGCCGACACTGAGCTGAGGCAGGATCTGCCCCTCGCCATCCTCGTCACGGTCGGCGACGTCATCGCGTCCCTCCCGGTAAACCTTGAAAAAGCCGTCGAATGCAACGGTCGAGCCAGTGGCACGAAGGGTCACCTGCCGGTCGGGGGAAGCGATATCGACCGCAACCTGATCGAGGCGGGCGGATTCCATCTGGCTCGCCACGGTTCGCTTCCAGATCAGGGCGTAGAGCTTGGCCTGATCAGCATCGAGAAACCGCGCCATCTCGGCGGGGCGCCTCGCCACGTCGGTGGGCCGGATCGCTTCATGCGCCTCCTGCGCGTTCTTGACCTTGGTTTTGTAGACGCGCGGCGCCGACGGCAGATAGGGCGCGCCAAAGTCGCCTTCGATCAGAGCGCGGCACGCGCGCACCGCGTCCGGAGCCATCTGCACCCCGTCCGTCCGCATGTAGGTGATCAGGCCGACCGTCTCCCCGCCGACGGCAACCCCCTCATAGAGCCGCTGTGCCAGTTGCATGGTTCGGGTGGCACTGAAGCCGAGCTTGCGGGAGGCTTCCTGCTGAAGAGTCGAGGTGATGAAGGGCGGTGCCGGGTGGCGGCGCACCTGCTTGCGGTCGACTTTCGCCACCGCGAAGGTCCGCCGTTCCACCGCCGCCACCGCAGCCTTGGCGGCAGCTTCGTCAGGAAGATCGAACTTGTCGAGCTTGTTGCCGTCCAGATGGGTCAGGTTGGCGCTGACCCTGTGCTGGTCCGGGGTCTGGAACAGCCCCTTGACCGTCCAGTACTCGCGCGGGCGAAACTCCTCGATCTCCGTCTCACGCTCGCAGATCAGGCGCAGGGCCACAGACTGCACCCGCCCGGCCGACCGGCTGCCGGGAAGCTTCCGCCACAGCACCGGCGACAGGGTGAACCCGACAAGATAGTCCAGCGCCCGGCGGGCGAGGTACGCCTCCACCAGTTCCTGGTCCAACTCACGGGGCTGGGCGAACGCGGCGAGGATCGCATCGCGGGTGATCTCGTTGAACACCACGCGCTTGATGTCGACGTTCTTTAGCGCTTTCCGACTTTCCAGGACGCGGGCGACGTGCCAGGAAATCGCCTCCCCCTCGCGGTCCGGGTCGGTGGCCAGGAACAGCCGTTCCGCGCCTTTCAGCGCCGAAGCAATCTCCTCGATGTGCTTGCGGGCCTTCGGATCGACCTCCCAGTCCATGGCGAAGTCGTTGTCGGGCTGCACCGAACCGTCCTTCGCGGGGAGATCGCGGACATGGCCATAGCTGGCGACGACCCGGAAGTCCTCCCCCAGGTATTTGTTGATCGTCTTGGCCTTGGCTGGTGATTCGACAACGACGACGTCCATTCGCTCCGTCCGGATGGTGGAAAGCAGGATCGGGTTCAGCCGATCAGGGAAACCCGGTTGCCGGCGTGCCGTTCCAGCCGTCCCGCCAGTTCCCATTCGAGCAGCACCGCGGCGACGACGGCAGGCGACAATTGGCAGCTACGAACGATCTCGTCAACCGTGGCCGGCGCCGGCGACAGGGCCTCCGCGATCGCCGCCCGGACCTGCGGACCGCATTCAAGCTCGGGCATCCGCTCGGGAACCGCGCCCGGCGCGGTGTCCAGCGTACCGCCGGGCTGCCGGTCGGCGACCCGGACCGGCGTTCCGGAATCCAGCGCGGGCAACGCGGGCAGGGCGCGAACGATGTCCTCGGCGGTTTCGGTGAGGACGGCACCCTGACGGATCAAATCGTTGGCGCCGCGGGCGCGCGGGTCCAGCGGTGAGCCGGGGACCGCGAACACCTCTCGCCCCTGCTCCAGCGCCAGGCGGGCGGTGATCATGGAGCCGGAGCGAAGGGCTGCCTCCACCACCACCACGCCCAGGGCCGCCCCCGCGATCATCCGGTTGCGTCTCGGGAAATGGCGTGCCTGTGGCTGCGTTCCCGGCGGCATCTCGGAAATGACGGCGCCACCGCGATCGATGATGGCGCGATAAAGATCGCCGTTCTCCGCCGGATAGATCACGTCCGCCCCGCCGGCGACGGCGGCGACCGTGCCGGTGGGCAGAGCGGCCCGGTGGGCGGCGGTATCGATGCCGCGGGCGAGGCCGGATATCACGACGACACCGGCCTGGCCCAGTTCTGCGGCGAGGCGAGCGGCCATGCCGCGGCCGTTCACTGATGCGTTCCGGGTGCCGACCACGCCGATGATCGGCCGGGCGAGTACCGCGTGATCGCCCAGCACCGCGAGCAGCGGCGGCGCATCATCGACGTGGCCCAGCAGCGGCGGGTAGCCGGGTTCGCCGATGGCGACCAAGCGGGCACCGAGTGCGGCGAGCGCCGTCAGTTCCCGTTCGGCATCGGCCTTCGGGTAGGGGATCAAGGGGCGCGAGAGGCCGCCCCGGCGGGCAAGATCGGGCAGTGCGGCCAGGGCCTCGGCGGCAGACCCGAACCGCTCCATCAGTCGGCGAAAGGTCAGCGGTCCCACGTGATCGCTGCGGATCAGGCGGAGCCGGTGCAGCCGTTCTTCGTCGGTGATCTCAGTTTGGCTCATGGCCGCCACCAAGCAGTGTTCCTCCTCCCCACCTGGCTTCCGATCAATCCTTCACGGTCCCGTTGGTGATACGCCGACTGCCCCGGCGTTGACCACAGGCTTTGCCAAACCGATGGCACGCGCCGCCAGCTTGCCGAGGCCGGTTCAGGCAACCCCGTCCCGGTCCCGGCGGGGCGGCAGCGGGTCGGAATCCCGTTCCTCGCCGAGGCTCATGATGCCGACACCCATACCGACGCTGCCAAAGGTCATGAACAGACCGAAGAACAACATGACGGACGCCAGCAAGCCATGCCGCGACGTGGTGATCAGGGTGCCGAGGCCGGCAACGTCATAGTACAGAACCAGCGCGCCGAACAGCATGCCCCCCGCCGCCCCGGCAGCGAGATGCTTGAGTAGAAAGCCGATGGCATGACGGTGGACCGGCAGCACGGGCGTTGGCTTTCCAAGGTTACTGCAGAGCGAGATTGGGCGCCGTGGTTGCAGCGGCAACGCCACTTTCAAGGCTCGACCACAGGTTCCACCCCGATGGCACGAACGATGATCGCGATGTCAGTGACGGCAGCGTCCAGGCGCAGCGGATCGGTGCTGCGGGCGACCAAAGCGGTGCCCAGCCGGTTGTCGCGGACGAACGGGTAGCTGCCGATGCTCACCTCGGGGTGGTGCGCCTGAACCGTGGCCAGGGCCTCGGCGATGCTGCCTTCGGTGGCGAAGGCAGCGACCGTACGGGTGAGCAGCGGCCGGCCGCCTTCGAGCCGCGCCAACAGCCCTCCCACCATCGCCTGCAGGATTCGTGGCACGCCCGGCAGCACGAACACGTTGCCGATGCGGAAGCCGGGGGCCTGGCTCACCGGGTTGTCGATCAGTTCGGCCCCGAGCGGCATGTCGGCCATGCGCAGGCGGGCCGGATTGAGGTCAGCCGGATCGTACTGACGTTGCAGCCGGCGCATGGCCTCGGCATGGCGGTGGAGCGGCAGGCCGAAGGCGCGGGCAATCGCCGCCGCGGTAATGTCATCGTGGGTGGGGCCGATGCCGCCGGTGGTGAAAACGTAATCCACCTGTGACCGGCAGGCGTTGACGGCCCTGACGATGGCGTCCTCCCGGTCGGGGATTACCCGGGCTTCGACCACGCGGATGCCGGCCTGACCCAGCGCCTGGGCGAGGAACGCCAGGTTGGCATCCTGGGTGCGGCCCGACAGGATCTCGTCGCCGATGAGCAGGACGCAGGCGGTAACGACCTTCGGTTCAGGCATGCTTCCCCCAAGGGGCCGCGATGACGGCGCCGGTTGCGTCGCGTGTCACGACTCACGCGGCCCCAGCATCGCCTCCGGACGGACCCATTGATCGAACTGTTCGGGCGTCAGTAGGCCCAGCGCGACGGCGGCTTCCTTCAGGGTGGTCCCGTCCGCGTGGGCCTTCTTGGCGATCTTGGCGGCGTTGTCGTAGCCGATGTGGGGGTTGAGGGCGGTGACCAGCATCAGCGACTGGTTGACGAGTTCAGCGATCCTGGTCCGGTTGGCCGCGATGCCGGTAACGCAGTTGCTGGTGAAACTGTCGGCGGCGTCGGCCAGCAACCGCACCGATTGCAGCAGCGCGTTGATGATCACGGGCTTGAAGACGTTGAGCTCGAAGTGCCCCTGCGCCCCGGCGACGGTGATGGTGACGTGGTTGCCCATGACCTGAGCGCACACCTGGGTGAGTGCCTCGCACTGGGTCGGATTGATCTTGCCCGGCATGATCGACGAGCCCGGCTCGTTGGCGGGCAGGATCAACTCGCCAAGACCGCTGCGGGGGCCCGAGGCCAGGAAGCGGATGTCGTTGGCGATCTTGTTGAGGGAGACCGCGACGACGTTGAGCGCACCCGACGCCTCCACCATGGCATCGTGGGCGGCCAGCGCTTCGAAGGTGTTTTCCGCCGGGACGAACGGCATGCCGGTGATGCGCGCGACCTCCCCCGCGAACGCTTCGGCAAAGCCCTTGCGGGCGTTGAGGCCGGTACCGACGGCGGTGCCGCCCTGGGCCAACTGCAGCACCCGCGGCAGCACGCCTTGAACACGGATGATCGCGTTGGCGAGCTGCTGGGCGTAGCCGGAGAACTCCTGCCCCAGGGTGAGCGGCGTCGCATCCTGGGTATGGGTACGGCCGATCTTGACGATATCCTTGAATTCCTCGGCCTTGGCGCCAAGCGCCAGGTGCAGGCCGCGCAGCGCCGGCAGCAGGCGGTTGTTGATCTCCTGCGCCGCGGCGATGTGCATGGCGGTGGGAAAGGTGTCGTTGGAGGACTGGCCGCGGTTGACGTCGTCGTTGGGATGGACCGGCGTCTTGCTGCCCACAGTGCCGCCCAACAGTTCGATGGCGCGGTTGGCGATCACCTCGTTGGCGTTCATGTTCGTCTGGGTCCCGGAGCCGGTCTGCCAGACCACCAAGGGGAAGTGGTCGGCGAGAGTGCCGTCGATCACCTCGTCGGCGGCGCGCACGATGGCCTGACCGATCTCGTCGTCCAGCTCGCCAAGTGCCATGTTGGCGACGGCGGCGGCCTTTTTCTGCACGCCGAGGGCGCGGATCAGCGGTTCCGGCATGCGCTCGGTGCCGATGCGGAAGTTCTGCAGCGACCGCTGGGTCTGCGCACCCCAGTAGCGATCGGCCGGCACGGCGATCTCGCCCATGCTGTCGGATTCGGCTCGGCTGGCGCGCTGTTCTTGCATCACGCTCTCCCACACTGTGCCGGACCGCTGCCGCGGCGCCTTTGCATCAGAAAGGCAGCATCACGTGCCGACGCCAACCGCCCTCACGCTTTGCGGCGGCGGGCCGGCACGTGGCCGCGCTCACACGCGTTTCAGCAGCCCCACGACGAACAGCAAGACGATAGCGCCTATGGTGGCGGTGACAAGGGAGCCGATCAATCCACCTGCCTGAATGCCGGCAAAGGTGAACAGGAAGCCGCCGATGACGGCGCCGATCACGCCGACGACCATGTTTCCGAGCAAGCCGAAGCCGCCGCCCCGCATCAGGCGCCCGGCGATCCAGCCAGCGATCAGCCCGATGATCAAAAACAGTATGATTCCGACAGGGTCCATGGATGCATCCTCCTTCCGGGTGACCGACGCAGGTGTAGGTGCAACGGACGCGTCGGCACCATGGTAACAATCGGGAAGGCGTTGCGTTTCCAGGCTGACGGATAACTTTTCGCGGTGGTCCTATGACTGGGGTTCAAGGCCGGCCCGGAATCGCTGCCAGTTGTGGACATAGTGCCGGGCGGCCTCGGCCGAGCGTTCGGTCTGCTCCGGCGTGACCGACTTGACCACCTTGCCGGGCGCGCCGAGGACAACGGAGCCGTCCGGGATCTCCCGTCCTTCCGGGATCACGGCCTTGGCACCGACGATGCAGTTGCGCCCGATCCGCGCCCCGTTGAGGATGACACTGCCGATACCGATCAGGCTGCCGTCGCCGACGATGCACCCGTGGAGCATGGCCAGGTGGCCCACCGTGACGTTCGCTCCGATGGTGAGCGGATAGCCCGGATCCGTATGCAAGACGCAGTTGTCCTGGATGTTGGAGTTTTCGCCGATGACAATGGGTTCGTTGTCACCCCGCAGCACCGCGTGCCACCACACGCTCGCGTTGCGCTTGAGGATGACCCTGCCGATCACCACCGCGGTGGGCGCGATCCAGTAGTCATCGGCTTCGGTTTCAACCCCCACACCATCCAGCGCGTATTTCATTGGAGTCCTCATCCCGGTGACGTCAGCATGGTAGCGGCAGGCGATCGGGGCTGAGCCCTGCCGGGCGCGGCTGCCGATCCGGCTACCAGGAGCCGGTGTTCGCCATGCTCGCCCACGGCTCCCGCGGCGGCAGGGCCTCCCCCGTCTGCAGAAGCTCGATGGAAATGCCGTCGGGCGAGCGCACGAAGGCCATGCGGCCGTCACGCGGCGGCCGGTTGATGGTCACACCACCATCGCGGAGGCGCTGGCAGGCGGCGTAGATGTCATCGACCCGGAAAGCAAGGTGGCCGAAGTTGCGGGCGCCGGAGTACGCTTCCGGGTCCCAGTTGTAGGTGAGTTCCAGCATCGGCGCCTGCTCGGCCTGGGCCCTGTCGACATCTTCCGGTGCTGCGAGAAAAATCAGGGTGAAGCGCCCCTTTTCACTCTCGGTACGACGGATCTCTCTCAGGCCGAGCTTGTCGCAATAAAAATCGAGGCTCGCGTCCACGTCGCTGATGCGCACCATGGTATGAAGATACTTCATGGATCAGCTCCTTTCCCGTGGTCTGCCCCCGGCAACCGCTTGGGCCTGAGGTAGCACCGGTGCGGCAGGCCGGCAACCGGCAACGGGAGACGACGCATCCCTCCAGTCACATGGAAGGGCTCGACACAAGCCCCTGCGGCGAACAGTACCCTGGTTCGGGATCCGCTCAGCGCCAGCAGCCGATGCGGGCAACGAACGGCCGGGCTCGGGCGAGCAGGTCTGTCCCGTCGGTGGCGGCGGCAACGGCAGCACCACCGGTGCTTCCGAACGGCACGTGATGGGTGCGCAGGAATGCCATGGCCGTGTCGCTCGGGACTGCGAAGCCTACGTTGCGAACGATCTCGCCGGTTCGGCGGTACACGCCAGGGGTGTTGATGGAAGCAAACACCACGCCGATGACGTTGCCGCTCCCGTCCAGGAGGGGGCCGCCGCTGTTGCCGCGTCGCACATCAGCGCGGAAGCGGATCACCCGGAAGGTCGGGGTGAGTTGCTCCATGCCGACCGCCTGTCCGTTGGTCAGCAAGGGGCGGATCGGGGCGATACCCTGGTCAGGATAGCCGACCAGGGCCACGGCGCCGGCGATCGAGCGGCTGCTGGCGAACCGGGCCACCGCGGCCGGCGTCAGGTCGACGTGCAGCAGAGCGAGATCGTTTCCGCTTTTGGTAGCCACCACCCGAGCAGCCGCGGATTCGCCGGACGTGGATGAGACCGAGACGACCTCACAGTTGCCGATCACATGATGGTTGGTGAGCACCCAGCCGTCGCGATTGACGAAGAAGCCCGTCCCGATGCCATGCAGACGCTTGCCCGGTGCCACCGACGGCGAGGGATCGGTCAGCGCCCGCCTGATGTAGGCACGCCGGGCGGCTTCGATCTCGGCGGCTTCGGCGTCGGAGACGATGCGGCCCTGGCAGCGATCCCGCCGGGTCTTCTGGACGACATTCCGCTCGGGATCGTGGCAGTTGACGATCAAAGCGGTGGGATCGGCGGCCAGCGCCGCCCGGTCGCCCGGCCACACCGACGGTCCCGCGAGGATCAGGGCGACAAGTACGCCAAAGAGCAATCGGGCCATCATGGCCAGCCGTCCCGCAGTTGTAAGTTTTAATCTGGCCGCAAACCGGGTCCGGAGCAAGGCGGTGGATCGGGGTGACCGCGGGGCCGGGTCGCTTGGCAGGTCACCATGTTCTTGACTGATCGTGCCAGTCATCCTACCTCGGCCACTCTGACAGGGCTTGACACAGCCGTCTCTGTCACGACTCCCTCACACGAACCGGTGGAACGGTGGAACAACAACTGAGTACCGACGCCATTCGAATTGCTCTGCCGGACGGCAGCGTTCGCAGCTATGACGGGCCGGTGAGAGGCGACGAGATCGCCGCCGACATCGGTCCGGGCTTGGCCAGCGCCGCGCTTGCGATCCGGGTCGACGGGACGATGCGGGACCTGGCCAGCGTGATCGATCGCGATGCCGAGGTCTCGATCGTCACCGGGAAGGACGCCGACGCGCTGGCGCTGCTCCGCCACGATGCGGCGCATGTGATGGCGGAGGCGGTCCAGGAACTCTACCCGGACACCCAGGTGACCATCGGTCCCGCCATCGAGAACGGGTTCTATTATGACTTTGCCCGGTCCGAGCCGTTCACCCCCGACGACCTCGCCCGGATCGAGGAGCGGATGCGGGAGATTGTCGATCGGGATGAGGCGATCGTCCGTGAGATCTGGGACCGCGACGCCGCGATCGAGTTCTTCAAAAATCTGGGCGAGCACTACAAGGCACAGATCATCACCGACATCCCCGAGGGGGAGGCGATCTCGATCTACCGGCAGGGCCAGTGGCTCGACCTGTGCACCGGCCCGCACCTGCCCTCCACCGGCAAGCTGGGGAAGGCCTTCAAGCTGATGAAAGTGGCGGGCGCCTACTGGCGCGGCGATTCCCGCAACGAGATGCTGCAGCGGATCTATGGCACCGCCTGGGCCGACCAGAAGCAGCTCAAGGCCTACCTGCACATGCTGGAGGAGGCGGAACGCCGCGACCATCGCCGCCTCGGCCGGGAGATGGGCCTGTTCCATGTCCAGGAGGAGGCGGCGGGGTCGGTGTTCTGGCACCCCAAGGGCTGGACCCTGTATCGGCTGTTGCAGAACTACATGCGGACCCGGCTTGAACATGCGGGCTACGTCGAGGTGAACACCCCGCAACTGGTGGACCGCAGCCTGTGGGAGCGATCCGGCCACTGGGAGAAGTTCCGGGAACACATGTTCACCGCCGAGGCCGAGGAGCGCATGCTGGCCCTCAAGCCGATGAACTGTCCCGGCCACGTGCAGATCTTCCGCCATGGGGTCAAGAGTTACCGCGACCTGCCGCTGCGCATGGCCGAGTTCGGCGCCTGCCATCGCAATGAACCTTCCGGTGCGCTGCATGGTCTCATGCGGGTGCGCGCCTTCACCCAGGACGATGCCCACATCTTCTGCACCGAAGACCAGGTGACGGGGGAGACCGCGGCGTTCTGTGCGCTGCTTCAGAACGTGTATCGGGACCTCGGGTTCGACGACGTCATCGTCAAGTTCGCCGACCGGCCGGCAAAGCGGGCCGGCTCGGACGAGACCTGGGATCGCGCCGAGCGGGCGCTCACGGAGGCCACCGCCGCGGCGGGCCTCGCCACCATCCCCAACCCCGGGGAAGGGGCGTTCTATGGGCCGAAGCTCGAGTTCGTGCTGCGTGACGCCATCGGCCGGGACTGGCAGCTCGGCACGCTGCAGGTGGATTTCGTGCTGCCGGAACGCCTGGACGCGGTCTACGTTGGTGAGGATGGGCAGCGGCATCGTCCCGTGATGCTGCACCGGGCGATCCTCGGATCGTTCGAGCGCTTCATCGGCGTCCTGATCGAGCACCACGCCGGCCGGTTTCCCCTTTGGCTGGCGCCGGTCCAGGTTGTGGTTGCGCCGATCACCAACGATGCGGACGCTTACGCCGGTCAGGTGCAGGCCGCGCTGGCCGGCGCCGGACTGCGGACCGAAGCCGATCTTCGCAACGAGAAGATCAACTACAAGGTTCGCGAGCACAGCCTGGCCAAGGTGCCGGTGATCGCCGTGGTCGGTGCCAAGGAAGCCGCCGCCGGTACCGTCGCCCTCCGCCGTTTGGGGGGGGCTCAGCAAGAAATCCTTGCCCTGGAAGAGGCAGTTGCTACACTTCGGCAAGAAGCGGCAAGCCCGTTTTCGCGTTGAACCCCAAGCCTAGCGTGCTGACGGTCCAATGGGGTGCCCACGCGAACGCCAACCGGGTAAGCCGGCCAAGCGAGGAAGGATCGAGTTGCCGGGTTGTCTCGCGGTGGTTGTCCGCACCGATACCGAGCGTCGCAGCGTGTGGCGAGACCGGGTACCATGCCGTCTTGGTGCCCGCGGTCCGGATCCAGCCACGCCAGGGGTTCAGCACACTCTGGCGCGTCCCGGCAATGCCCGGTGACCGCTTTGGTTCACGCCGTCACCGACGGCTGGAACCGCAACCTGGTCGAAAGCACGGCCGCCGCCAAGTGCCCGGTCGCGTAGATGCCGTCGTGACGTTCAGTGTCGCGTCATCCCCCGGAGCCTCTTCAACCTGCAATCCCCGGCCGCCGGGCAACCCGGGACCCGTCGCGGGGGAACGAAAAAAGGAGTCGCTACCATAGCCCGAGCACCGTTCATGCCGGCACCGGTCCGCGAGGGACCGCGTGTCAATGAGGAGATCAGGTCACACCAAGTCCGTGTCATCGGCGCCGATGGCTCCCAGTTGGGTGTGCTGTCCATCCAGGATGCCCTCGACGCCGCAGCCCAGGTGGGACTGGATCTGGTGGAGGTCGCACCGGCTGCCGACCCGCCGGTCTGCAAAATTCTTGATGTCGGCAAGCTCAAATACGAAACCCAGAAAAAGAAGAGCGAAGCCCGCAAAAAGCAGAAGGTGATCGAGGTCAAGGAGATCAAGATGCGTCCCTCGATCGACGAGCATGACTATCAGGTCAAGCTGCGCAACATGCGGCGCTTTCTCGACGACGGCGACAAGGTGAAAGTCACCATTCGGTTTCGTGGACGCGAACTTGCCCACCAGGACCTGGGCATGAAAGTCCTCGACCGTGTCCGCGATGAGCTCGACGAGCTGGTCAAGATCGAACAGCATGCCAAGATGGAAGGCCGCCAGATGGTCATGGTCATGGCGCCGCGCTGACGGGCGGGGCAGCCAACCGAACCCAGGCGGCAGCCGGTCGACGCGGCACCGTTCAGGCGCGAATCCGCTTCATCCGTCGGCGCTGCGCCGATGAAGGCACGCCCATGGCATCCCGATATTTGGCGACGGTGCGCCGCGCGATCTGGATTCCTTCGCGGCCGAGCAGGGTGACGATGGTGTCGTCGGACAGCACGTCGTGCTCTGGCTCCGCGTCGATCAAGCCCTTGATGCGGTGCCGGATCCACTCCGATGACTGTGGAACGGAGTCGGCCTGGCCGCCGATCGCCCGGCCGAAAAAGTACTTCAGCTCGAGTATGCCGCGCGGCGTTGCCATGTACTTGTTGGAGGTGACGCGGCTGATGGTGCTTTCATGCAGGCCCACCGCTTCGGCGATGTCTTTCAGGATCAGCGGCTTGAGGTAGCGAATGCCGCCCACAAAGAACGCTTCCTGCTGGCGGACTATTTCGGTCGCCACCTTGAGGATGGTGGTCGCACGCTGGTGCAAGGACTTCGCAAGCCAGTTGGCGGACTGAAAGCAGTCGTTGATGTAGCGCTTGTCGTCGGCTGACTTCGCGGCGCTGTTGATCCTCGCATAGTACTGATTGTTCACCAGCACCCGCGGCAAGGTATCGGTGTTGAGTTCGATCAGCCAACCGCCGCCCGGTTGCGGCCGCATGATAACGTCTGGCGTGACCGGGGCGGCAATCGCGCTGTCGAAGGCCAGACCCGGCTTGGGATTCAGCGAGCGGATCTCGCTCAGCATGTCGATGATGTCCTTACGGCTGACGTCGCAGGCCTTCGCCAGGGCTTCCGTATCGCCCAAGGCCACCAGATCCAGGTTGGCGAGGAGGGCCCGCATGGCGCCATCCAGTTCCTCCCGGTCCCTGAGTTGGAGGGCAAGGCACTCGGCCAACGAACGGGCAAAAATGCCGGGCGGGTCGAACTGCTGCAGGCGGGACAGCACCTCCTCCACGGCGCTGACATCACACCCGAAGGTAGTCGCCACCTCGGCCAGGTCGCCGATGAGGTAGCCGGCATCGTCCAGCATCTCGATCAGTTGAGTGCCGATGACCTGCTGAGCCGGATCAGGCAGGTCCACCGCCATCTGCCGGGTCAGGTGATCGCGGAGGGTCGTCGCGGTGGACAGGCGATCCTGCAGGCTGTCGAGGCCGTCATCGAAACCGCCGTCGCCACGCCCCCAGTCCCCGAACGCCTCGAAAGCCAGGGCGGAATCGGCAGGATCCCGGGCAGGGGTCACGTCGCCGGTCTCGAAGCCCAGGTCCTCGCCACTGGCCCCGACCTCCGACATCCGGCTTTCGGTGTCGGACAAGGCGCGGTCCAGCCCGCGCAGCGCGTTGGTATCGGCCTCAGCCTCGGCCGGCGCGGGGGCACCGCCCTCCTCGCCAACCGGGACGCCCGCATCGTCCCGTTCCAGCAGCGGGTTCTGCTCGACCTGCTGCTCGACGTACACGGCGAGCTCCATGTTGGACAGCTGCAGCAGCTTGATCGCCTGCTGCAACTGTGGCGTCATCACCAGGGTCTGGGATTGCCGGAGGTCCAGACGCGGGGTCAGCGCCATGGTGAACCCTGCCTCACCGGGAATGCAGGCATGCTAGCGGCTGAAGCGCTCGCCAAGGTAGACGCGCCGCACGTCGGCGTTGCCGACAATGGCATCCGGCCCGCCTTCCATCAACAGCCGGCCGTCGTGCATGATGTACGCACGATCAATGACGTCGAGGGTTTCCCGGACGTTATGGTCGGTAATCACCACGCCGATGCCGCGATCCTTGAGGTGCGCGACAAGGCTTCGGATCTCATTGACCGCAATCGGATCGATGCCGGCAAACGGCTCGTCCAGCAGGATGAACTTGGGATTGGTGGCCAGCGCCCGGGCGATCTCCACCCGCCGCCGCTCGCCGCCGGACAGAGCCAGAGACGGAACACGGCGCAGATGGGTGATGGAGAATTCGGCGAGGAGCGCATCCAGCCGCGCCTCCCTCACGTCCCGGGAGGGCTCCACCACCTCGAGCACGGCGCGGATGTTGTCCTCCACCGACAGGCCGCGAAACACCGATGCCTCCTGGGGCAGATAGCCGATGCCCAAACGTGCCCGCCGATACATCGGCAGCGAGGTGATGACCTGCCCGTCGAGGATCACGTTGCCGTAATCAGGCTTGACCAAGCCGATGATCATGTAGAAGCAGGTGGTCTTGCCGGCGCCGTTGGGCCCGAGCAGGCCGACCACCTCCCCCCGGTGCACGGCGAGGCTGAGGTCCCGCACCACCAAGCGTCGGCGGTAGCCCTTGCCGATGTTGTGGGCGAAAAGCCCGCCCTCGCCTTCTACCACTTTCGGTAGCGTGGGGCCCGGCTCGCCCCTGACTGCTCGATCTTCGGCACTGGTCATGGTGGAGGAATCATCCCCTCGAAGCCTTTAATTTTCCCTGCCACGTTCCGGCCCACGCTCGGGGTGGATCAGGCCCTGGACCTGCCGGCCCGCCGGGTCACCGGGACCGCAGCCGAAAAGCTGGCTCGTCCCGGCATTCATGTCCACCTCGGCACGACACCCGTTAAGCTGGTTGCGGCCTCGGGTGATCCTCACGTCGCCCAGCAGCGACGCGGTTTCGACCTCCGCCAGGTAGACGCCGCGATCGGCGAAAATCCGCTCCTCGGGCGTGCTGATGGCGACGTTATCGAACGCCTCCACCCGGCTCAGGCGCTGTCCTCCCTCCGCCGCCTCGGTCAGGTAAGCAACCAGGATGTCGGCGGTCAAGGTCCGGCCTTCCTGCTCGGCGCGGGCATTGCCCCGGGCCACCAGCATGTCTTGTAGCTGCCAGAATTCCATTTGCTCATCGGCGGTGATCCGTCCGTTCTCGGCGTCGACCCGAACCCGGCCGGGTTGCGCAGGATCGCGACTGCTCAGGATCAGGATGGCGCTGTCCAGGTCATAGACGCCACGGTCGGCATAGGCGGTCTCCTGCGGGGTGGTGATCACCACGTTGCCGGTTGCCACCAGCCGCCAGATCTCCGTCTCCCCTCCGGAGCCTTCACGATAGTGGGCGCTCAGGATATCCGCCTTGACCTCGAGATCGCCGCGGATGGCGCGGGCGTTGCCCCTGGCATGGACGACGGATTCGCTCTGCAGCCACTCGATGCCGTCATCGGCCAGGATCTCGAGGGGAAAATCGCCGGTCGCGCCCGTTTCGAACGGCAGCGCCTGGGCGCCGGCGCCGCGGTCGCCGAGGGCAATAACGGTCACGGTGATGAGGACCGTCAGGGCATTCAATACCGCGGTCATCGCGTCTCAGCCTCCGACGGCGCGGCGGCGCCGACCCTTCCCAATGCGCTGGGGAAGATGACGAGCCGCGCCTGACCGGTGAAATGCACTGAATCCCCGTCATCACCGACGCGGAATCCCTCCGCCGTGACCTCGCCGACCGGACCCTGGCCCGTCACCGGCCGGGCTCCGGAAACCGTACTGTCGATCAGATCGACCTCCGCCTCGCTGCTCTCGAATTCGTACCCGCCATCATGGAACAGCTTGACCATGCCGCTCAGCTTCAAGGCCTTGCGATCGACCACGTACTCGCCCTGGTTGGCCCGCACCAGAACCCAGCTGCCGTTGCCGAGCAACATGTCGGCCTCGGGCGATTCCAGCAGCACGTTGGCATCGCCGGCACCGAGGTTGTGGACCGTGGTGGCGGTGATCTGGAACGGTCGATCCTCGCCATCGGCGCCGACGTAGCGGGCCTTGGTAAGGCTGGCCTCGCCGTGGCCGAGTTCACCGGCCGACGTCGCGTCCCATTGCCCCAGCCCGCTCACCAGATACGGCCACAGCAGAACTGCCGCCATCAACATGACGGCGATGGCGGGGAGCAAGATCTTGAGTCCGCCGATCACCGTGGAACGGCAAGCCCACGGTCGCTCCACAGGATGTACGACCGATGCGAGAAGATGTGCCATCAGCGACCGCCCGGAGGGAAACCCCCGGCTCTCCCCTGCGCATGTGGGCTGGCGTGAGGATTCATGTGATGCCGGCCCTCAAGCAGTCATGGACATGGACGAGACCGACGGGGCAGCCGTCTTCGACTACGAACAGGTTGGTGATCTTGCGCGCGTTCATGATGCCGAGCGCCTCCCCGGCCAGGGCATCGGCGACGATGGTCGTGGGGGCCGCGGTCATCACCTCGCCGACCCGCCGGTTCAACAGATCCGGCGCCATATGGCGCCGCAGATCACCGTCGGTGACCATCCCGATCAGCCGGCGCCCGGCATCCACCACGCCGACACAGCCGAGGCTCTTGGCGGTCATGATGATCAGCGCCTCGGCCATCACCGTGTCGGCGGCGACCAGGGGAACCTCGTCCCCCGCGTGCATGATGTCGGCAACCCGAAGCAGCCGTCGGCCCAGCATGCCACCCGGATGCAGCCGCTGGAAATCGGCAGCGGAAAACCCGTTGCGCTCCAGCAGGGCGACGGCGAGGGCATCGCCCAGGGCCAGCATCATGGTGGTGGAGGTTGTGGGCGCGAGCCCCATCGGACAGGCTTCCGCGGCGGGCGGCAGAACCAGTACCACGTCGGCGGTGCGGGCGAGGGTGCTGTCCGGCTTGGCGGTGACCGCCACCAGCGGGATGGCGAACCGCTTGACGTGGGCCAGCACCGCCGCCAGTTCCGATGTCTCCCCGGAATTGGACAGGGCGATCACCACGTCCCGGGCGGTGATCATGCCAAGATCGCCGTGTGCCGCTTCCGCCGGATGGACGAACAGCGCAGGCGTACCGGTGGAGGCCAAGGTGGCGGCGATCTTGTGGGCGACGTGACCGCTCTTGCCCATGCCGGTGACGACCGCCCGCCCCTGCATGGCGGCGATGACGTCAAGGGCCCGGACGAACGCGCCGTCGATGCCGTCGGCCAGCTGATCGAGGCCCCGGGCTTCCAGGGCCAGCACCCGCCGGGCCGCCGCGACGTCGGCGGATCCGGCTGTACGGCGTTCTTGCGTGATTGACTCGGCCATCACCCGTGCCTGTTCATCCCCCGGGTGCCAAGGTAACCCGGTCGCCATCATGGCGCAAATGTGGCAACGCACCGCCGCGGCAAGGGCCGGCGCCGGGGGCCCCGTTCTCGAGCCGTCTCCGCCACTCTCATCTAATACGCGAAGATGTCCTCGTCGGGCCAGCCTGCCAGGTCGAGTGCCGCGCGATGGGGCAGGAAATCGAAGCAGGCGCGGGCCAGCTCGACCCGGCCTTCCCGCTCCAGCATCACGTCCAGCTTGGCCTTGAGGGCGTGCAGGTGGGCGACGTCGCCGGCGGCGTAGCGACACTGCTCCTCGCTCAGGGAATCGGCCCCCCAGTCCGACGACTGCTGTTCCTTGGAGAGATCGATTCCCAGCAGCTCCCGGCACAGCTCCTTGAGGCCGTGGCGGTCGGTGTAGGTCCGCGCCAGCCGGGAGGCGATCTTGGTGCAATAGACCGGCTGGCAGGTGACGCCGAGATGGCGCTGCAGCACGGCAATATCGAAGCGGCCGAAATGGAACAGCTTGGTGACGGCGCCATCGGTGAGCAGAGCCCTGAGGTTGGGCGCGGGGGTGCCAGCGGCGGGGCGGTCCTTCAGGACCTGCACCAGGTGGCAGGTGCCGTCCCCGGCGGAGAGCTGCACCAGACAAAGCCGGTCACGCTCGGGCTTCAGGCCCATGGTTTCGGTATCCACGGCAACAGCGCCGGCGAAGCGGATCCCGTCGGGCAGGTCGCCCCGGTGCAGGTGGATGGCGGCAGCGGTCATCGCGGTTCCGGATGTCGGCCGAGCCCGGTCCCGGGGCTCAGCGGCTTGGCTCAGGGGTGGAACGGGATGGTGGTGCCCAGGAGAAGACTCGAACTTCCACGGCCTTGCGGCCACAGGTACCTGAAACCTGCGCGTCTGCCAATTCCGCCACCTGGGCAGGGGTGGATGCGCCCCGGGGCGCAGCCGTTAGGTAAGATCGGCGGGGCGCCGGTGTCAACGGCGAGGCGCCAAGCGGAGCGCGCTCCGCCCGGGCACCGCCCGTAGGACCGATCCCCTTGACCCCTTCGCTTCGGCTCCGCTCAGTCGGCCAAGGGATAGCCGAGCGCAGCGCGGTCGGTGACCGGTTCGCTCAGCAGTTGGCACAGACGCTCCAGGCGAGGCGCTTTCGCGGCGATCAGGATATCGGCCTTGCGCGTCAGCTTGGCGATGTTGGCGGAGGAGGCGTCGTCGAAATCATCGTTGGGGCCGTCGTCGCCCGGCCCGAAGCGATCAAGATCGGTCTGGAAGCGGAAGTAGCTGTCACGCTCGAAGATCTGCTTTAGCTGATAATGCACGGTGTCCTCGACACCATCCATGATCACACTCAGGATTGGCCGGATCCAGCGGACCAGGCCCCAGTTGCGGGCATCCTCGTACGGAATCGGCCGTTCCAGTTCACCGGTGCCGAGCGACACGATGACGTAGCGGTCGGCGGCCGGGAAGATGCGCTTGGCACTGACGTAGGCGCACATCGCCGGATTGTTGGCGAACACCCCGCCATCCACCAAGGCATAGCGTTCACGGCTGCCACTGCGAATCAGCGCCGGCTCGAAGTAGGTTGGAGCGGCCGAGGTCGCCCGGCAGATGTCGCGCAGGAAGAAGTCCCGGTCCCTGGCACGCTCGGGCGGCGTCGTCTCCTTGTCCAGTTCCCGCCCCTGCGCCTTCCAGCTTTTGAAGAAGTGGGGGTTGCGCCGCTCCAGGTCATAGGCGGTCACCATGATATCGGTTCGGACCGATGACAGGAGAGCGTTGCCCAAGGTTTCCCGCAGGATCCGCTCAAGGTTGGCATGGGAGTACTTCTCGTCGGTCATTCCGCCCAAGGAGGTAAACCCCTTCCACAGGCTGCGGTGGAAGATCTCGCGCCCGCGGTCGCGGTAGAGCGCGACCAGGTCGGTCGCCGCGAAGACCGGTCCGCCACCGTGCGGCAGGGACAGCCCGGCGGCCAGGATGCCGCCGGTGGACGTGCCGGCCACCAGATGGAACAAATCGCTGATTGGCTTCCCGGTTCGCCGTTCGATTTCGGCAAGCACCAGCGCCGGAATGATCCCGCGGATACCGCCGCCATCCAGTGACAGGATGCGTGCAGTCTTGGTCATATCCCTCCCCTTCTTTCTGACGGCGGGCTCGGTTGGTTCCGCCGGACATGTTGACAATCCTAACGATAGCACGTCCGCACCCGAGGGTCCCGGAGCGTTATCCGGGGACCAAGTAGGCTGCCCGGCCGTCGGGCGCCGCAGGTCGGCAAGTGCCCTGGGAAGCGTGACGAGACTGCCCTACCCCCAATCGGGCCTGCAAACCAGCCCGACGTCGCCCTTGTGTTTTTTTCGCTGTCCACTTGTCGGGGTACTTGCCGTCGATGGTACCGCGGGCCCATTCCAAGCTCTCGACAAGGCCCTGCAACTTGCGGTACTGTCCTTGTCATGAGACGCATCGCCGCCGAATTAGGCCCCGATCCCATCGATCGCTATGTCGGTAGCCGCATACGGGGTCGCCGCGTTGGTCTGCGCGTCTCCCAGACCAAGCTGGGGCATGCCATCGGTGTCACCTTCCAGCAGGTCCAGAAATACGAAAGCGGGACCAATCGGGTCGGCGCCAGCAACCTGTATCGGATTGCGCGCGCGCTCGGGGTTGACGTGTCCTTTTTTTTCGAAGGCCTGAACGCCGACACCCGTGGCGGCTCGGCACCGAGGATGGCGGCAGGTCTCGCCGACGTGCCGATGGCCGAGTTCGAGGGCCGGCCTGGCAGCAACCGCGAATCGTTCGAGTTGATGCAGAACTTTTTCCGCATCCCCGATCCCGATGTGCGAAAGCGGCTGTTGCAGCTGGTGCGCACCTTGGCGCACGGCGGCAACGGCGAGTAGCCTTCCTCGCGCTCGCCAAACCCCTCTGAGCCCTGCAATTTTCCGAGACGCTCCCGATGAGGGGCGGGTGGTTGCGCTGCAACCTGACCTGTGTTGCCACCCTGCCGGGAGGCCCCGGCTGCGATCATTCCCCTGGCCATTGCCACTGCGGCCTGTCGCGGTATCGTTTGCTGCCCCGTGCCGCTTTGCCAAGGTCCCCGCCCGGTGAATGCCGTCTTCTTCACTCTGGTTGCCGTCGCCTTCGTCGTTGCCGGTTATCGCCATCTGGCCATCGGCCAGCCGGATGCCGCCGGCCGCCTGCCGATGGAGGCCCTGTCGGCCGCTGTCATCGATGCCGCCGGCGGCGCGGTGACCCTGGCCATCGGATTGATCGGGGTGATGACCCTGTTCCTCGGGGTCATGAAGGTCGCCGAAGCCGGCGGCCTGCTGGTGATCATCGCCAAGGTGGTGCGGCCGCTGATGCAGCGGCTGTTCCCGGACATACCCCCGGACCACCCGGCCATGGGCGCCATCATCCTCAACGTTTCCGCCAATGCCCTCGGCCTTGGCAACGCCGCCACCCCGTTCGGCATCCGGGCGATGCAGGAACTGGACAAGCTCAATCCGGTCAAGGGCACGGCCAGCAACGCCATGGTCCTGTTCCTGGCCATCAACACCTCCGGCGTCACCCTGCTGCCCACCGGGGTGATGGCACTCCGCGCCGCCGCCGGCTCCACCGATCCCGCTGCAATCGTACCGACGACTTTGTTCGCCACCATCTGCTCGACCACTGCCGCCATCATCCTGGCCAAGCTGTTGCAGCGGCGATTCGCGGTCATTCCACCCACCGGCACCGACACCCCGGCCGTCGCGGCCCCCTCCCCGCCCGAACAGACGGCGGCGCCCGATGGATCGGAACCACTCCCGGCCTCTGCAAGCGCGGCCTACCCGCTCTGGGTCTCGTTCCTGGTGCTGGGCGGGATCTTCGCGCTGGTGCCGCTGACCATCGTCCATGGCCGGACGGTGGCACCGTGGGTGATCCCCGGCATCATCGTCGGCCTGCTGGGCTTCGGCGTCGCCAAACGGGTGCGCATCTACGAGGTGTTCGTGGACGGCGCCCGCGACGGCTTCCAGGTGGCGGTGCGGATCATTCCCTACCTGGTGGCGATTCTGGTGGCGGTCGCAATGTTTCGCGAGAGCGGCGCGCTCGCGGTGCTGATCACCCCGCTCGGCGCAGTGACCGAACTGGTCGGGCTGCCGGCCGAGGCGCTGCCGATGGCGCTGCTGCGCCCGCTGTCGGGTTCCGGTGCCTACGGCGTGCTCGCCTCCATCATCAACGACCCGGCCATCGGCCCCGACAGCTACACCGGCATCCTGGTCAGTACCTTTCAGGGCACCACCGAGACCACATTCTACGTGCTCGCGGTTTACTTCGGCGCCATTGGGGTCCGGCGCATGCGCCACGCCATACCGGCCGCCCTGGGGGCGGATGTGGTGGGCATCGCCGCCGCGGTGTTCATCTGCCTCACCCTGTTCGGCTGATGCCGGAAGCACAGTGCGCGGGACCGGATCGGGGCCCCGGGATCGATCCGGATAGCCCCAGTCCTGCCGCGCGCCGTCTCGATGCCGAACCGCATCAGCAGAAGCATGGGGCCGCCGCCTCCAGCTTCTGACGGGCGCCCTCCCGGATCGCGCCCACCGATTCCAGGAAATTCGGGTGGGTCATGCCGGAGCCGAGGAAGGTCCAGCGGTTGGCCTGGTGCTGAACGGTGGTGAACTCCGCCTCCTCCTCGTCCGTCATCCGCCGGCCGGTAGCCCGGACGAAGCTGCCGAGGTCGAACGCCACCTGCTGGTTGAGTCCCTGATCGAGGAACCCGCCGATGGTGAGGTAGTCGTCCATGGCGCGGTCCACGTCGGGCGTGTCGCACCCCTCGGCCAGGGCTTCGACCATCAGGGTATCCAGCCGGGCATGCTGGGCCTCCTCCATCCAGTGATGGCGCAGCAGGCTCTTGAACTGGGTGTCGAGGTCGGTGTCGTCGTGGACGCTGTCGACATAGTGGCGCTGGGTCATCCATTCGATGTGCAGGATCACCAGAGCCACTGCCAACGGGTGATGGGACAGGACGAACCGGGCGATCGCGTCGGGCGGGCCGATCACATCGCAGGTCGTCCCGAAGCCCTCCTGGAATTCCCGCCGAAACCGCTTGAACAGGCGGATGTGCTTGGCCTCCTCCCCGGCGAACTGCAGCAGCGCCCGCATCCGTTCATCGTCACTGTCGAGCTGGGCGCGCGCGTGATCGAGGACGAACGGCAGAATGAACTGCTCCACGGTGCCGAACAGGTACAGGTAGCCATGCCCTCGGATCTGGTTGAGCACCCGACGTTCCGACGGGGTCATGAAGCTGATGCCACGGGTACGGGCCAGGGACTCCGGCATGAACGGCTTGGCGTAGTCGAGGACCTTGTCGCCGCCGATGATGTCTTCGATCCGCCAGCTCACCTTCTCGGATGCGGAAGCGGCCGCAGCGTAGGTGTAATGGTGTTGCATCGTGTCGCCTCCTCGTCGCCTGATCGGGGCGGCGCGTTGCCGCCATGGTCACGAGGTTAGCGACACCGTGTTTCGCACGGATGTCGGTGGCACCGTCATCGCGTTTCGATTGTTGAGCGGCAGCGAAACAATCAGCCGCCTTCCGCCCGCGCCCAATCGAAGTAAAGCCGCCGTGCCAAGCGGTAGATGGGGCCCGGCTGCAAGGCGCGGGTTTCCAGGCGGGTGCATGGCTGCACCTTGGCGTAGTTGCCGGTGGCGAACACCTCCTCGGCGCTGATCACCTCGACGAGGTTCACCGCGCGCTCCTCCACGGTAATGCCGGCGCTCCGCAGCAGGGCGATCACCCGCTGGCGGGTGATGCCGTCGAGGAAAGTGCCATTGGGGGCAGGCGTGTGGACCACCCCGTCGGAAGCAAAAAACAGGTTGGTAAAGGCGAATTCGGCGACATTGGCCGCCGGATCGAGGACGATCGCGGAATCGAAGCCGCGGGCGCGGGCATCCGCGACCGCCCGGGCGATGTTGGGATAGAGACAGGCGGCCTTGGCATCGGTTGGCGCCATGTCCCGCGCCGGCCGACGGAACGGCGAGATGCACGCTGAAAAACCCGTCGGCTCCGGCAACGGCGAAACCCGCAGGGTCAGCACGAAGCGGGTGCTGGCGGCCTCCGGCACCAGGAAACCCGATTCGGCGACGAACATGGGGCACACGTAGAGCGGCGTTCCCGCGGGAAAACGGGCGATGCCTTCCCGTGCCAATGCCTCGATGGTGGCGGCATCGACGCAAGGGTCGAGTCCCAGCGTCGTCGCCGAGGCGACGACCCGGGCGGCGTGGCGGGCAAGGTCCGGACACACGCCGTCGAACGCCCGCGCGCCATCGAACACCGCCGAGCCCAGCCAGACCGCATGGCTGTCGGCAGCGAGGACGGCGGGGCTGCCGTCGTGCCAGCGGCCGTCAACGAAGGTCTGCCTGGACGCCCCGTCCCAACCTGCTTTGCCCATGGGAACCTCCTCGCGGCAGCCGGCCAGAACGGCTCGGCAACTTGGCGCTATGACACCTGGAGCCTTAGGCCAACCGTCCGGACATTTCAAATGCGGGCTTTCGCCATGGCCGTCGCCGCCCCTACATTAACTTCTGATAATGCGCGCGGCCCCGATGCCGCCAATGCTCCGATGCCTGGGAGCGAGGTCCGAGGCATGGACGGCGGCAGCGTGCGCCCACCCTGGCCATGAATGGCATTCGTGGATGGCAATGTTCGGCGAGAGCTTCAGTCTTTTCCGGGTGCTTGGGTTCGAGATTCGCGCCAACGTGACGTGGCTGTTCCTCGCACTCCTCATCACTTGGTCGCTGGCGGCCGGTTTCTTTCCCTTTGTCTACCCTGACTTGGCACCGTCGACATACTGGCTGATGGCCCTGGTCGGCATGTTCGGGCTGTTCTTTTCGTTGCTGTTCCACGAACTGAGCCACTCGGTGGTGGCCCGGGCTTACGGCCTCCCGGTCGGCGGCATCACCCTGTTCCTGTTCGGCGGGGTCGCGGAGATGGAGGCCGAGCCCAAGACACCCAGGGTGGAATTCTGGATGGCCATCGCCGGACCGATTGCCAGCGTGGTCCTGGGCGTCGCCTTCTTCGTGGTGGCGGTGACCATGGAAGGGGTCGGGGTTCCGGAACACATCGCCGGGGTCGCCCGCTATCTTGGCTTCATCAACTTCCTGCTGGCGGTGTTCAATATGGTGCCCGGCTTCCCGCTGGACGGCGGCCGGGTACTGCGGGCGGCCTTGTGGCACTGGAAAGGCGACCTGCGCTGGGCGACCCGCTGGGCCTCCCTGATGGGTCAGGGTTTCGGCCTGCTGCTGGTGGCGCTCGGCGTCGTCAGCTTCCTCGGCGGCAATTTCATCGGCGGGATGTGGTGGTTTCTGATCGGCCTGTTCGTCCGGGCCGCCGCGTCCGCCGGCTACCAGCAGCTGCTGACCCAGCAAGCCTTGGAGGGAAAGACAGTGCGGCGGTTCATGACCACCGATCCGGTCATCGTTCCGCCCGAGGTGACCATCCGGCAGTTCGTCGAGGACTATCTCTATCATCACGATTTCGATGTGTTCCCGGTGGTGCGGGACAGCCGGCTGCTGGGGTGTGCGAGTCTGCGTCAGGTGAAGTCGGTCCCACAGGAGGAATGGGACCGCACCCGCGTCGGCGATGTCTGTCTCGACTGCGGCGAGGCCAACACCGTGGACGTCCGCACGGACGCCGGCGAGGCGCTCAACCGCATGCAGCGGACCGAGAACGGCCGGCTGATGGTGCTCGATGGCGACCGCTTGGTGGGCATGCTCGTGCTCAAGGATTTCCTTCGATACCTGCAGATTCGTTCCGAGCTCAAGAAGGCCTGATCGGCAGGCAACCTCCGTGCGCGAGCGCCAATCAGGGTTGTCAAGTTAAAAATTAGCCACTGCATCCCAAAAGTCACACACCGGGGCGGAAGGCCGATCTCCGGCCATCCAGCGATTGCTTCGCGGTCGTAGTGGGATCATCTCGCAAACGCGGATCGTCTCCCCACGGCAGAAAAGGATTTCGCCATGCCGATCCATGCGACCGTGGCGCCGCCGATGGCGGCGCTGCCGACAGACTTGATCGACCTTGTCGCCCTCAGCGACGAATGGGTACGGTTGGAGGGGCAGCGCGCCCGACTTGCCGACTCCGCCAGCCCCGCCGTATCCCTCGACTGGATCGTTCGCCGCCAGGCGAGCATCCGCGACGCCATGCTGGGAACGCCGGCGGCGTCGCTGCACGATGTCGGTGCGAAGCACCGGGTCGCGACCGGTGCCGGCCACGCCGAGCGTGCAGATCATGACCTTCTCGAATCGGCGGAGGCCGACGTCATCCGGCTGTTCTACGGCTGATTCGCCACCCCGCTTCCATCAGTCCTCCGGCGCCACCGTGGCGCCGGAGGCGATCGCGCCTGAAGCCGCTTTGACCTTTCGGTTGATATGCGGCATGATGGTGTTCGCGCGGATGGCGTGGCGCTCGCCGGGTCGGCCGGGCGCCCCACCGGTCCCCTCGACCTTCAACCGTGGCGCACCTTCAAAGGGGGGGTGAAGCCAGCAACTTAGTCTATCAGGCAAGCCCGCCGGCTTCGGGTCGGTCCGCTTCGCCCGCACCACAGGAGCTGCTCGATGCGCGTTGCCATGTTGTCATCCGAATCCCTGCACTCGATCTCGTCCGGCGGGCTCGGCGTCCACGTGACCGAGTTGGCCGCCGGGCTGCAAAGGCGCGGGCACGACATGCACGTCATTACCCGTCGCAAGCACGACCAGAGTCACTACGACTGGATCGACGGTGTGCACTATCACCGGGTTGATCACGGCCTCAGTGACAACTTCGTGGAATGCATGGATTACATGTGCAAAGCCATGGCCCATCGCTTCCACGAGGTCACCTCGATGGTCGGCAAGTTCGAGCTGCTGCACGCCCATGACTGGCTCAGCGCCAACGCCATGAAGTACTGCATGGACGCCTACGGCACGCCCGGTGTGCTGACCATGCACTCCACCGAATACGGCCGCGACGGCAACGTGTTCTTCGACGGCTTCGCCGCCTGGATCCGGGATGCCGAGGCCGCCGGCTGCCACAACGCCACCGTGGTCATCGCCGTCAGCCACTTTCTCGCGGAAGAACTCCGGCGCATCTACCACGTTCCGGACGAGAAGATTCACATCGTCCCCAACGGCGTCAGCTATCACGCTTTCGACGGCTACATCGACCCGGCCGCGGTGAAAAGCCGCTACGGCGTCGCGCCATTGGTGCCGATGATCTTTTCGCCCGGCCGGATGACCCTCCAGAAGGGCATGGACATGCTGGTGGAAGCGGTGCCAATGGTGCTCGGCTCCTATCCGGACGCCCGCTTCGTCATCGCGGGTGAGGGGCCGGAACGGGACGCGGTGGTCCGCCGCGCCCATGAGGTGGGCGCGGCCGGGGCCATCGTGTTCCTGGAAACGGTGCCGCGCTGGCAGTACATCGACCTGATGCGCGCCTGTGACATCGTTGCCGTGCCCAGCCGCAACGAACCGTTCGGGATCGTCGTGCTGGAGGCCTGGGCGGCCGGCAAGCCGGTGGTGGCGACCCTCGCCGGCGGGCCGCGGGAATTCATCTGGCACGACGTCAACGGCTTCCTGGTCAACACCGACCCCGGCGGCCTCGCCCACGGCATCGGCTCGCTGCTGGCCGATCACGATCATTGCCGGGCGCTGGGCGCCAACGGCCGCCGCGCGGTGGAGGACCGCTTCAACTGGGACAACGTCGCCGCCTATTCCGAGGGCGTCTATCGCATGGCGGTTCGCTAACAGCCTGATCGGGTGGCCGGCGGTCCGGCCCGGCCACCCGTTGCTCCCCGCGCCCGATTGGGTGCACTGTCGCGGCATGTGGCGATCCTCCAAGGCCAAGCTGGCAGTCGCGGCGACATTCCTGCTGGGTCTCGGAGTCGCCATCGCCCTGATCGTCTGGAGCGGTGCCGACGCGGTGCTCACCACCCTCGCCGCCGGCGGCTGGGGCTTGGTCGGCATCGTTCCCTACTATCTGATCCCCCTGGCCGCCGCGGCGCTGTCGTGGCGGCTGCTGTTTCCGCCCGATGCGGTACCGCATTTTCGCGTCCTGTTGCAGGCGACCTGGATCGGCCTTGCCATCAACTGGCTGCTGCCGGTGGCGCAGCTCGGCGGCGAGGTGGTGAAGGCCCGGCTGGTGATGGGCCGGCACAGCCGCACCGCCCCGGCGGTGGCGAGCGTCGTGGTCGACCAGACCCTGCAGATTGCAAGCCAGGTCGTCTACGCCCTGGCCGGGGTGGTCCTCCTGCTGGTCCTGGTGGCCGGCCAGGGGGCGTTCAGCATGGCCGCGCTCGGGTTCGCCCTGCTTCTCGCGATCGGGCTCTACGCCTTCTACCGCGTTCAGCGCCTCGGCATGTTCGGCGTGCTTGCCCGGGCGGTGCAGCGCTTTACCCGCAGCGACCAAGCCGGCCGCGCGGCGGAGCGGGCAGACGATCTGGATCGTCGCGTCACCGAGGTCTACGGCCGCCGGCCGCGCCTGGGCGCGGCCCTGGCCTGGCGGCTGGCCTTCCGCGTCGCGACCGTCGGCGAGATCTGGCTGGCGCTCTGGCTGATGGGCCATCCCGTCAGCCTTGCCGAAGCGATGATCCTGGACAGTCTGGGCCAGGCGGTGCGCTCGGCCGCGTTCGCCATTCCCGCCGGAATCGGCGCCCAGGAGGGCGCGTTCGTGGCGATCAGCGTCGCACTGGGCCTGCCCCCCCAGGCCGGCATCGCCGTCGCCCTGGCCCGCCGCTTTCGCGAACTGGCGGTGGGTGTGCCGGCCCTGGTCGCCTGGCAGGTGACCGAAGCCCGGGCCCTGCGGGGACCGGAACCACGCTGATCATCGGGGCAGGGGCTTCTTGAGCATACCCTCGGCAGCGAGCCACGCCACCGTGTCGGCCAGGGTCTCGTGGAGGGGCCGGAGATCGATGCCGAGGTCGGAGAGCGGACGGGCCAGCTCCGGCGCGGCCGGGCGGCGGGTCAGCCGCACGCCGCTGAGGGGCGCCGTGGGCGGCTTCCGGGTGATGAAGTCGGCCACCATCTCGGAAACCGCAGCGGCAGCAAGTGCCACCGGGTACGGCACCTTGAACCGGGGCATGGCGAGGCCGGTCACTTGCCCCAAAGTGGCGAGCACCTCCGACAGCGGCAGCGGCGGGCTTCCCAAAAAGTACCTTCGGCCCGGTCGTCCGACCTCGGCCGCCCGCAGATGCCCGCTGGCAACATCCCGCACGTCCGCGAGACTCACCGGGAAATCGACGAAGGCCGGGGTGGTGCCGTTGACGAAGTCGCGGATCATGCGGGTCGGCGGCGTGCACGATCGGTCCCCGGGACCCAGCGGCAGGGTCGGGTTGACGATCACCACCTCCTGGCCTCGCTTGGCCGCAGCCATGGCGGCCTCCTCGGCCAGAAACTTGGACCGGCAGTAGGGACCCGGCATGTCGTCCAGGGTGGGCAGCGCGACGGTCGACCGCTGCCGCAGGGGGTAGAACAGGATCGCGCCGGTGGAGGTATGCACCACCCGCTTCACGCCCGCCTCGGCCGCGGCCGCCAGCACCACCTCGGTGCCGTGATGGTTGACGGCCTCGTAATCCGCCTTGTTGGGGATCCAAAGGCTCGGAATGCCGGCAACATGGAAGACCCGCTCCACCCCCGCCATGGCGCGCCGCACCGTATCCCGATCGGTGACCGACCCGGTGACGGTCTCGACCCGGTCCGGAAGGCCTTCGAATGGCGCAATGTCCAGCACCCGGACACGCCGACCCTCCCGGACCAGCGCGGCAACCACATGCCCGCCGATGAAGCCGCCGCCACCGGTGACCAGATCGGTCACGGCCGTCGCGCCGAGGCTTGGGCCTCCGCCTCCCCGGCGGCATAGCGGCAGACGGCGAGCCCGGTATCGGTCACCGAGCCCATGATCAGCCGGTCGTCGTAGACGGCGGCCACGGTTGCCGCGGACAACAGCGGTGGCTGTTCCCGCGAGCGGTAGATCTGCTGCACCGAACCGTCGCGAGGATCAACCCGGACGACGTGGCTCGGGGCGATGGCGCCGGGCCACCAGCGATAGCGATAGAGGGCGAGGCGGAACAGGGACGGATGGGACGCGGCGAGAAGCCCGCCGGCACCATCCCACATCAGGTTGTCAGGCCCGGTGCCGAGCCGGAACACCGCATCCGGGGCTTCCGCGGGCGCTTCCTGCAGACGGTCGCGGCGAAATACCAGGATGGCGTTGGCCCGGGTGGCGGCGACGTAGAGGTGCTCATCATTCACGGCCAGGCCGTTGGCGAATCGGATGCCTTCCGCCACGGTGGTGATGCGTGGGCCGTCCTCACCGCCCTCCAGGACAACCCGCACCACGGAAGCCCGGTCCAGTCCCGCCACCAGTTCCAGCCATCTGCCCCGGGCCGAACAGGCCCCGGTATCGTTGCTGACATAGAAGCGGTCGGATGCGACGCCGACGATGCCGTTGGCCTGACACACCAAAGGCCCCTCGACGGTGAGTCGGTGGTGCAATGCCGTGCCGTGGACATCGAACACCTCGATCGAAGGGTCCATCACCCACCGGGGGCGCCGGCCATCGCCGCCGTCGCGCACATAGCGCCGGTTGACGACGAACAGGGTGCGGCGGCCATCGTCGCCGACAAACAGGTCGATCCCGTGGGGATGAAATGGCCGATCCGCCTTGAACGCCCGGGCGGCATCGACCACCGTCGCCTGCCCGCCGGTGAGGGACGACGCGTCCAGCGCCAGCCAGTAGAGGCCACCTTCCGGCAGATCATCCGCCCCGGTCCTGGCCGCAGCCTCAACCTGCCAGCGGTCCTGCGCCGGCAGCCAGGCGATCCCGGCCTCGCGATCCACGGCCAGATCCTGGACCCCGGCGATCGGCCGGCCCGTGACGGAATCGGTCAGCAGCAGACGGCGACAATCCGAGGCGAGTTCTGTCTCGGCAGCACCGTGATCGCCGCAGCCGGCGAGCATCATTGCCCCGGCCATGGCGATCGCCGCCCATGCATGCCGTCCCGGCACGGGCCTTCAGGCCGGAGCAAGGGCGACGTCGGGCCGGCCGTAGCCCCAACGCTCCAGGAATGCCCCCCAGCGGCCCTCGACCTTGGCCAACATGTCATCGGTATAGGCGAACCGGTTTTTGCGATAGCCGGCGATCCCGGCCAGGTAGCGCTCGTACTCGGGACGAACGGCCGCGAACGCGCCGAGGTCGAGCGAGCCGTAGACCCGGGCAAGCTCGGCGATCGGATCACGCTCGAGGTCCTCGTAGCGGATCTCGACGAACACGTCTTCAGGCAGGCCGTCACTGTCGGCGATCACGGCCTGCATCATCCGGTCGTAGGTCGCCAGGATGAGTTCGTCGATCGCGAGGCCGTCATAGTCCTGCAAGGCGAACTGCTCCAGCAGTTTTTCGAAGAAATTCTGCATGGACCGAAAAACTTCGTAGGGGTTGCGATAGACGTGGATGAATCGCGCATCCGGAAAGATTTGCCGGATCATGGCGATCCGGGCCGTATAGACCGGGTTCTTGATCACCAGGCGACGTTGATCCTGGTCGAGCCAGACCTTATGCAGGAAATAAACGAATGCCCGCTGCCACGCGGCGATCTCCTCGGCGGAACATCCGTCAAGAAATACCCCGCGATTGAAGTTGCGCCCGAAATTACGAGGAAAGTACAACCCATGATAAAACGACAGCGGCGTCATGTTGGCCAGCGCCACCTCGTCTTCCTGCGGCGAATCCGGCTTGACCGGAATGGAATCGATGTATCGGTCGCGCGGCAACGCCCGCTCCAGCATCGGCCGGCATAGCGCGACCAGTCCCAGCAGATCCCAGGGCAGTCCGGCCGCCAGTGGCGAGACATAGCCGAAGCCGCCTTTGCTAAGGATATTGTAGAGATGGGTGGTGCCGCTCCGCCAGTGGCCGACGACGAACACCGGCGCCGGCATCGGCCCGGCCCGGCGCAGCCGGCGCGCCACCACGACCTTTTCCGCCGCCGACAGCGGCCAGCGTCCCAGCGCGGCGGCCACGGCGGTCGCGGCTTGCGGCATACGCCGGGGCGATACCCCGCCATTCTCCCAAATCACCCGGACCAAGGTGGCGAGGTTGCTGCCGCTGAGGGGGTGCATGGCGTCGTTCCGTCTGGTCCCGCGTTGCTTCTGTGACGTTGGTACGCCGCCTTCCCGCAACCTCTCCTAACCCGCCGGGAGCGGCTTTGTCACGCACGAACCCGACACCGGCCGCACCAAGCACCACCCGGCGCCGGGTTCGCCGCGCCTGCCCAAGCAGCCTGCCACGATCCCGCCTCGCCGGTTCCGTTTGCACGCCCCGAGCCGTTCTGATATAAACAATCCAGAACATTTTATCCGATACACCTCAACCGGGTAGATTTTTGATTGATGAAACTCTCGATTGACGATTACCCCTTCGGTTCAAGGCAATCAGATGTGCCAATCTTCGGGGTTCGGGAAATCGATGCAGATCATCTCGACCTTCAGAATCATTATCGTGCACTCCTCCGTGCCCTTCGCGATGGCAAGGGCGTGACCGCGTTCGGTCTCAGCTTTTACAGCTTTCTACGCCGACTGCGTCAGCATTTTGAGAGCGAAGAAGTACTCATGAAACGAATCAACTTTCCGGATCGAAAAGCGCACAAGGCAGAGCATGACAAGCTGATGGCCGACGCTGAAGATTTCTTGTCAAGCGTCCTGAGCCGATTCGAGAAGTATGACTGCTCCGCGGTAGCCAAGTATTTTGGCTACTGGTTGCTCGACCATGTTGATCATTATGACCGTGCCCTTGCTCTGTCTTTGCAGCAGGCCGAGCATGAGGAGCGTGCCGCCGTCGTATGACGGCAGCGGTCGCAATCCACTTTCCCTCTCCGCATCGCCGGGACGATCGCCTATACTCCCGTGATGCTGATGCGTCGGGAGTGCCAATCGGGAACGGAGAGCGCTCGAATACCGGGTGAGATCGGTATCGAGGTGGTCTTCGATCCGGCATGTCCCTGGTGTTACATCGGCAAGCGGCGGCTGGAGCACGCCCTGGCCGAGCGTCCCGGGCTGTCGTGTCGGATCGGCTGGTGGCCGTTCCTCCTGCATCCGGAACTGCCGCCCGATGGGGTCGAGCGGCGGACCTACCTCAATCGCCGATTTGGCACGGACGCCCGGGTCCGCCGGGTGTTCCGCGCCATCACCGATGCCGGCCAATCCACGCGCATCGATTTCGCCTTCGATCGGATCGGCCGAACACCCAATTCCCTGGACGCCCATCGTCTCGCGCGCTTTGCAGGGTCCCAAGGCCGCACTGCCGCGACGGTGGAGGCGTTGTTCCATGGCCACTTCGAGGAAGGTCGGAACATCGGCGATCGCGATGTGCTCGTCGGCATCGGCGCCGCCATCGGTCTCGATCCCGCCGCGGTCACCGCCCACCTCGACAGCAATGCCGACGTCGCCGCCATCTACCGCGAACACGTGCGAGCGCAGCGATTCGGGATCGCCGGCGTTCCTGCCTTCGTGTTCAACGGCACGCTGGTGATCTCCGGCGCTCAGGAGCCGCGGGTGCTGGTACGCATGCTCGATGTCGCACGGGAATACGCACTCGCCGCGGCCGATACCGCCCGCGCGCTGTCCGACCGTTAGCGCCCAATCAGCCCGTCCTCGGTGACGGTGAGATTGAACGTGGAGTGGCGCTGGCGGACGTTCGGGTCAGCCTCCCCGAAGATGTCGAAGAGGGACAGGTGCCGGGGCGGATTCACCGGGATGCCGGTCGGATCCCAGCCCAGCAGCAACTCGGGAAAGCGCGCCCGGTCGAATCGCGCCGACGGCCAGCGATAGGCATTGAAGGCGATCTCGCCATCGATGCAGGCGGTCCCGATCCAGAAGAAATCCTCCGAGGTCAGCCGAAGCCGCCGCGGCGGCGGCTCAAAGAATGCACCGGCCGCCAGGGCGTTGCGCAGGCTTTCGATGTCGTTGGGCGAGAGCGTGGTGTCGACGATGGTGCCCCGCCAGGGTGCGAAGACATCCGCCGGACGAGCGAGGAAGACCCGCCCGAGATGAGGCGGGCCGATCACGCGGCTGGTCAGGGTGAAGTCGCGCCCGTCGGCGCTGGGCACGATGTCATACGTGCGCACATGCTGGACAAAGACAGCGTTGTAGACGAAGCGGTAGCGATCCGGCGCGCCGGGGATGCACGCGGCCCGGATGTCGTCCCCGTTCAGGTAGCTGAACCAGGTGAACTTGCGGACGACCGGGTTGGTGTCGATCCCGGTTGCGGTACAGGCGGTTATCAGCAGGGATGCCACCATGGCCAACACCGCCCGACCGACCGGGCTGCGCAGCTTTCGACTGGCATGACCGCGCTGTTCCATCATCCGGCCCTCCGCGTCGGTTCGGTCCTGCCGGCAACCGTTTTGGTCTTGGCATCGCCGACCCCGGCCGGGGCCAGCTCGGATCCGCCGAGTGCAATCTGCGCCAGCTTCCTCACCAGGTAGCGCACTCCGGCCAGCCGGTCCCCCGGCGTCTCCCAGCTTCGCCGGTACACCAGCTTGTGGTCCGGCCGCAGCTTGGTGGAGGTGGCGTTGGCGGCGATGAAGCGCACCAGGCCCGCCGGGTTGGCGAAGGTATCGCCCCGAAACGTCACCACCGCCCCCTTTGGCCCGGCATCCACCTTGTCGATCCCGGCCCGCCGGCACTGCTGTTTGATCGCGATCACCTGCAGCAGGTTCTCCACCTCGTCGGGCAGCGGGCCGAACCGGTCGATCAACTCAGCGGCGAAGCCCTCCAGCTCCTGCGCCGTGGTCAGATCCCCGAGCCGCCGGTAGAGCCCCAGCCGTACCCCAAGGTCGGCGACGAAGGCGTCCGGGATCAGCACGCTCAGCCCGATGGCGAGCTGCGGGCTCCATGCCTCCTCGGCCGGTCGGCCGTCGTCGCCGCCGCGGGCCTCGGCCACCGCCTCTTCCAGCATCTGCTGATACAGTTCGATGCCGACTTCGCGGATGTGCCCCGACTGCTCCTCGCCCAGGAGGTTGCCGGCGCCACGAATGTCGAGATCGTGACTGGCCAAGGTGAAGCCGGCACCGAGCGCGTCCAGGGTCTGCATCACCTCCAGGCGCTTTTGCGCCGCCGGCGTGATCTTGCGGCGCGGCGGCAGAGTCAGGTAGGCGTAGGCCCGGGTCTTGGAGCGCCCGACCCGGCCGCGAAGCTGATAGAGCTGGGCCAAGCCGAACATATCGGCCCGGTGGATCACGATGGTGTTGACCGCCGGCAGGTCAAGGCCGGACTCGACGATGTTGGTGGACAGCAGCACGTCATAGCGGCCGTCGTAGAAGGCGCTGATGGCCGCTTCCAGGTCCTTGGGCGCGAGGCGGCCATGGGCAGTGATGACCTTGACCTCGGGCACCAGTTCGGCCAGCGCCTTGGCGACGTCGTCCAGGTCCTCGATGCGAGGGCAGACATAGAACGTCTGGCCGCCGCGATAGCGCTCCCGCAGGATCGCTTCGCGCACCACCACCGGATCAAACGGCAGCACAAAGGTGCGCACTGCCAAGCGGTCCACCGGCGGGGTGGCGATCAGGCTCATCTCCCGCACCCCGGACAGCGCCATCTGCAACGTGCGGGGGATCGGTGTGGCGGTCAGGGTGAGCACATGCACATCCTCCCGCAACCGTTTCAGCGCTTCCTTGTGGGCCACCCCGAAGTGCTGCTCCTCGTCGACGATCAGCAGGCCGAGATCGCGGAATCGGATCCCGCGAGCCAGCAAGGCGTGGGTGCCGATCACGACATCGATCGCGCCATCGGCGAGGCCGGCCTTGACCGCACGCGCCTCCTTGGCGGAGACCAGCCGGGAGAGCTGACCGATCTTCACGGGATAGCCGGTGAAACGGGCGCGGAAGGTCTCGAAATGCTGGCGGCTCAGCAGTGTAGTCGGCACCACCACCGCCACCTGCCGGCCCTCAAGCGCGGTCACGAAGGCCGCCCGCAGTGCCACCTCGGTCTTGCCGAAGCCGACATCGCCGCAGATCAGCCGGTCGGTGGGGCGCCCGCCGGCAAGATCGGTCAGGGTATCGTCGATGGCCCGCGCCTGATCATCGGTCTCGGCGAACGGGAAGCGGGCGCAGAACTCGGCGTAGGCGCCTTCCGGCGGCATCATCACCGGCGCCTGACGCAGGCTGCGCGACGCCGCCACCCGGATGAGCTCATCGGCCATGGCACGGATGCGCGCCTTCATCCGGGCCTTGCGCGCCTGCCACTGCGCACTGCCCAGGCGGTCGAGCTGAACCCCGGCGGTCTCCGAGCCGTAGCGGCCGATGACGTCGATGTTCTCCACCGGCAGGAACAGCCGGTCGTTGCCGGCGTAGCGGATGCGCAGGCAATCATGCGGCGCGCCCGCCACCGAGATGGTTTCCAGCCCCTCGTAGCAGCCGATGCCATGCTCGGCATGGACCACCAAGTCGCCCGGCGAGAGCGCCGAGGCCTCGGCAATGAAATTCTCCGGCTTCAGCCGCTTGCCGGTGCGGCGGACCAGGCGGTCACCGAGGACGTCCTGCTCTGCGATCACGGCGAGGTCGCGGGCGACGAACCCCTGTTCCAGCGGCAACACCACCACGCTGGTCACGTCGGTCACGCCGGCGGTCACCTGCGCCCAGGTGTCCACCGCCGCCGCACGGATGCCGTGTTCCGCCAGGATGGCGCGCAGGCGGTCCCGAGCCCCCGTCGAGGTTGCGGCGATGACGGTAAGGCGCCCGGCTTCCCGGTGCTCGGCCACTCGCCCGGCCAGGGCATCGAAGACATTGACGTCACCACGGCGGCGCGCCTCGGCGAAATCGAGTCCGGGGCGCCCGCCCGCATCCACCGTGCCATCCGTTCCGCGTACCGCGTCGGCAGGCGCCGCAAAGGGCAAAAGAGTTCCGACCGGTCGCGACGCGAGACGACGCTGCCAGTCAGCGGCATCCAGGAACAGGCGCTCGGGCGGCAGCGGCCGGTAGGGCGCGCCACCACCGGTGATGGCGGACGCCGGGGCGGCGAGGCGTGCGGCATAGTACTCGGCAATCAGGTCAAGCCGCGCCTCCACCGCCGCATCCAACTGGTGATCCAGGATCACCGCCGCGTCCGGGAGGTAGTCGAAGGCGGTGGCCAACCGGTGGTGAAACAGGGGCAGCCAGTGCTCCATGCCGATGTGGCGCTGACCGGCGGAAATCGCCTCGTACAACGGGTCTTCGTCATCCACCGCCCCGAACAGGGCACGATAGCCGGAGCGGAAGCGGACGATGGCATCCTCGTCCAGGGTCACCTCGCTGACCGGCCGGAGCAGTGCCTGATCCACCGTATCGGTGCTGCGCTGGGTGACCGGATCGAAGGTGCGGATGGTTTCGACGTCGTCACCGAAGAAATCGAGCCGGAGCGGTTCCTCGCAGCCGGGCGGAAACACGTCGATGATGCCGCCGCGGAGCGCGAACTCGCCGGGTTCCCGCACCGTGCCGGTGCGCTGATACCCGTGACGCTGCAGGAACGCCAGCAGGGCCGCCGGTTCCAGCCGTCCCCCCCGCACCACCGGAAGCAAGGCCCCGCGAAGGGCTTCAGCCGGCGGCAGCCGTTGCAGCACCGCCGAGACGGTGGTCAGCACCACCCGGCCTTTGCCCGCAGACTCCGTCAGCAGCCGGCTCAGGGTGGCGATGCGGCGGCTGACGATCAGCGGGTTGGGAGAGACCCGGTCATAGGGGAGACAGTCCCAGGCGGGAAGTTCCAGCCGTTCCAGGTCGGGGGCGAAAAACGCCAGCGCCTCCGCCATGCGGGCCAGCTTGGTATCATCCCGGGCGACGAACAGCAGGCCGCCCGGAAGCCGCGAGGCGATCCCCGCCAGCAGCAGCGCATCGTAACCGTCGGGCGCTCCCGCGATCCGGCGCAGCCCCGGTTCCAGGAAGAGTTTATCTAGAGGGGTCAAGGGACTACTGGACAAATTTGAAGGTTTGCAGCATCCGCATCACCGGATGGTCCAGGTCCTCCGGCACCGCCTGGCGGCCGACGATCCAGTTGTGGATGTCAAGATCGTTGTGATCCATCAGCAGCGCTTCCAGCCAAGCCACGTCGTCGTCGCTCAGCTGATCGAGGTGCCGGTCGGCAAACGTCCCGATCAGCAGGTCGTTCTCCTTCATGCCGGTGTGGTGGCAGCGGAACAGAAGCCGCTTGCGTCGGATGGTCCTGTCGTCGGTCATCACGCCCTTCGGTCTCTTGCGCCTACCGGATATAGCGGTCGCGGGCCGACCTGTCAGCGGCCACCGTACCGGAACTCGAGCGGCCGGCGGAACCATGACGTCCGCCGGCCGGCAAACCGGGCCTGGTGATGCGCCGCGACCGCGCCGGCCGGGCTACATGCTGCGGCGGTACTTGCCGCCCACCTCGAACAATGCCTGGGTGATCTGTCCCAGGGACAACACCCGGACGGCGTCCATCAGCGCCTCGAACAGGTTGTCGCCGGCCACCGCCGCGTCCTGGAGCCTTCGGACCATCGCCGGGCCATCATCGGCATTGCGCGCCTGGAACTCCCGCAAGCGCCGGATCTGGCTCTGCTTCTCCTCCTCGGTGGAGCGCGCCAGCTCGGGTGTCGGCATCACCATGCCCTCCGGGTTGACGAACGTGTTGACGCCGATGATGGGATAGCTGCCGTCGTGCTTCTTGCGCTCGTAATACAGGGACTCGTCCTGGATCTTGCCGCGCTGGTAGCCCGTTTCCATCGCCCCCAGGACCCCGCCCCGCTCGCTGATGCGCTCGAACTCCTTCAGCACCGCCTCCTCCACCAGGTCGGTCAACTCGTCGATGACGAAGGCCCCCTGGTTGGGGTTCTCGTTCTTGGCGAGGCCCCATTCGCGGTTGATGATGAGCTGGATCGCCAGCGCCCGGCGCACGCTGTCCTCGGTGGGGGTGGTGATCGCCTCGTCGTAAGCGTTGGTGTGCAGGCTGTTGGTGTTGTCGTAGGTGGCGATCAGCGCCTGCAGGGTGGTGCGGATGTCGTTGAAATCATACTCCTGGGCGTGCAGGGACCGACCCGACGTCTGGGTATGGTACTTGAGCTTCTGGGAGCGCTCGTTGCCGCCGTACTTGAAGCGGAGCGCCGACGACCAGATCCGCCGGGCGACCCGGCCCATCACTGCGTACTCGGGGTCCATGCCGGCGGAGAAGAAGAACGACAGGTTTGGCGCGAAATCGTCGATGTGCATGCCCCGGGCCAGGTACGCCTCCACGTAGGTGAAGCCGTTGGCCAGGGTGAAGGCGAGCTGGGAGATGGGGTTGGCGCCGGCCTCGGCAATGTGATAGCCGGAGATCGATACGGAGTAGAAGTTGCGAATCCGCTGATGGACAAAGTACTCTTGAATGTCTGCCATCATCCGGAGCGCAAACTCTGTCGAGAAAATGCAGGTGTTCTGCCCTTGGTCTTCCTTGAGGATATCCGCTTGCACCGTGCCGCGGACGTTCTCCAGAACCCAGGTGCGGATCTTGTTTGCCTCTTCCTCAGTCGGCTTCCGCCCGTTCTCATCTTCGAAGCGGGCAATTTTCTGGTCGATCGCCGCGTTGAAGAACATGGCGAGGATCGACGGCGCCGGCCCGTTGATGGTCATCGACACCGAGTTGCGCGGATCGGTGAGGTCGAAGCCGTCGTACAGCGCCTTGATATCGTCCACGGTGGCGATGGACACGCCTGAATTGCCGACCTTGCCGTAGATGTCCGGCTGCTCGTCCGGATCGAAACCATACAGGGTCACCGAATCGAACGCGGTGGACAGCCGCTTGGCCTCCGAATGGCGGGACAGATACTTGAAGCGGCGGTTGGTGCGGAAGGGGTCGCCTTCGCCGGCGAACATCCGCGTCGGGTCCTCGCCCTCGCGGCGGAAGGCGAACACGCCGCCGGTGTAGGGGAAGGCGCCGGGCACGTTCTCCTTTAAGAGCCACTTCAGCCGCTCGCCGTCATCCTGGTAGCGGGGCAGCGCCACCTTGGGAATGCGGCTGCCCGACAGCGAGGTGGTGAAGAGCTTCGTGCGGATCTCCTTGTCCCGCATCCGCACCACGTACTCGTCGCCGGAATAGGCCTGCTGGATATCGTTCCAGGTCTCCAGCAGCTTGCGGGCGCGGGGATCGATCGCCTTGTCCCGCTCGGCGAGCAGGTCGGCGAGCGCCGCGACGTCCTTGCCGGCGGCCTCCACCATGCGTTTGGCTTCGCGCAGCTGCTGGCGTTCGCGCGCGATCGCGACCTGTTCGCCGATGATGCGGTGGTAGTCCCGAACCGTTTCAGCGACTTCCGCCAGGTAGCGGCGGCGGTTGGCCGGCACGATGCCGGCGCCCGGGTCGGAAGACTTGACGGTAACCTCGGGCGCCATCATCTCCCAGTGGCTGAGGCTCTTCTCGTTGAACTGCCGCACCAATTCCCGGTACAGGGCGGTCACGCCCGTGTCGTTGAAGGTGGAAGCGATGGTGCCGAACACCGGCATCTCGTCCGGCGATATCGTGAAAGCCTCCCGGTTGCGCTGCATCTGCTTGGCGACATCGCGCAGCGCATCCCGCGCCCCCTGACGGTCGAACTTGTTGATCGCCACCACGTCGGCGAAATCCAGCATGTCGATTTTTTCCAGCTGGGAGGCGGCGCCGAACTCCGGCGTCATCACATAGACCGAGAGGTCGACGAACGGCACGATGCCGGCATCGCCCTGGCCGATGCCCGGCGTCTCGACAATCACCAAGTCGAAGCGCGCCGCCCTGGCGGCGGCGATCATGTCGGTCAAGGTCCGTGGCACGTCCTGGTCGGCGCCGCGGGTGGCGATCGAGCGCATGTAGACGTTGTCGGCGTCGATCGCGTTCATGCGGATGCGGTCGCCGAGCAGAGCGCCGCCGGTTTTGCGCCGGGACGGGTCGATGGCGATGATCGCGATTCTGGGCTCGCCGCTGTAGCGTCGGAACCGGCGCACCACCTCGTCGGTCAGGGACGACTTGCCGGCGCCGCCGGTGCCGGTGATGCCGAGCACGGGAACGACGCCGCGGCGATGGGCCAGGGCGTGCAGCTCGTCCCGCTGGACGTCGCTCAGGCGCTCGTCCTGCAGCGCCGTCAGCACCCGGGCGAGAGTCCGCATGTCGCCCGCGCTGAGCGCCTTGATGTCGATCACCCCGTCCCCCAAAGGATCGAAGTCGGCGCGCGCCATCATGTCGTCGATCATCCCTTGGAGACCGAGCTTGCGGCCATCCTCGGGTGTGTAGATCTTGGCCACACCGTAGGCGTGCAGTTCGTCCACCTCCTCATGGACGATCACGCCCCCGCCGCCGCCGAACACCTTGACATGGTCGCCGCCACGCTGGCGCAGCAGGTCGAGCATGTACTTGAAGTACTCCATATGCCCGCCCTGGTAGGAGCTGATGGCGATGCCCTGTACATCCTCCTGCAGCGCCGCCGTCACCACCTCCTCCACCGAGCGGTTATGGCCGAGGTGGATGACCTCGGCACCGGCACCTTGCAGCATGCGCCGGATGATGTTGATGGAGGCGTCGTGACCGTCGAACAGGCTGGCGGCGGTGACGAACCGGATCGGATTGCGGAACCGGCCATAAGCGCGGTTGTCTTCGCTCGGCAGGCTGGCGCGGTCGAGGACGACGATATCGTCAGGCACGGTGATCTCCTCCGTTTCTTGTTCGCGTTGATGTACCCCGGGTCGCTTCACCGGAGCACGCTGATCGCAAGGGCGGCATGGCAAGATCCCTCCCCAAGCGCGCAACGTGCATCGCCGGCCGGTCGGGAGCGGAAAGTTGACGTTTACGTAAACGTAAGCGATTCGGTTTTGCCTTGCAAGCATGCGGGTGGCGGCGGCCAACCGGCGAAATGCGACGCCGTAAAGGAGTCACACCGGCTCCGGCGAGCGTGTATGCTCCCCCACCGCCGATCAAGGGGCGCAAAGATCTGACGAGGGACACGCCATGGCCAGCCGCAACCTGCATCCGGAGACCATCGTTCTGCACGGCGGGTATCGCCAGGATGACGGGACCGGATCGGTCGCCGTACCGATCTACCAGACCACGTCGTACCAGTTCAAAACCACCCAGCATGCGGAGAACCTGTTCGCGCTGCGGGAGCTCGGCAACATCTACACCCGGATCATGAACCCCACCTGCGACGTGCTGGAGCGTCGCGTGGCGATGCTGGACGGCGGCGCCGCGGCCCTGGCGGTCAGTTCCGGCCAGGCGGCATCGACGCTTGCAATCATGAACTTGTGCCGGTCCGGCGACAACTTCGTCAGCTCCACCGATCTGTACGGCGGCACCTGGAACCTGTTCGCCAACACCATCTCCGCCATGGGGGTGGAGGCCCGGTTCGTCGACCCGGCCGACCCCGAGGGGTTCGCCCGCGCCACCGACGCCAACACCCGCTGCTACTACGCGGAGACCCTGCCCAATCCCAAGCTGCACGTGTTCCCGATCCGCGAAGTGGCCGAGATCGGCAGGTCCCTGGGGGTGCCGCTGATCGTCGACAACACCGCGGCCCCGGTGATCTGCCGGCCGCTGGAGCACGGCGCCGCGGTGGTGATGTATTCCACCACCAAGTACATCGGCGGCCACGGCACCTCCATCGGCGGGCTGATCGTGGATGGCGGCAGCTTCGACTGGGAAGCCAGTGCCGAGCGGTTCCCCAACCTCACCGAGCCGGACCCGAGCTACCACGGCGCCATCTGGACCGAGGCGGCCAAGCCGCTGGGACCGATCGCTTACATCCTGCGGGCCCGGGTGGTGCTGCTGCGCGACATCGGCACCGCCATGAGCCCGTTCAACGCGTTCCTGTTCATCCAGGGACTGGAGACCCTGCCGCTCCGGATGCAGCGGCACTGCGACAACGCCGCCCAGGTTGCGGCATACCTCAAGGACCACGCCAAGGTCGCCCGGGTGATCTTTCCCGGGTTCCAGAGCGGGGTCATGCGCAAGCGGGCGGACACCTACCTCGCCGGCGGCTACGGCGCCCTGGTCGGTTTCGAACTGAAGGACGGCCGGGAGGCGGGACGCCGGTTCATCGATGCGCTGCAGCTGGTCTACCACGTCGCCAACATCGGTGACGCCCGGACCCTCGCCATTCACCCGGCAACCACGACGCACTCTCAGCTCTCGCCGGAAGACCGGATGGCGACCGGGGTTTCCGAAGGGTACGTGCGGCTCTCGGTCGGTATCGAGCATATCGACGACATTCTCGCCGACGTGGCACAGGCCTTGGCCCAAGCATAAGCCGATCCGTCGTGACAAACAAAGTGTTCGCGGGGCGCTACCCCGAGACCCGGCTCAGGCGTCCACGGCAGGCGCCGTGGACGCGACGGCTGGTCGCGGAGCACGTCCTCACCGTCGACGACCTGATCTGGCCGGTGTTCGTGCTCGAAGGCAGCGGGCGGGAGGAGCCGGTGCCGTCGATGCCGGGGGTGCTCCGCCTGAGCTGTGATCGCCTGGTCGAGGCGGTGGCGGAAGCCGCCGACCTCGGCATCCCGGCCATTGCGGTATTCCCGTTCGTCCGCCCGGCCTTGAAGACGCCCGACTGCCGGGAGGCGCTCAACCCGGATAATCTGGTCTGCCGCGCGGTGCGCGCGGTGAAGGCCGCCCATCCGAACATCGGTGTCCTGGCCGACGTCGCCCTCGACCCGTTCAACAGCGCCGGCCACGACGGCATCGTCCGGAACGGCCGGGTGGTCAATGACGAAACCGTGGACGTGCTGTGCCGCCAGGCGGTGGTGCAGGCCGAAGCCGGCTGCGACATCGTGGCACCGTCGGACATGATGGACGGCCGGATCGGGGCGATCCGGGGCGCCCTGGACCAGGCCGGCCTCTTGGACGTGCAAATCCTCTCCTATGCGGCCAAGTACGCCTCGGCATTCTATGGTCCGTTCCGCGATGCGGTGGGGTCGGCGGCGGCGCTCAAGGGCGACAAGAAGACCTACCAGATGGATCCCGCCAACGGGGACGAGGCGCTCCGCGAGGTGGCGATGGACATCGCCGAGGGGGCCGACATGGTGATGGTCAAGCCGGGTCTGCCCTACCTGGACGTGCTGCGTCGGGTGAAGGACACCTTCGCCATGCCGACCTTCGCCTACCACACCAGCGGCGAGTACGCGATGCTCAAGGCCGCCGCCGGCCAGGGCTGGATCGACGGCGAGCAGGCGCTCCTCGAGGTGCTGGTGGGCTTCAAGCGGGCCGGTGCCGACGGCATTCTCACCTACGCCGCACCGGAAGCGGCACGGCTGATCCTGAGGGCACAGGGGCGACCAGCCGGTTCCTGACGGCGTTGTCGGCGCGCCCCGCTGCGAAAGGGTCTGGCCCCGCACGAGGACGAAGAGGCGATGGCCAGAAAACCGGACATGGCGGCCGCGCTGGTGGCGGAAGCCGCGGCTGAGCAGGAACGTGGCGCGTTCGCATCGTCGCTCCGGTTGTGCCAGCGGGCCCTGGAGCTCGATCCGCGCCATGCCGATGCCCACCTGCACCTGGGCGTGGCACTTCGCCAGACGGGGCAGCCCGACGAAGCGCTGCGTCACTTGCGCCGGGCGGTCAAGCTGAAACCGCGGCATCCGCTGGCGCACCTCTGCCTGGGCGAGCTGCTGGGCGAACGGGGGCACCGGGACGGCCACGCCGAACACTTGGCGACCGCCTATCTGCTCGCTTCGACGGGCGCCGGCCCGCGCGAACGCCTGGTCGCGACGCTCATCCGGCCGCATCTGCTTCCCCGCCGGCCAGGCCCGCGGTTGCGCCAAGCCCTTTCCGCACTGATCGACGACGCGGCGGTAGACCGCCAGCGCTTGGTGCGCGCAGTGATGACGTTGGTGCGGGCGGAACCATCAGTCGCCGGCGCGATGGCCGCCGCCGCCTCTGGAGTGGTGGATCTGCGACAGGGTGCGCGGGAGCTCTACGCGGCGCTGGCGAGCCCGCCGGTCCTGTGCCTGCTTGAGACCACGATTGTCGCCGACGACGGCATGGAGGTGCTGCTGACGGCGTTGCGCCGTGCGTGGCTGGAGAGCGTCCTTGCCGGAGCGCAGCGGCTGCTGCCCCAGCCGCGACTCCTGGCCGCCGCGGCGCTTCAGGCGGAAGCCACCGGCTGGGTATGGGCGGAGAGCGCGGCCGAGCGGGACGGCCTCAGGGCGCTGGAAGCGCGTCTGCAGGACCCGGCCACCCGGATCGACCGGGACCATAGGGGAGAGCGGCCTTCGGCGACACTCCTCACCTATGCGCTCTACCGGCCGGTTGGTCCTTTCGTCAACGCGGCCACAATCGACGGGCTCGCCGACGACATCTCGGAAAGTGCGGTGCTGCGACGGCATGTGACCGAGCCGGCACGGCAGGCGCGCTTGGCCGACTCCCTTTCGACGCTCACCGGGATCACCGACCCGACGTCCCGGAAGGTCCGCGCCCAGTACGAGGAGAGCCCCTATCCGCGGTGGCGCCAACTGCCGCAGCGGACACCGCAGCCTCTGGGGCGGGTCCTAGGCGACGTCCTAAGCGATCCTGACCTCGGCCGATCGCTTCATCACGAGGCGCCGCGCATCCTGGTCGCCGGCTGCGGCACCGGCCGGCACGCGCTGGCTACGGCGACCCGGTTCCGCGGAGCATCGGTCCTGGCGGTGGATCTCAGCCGCAGGGCGCTCGCCTACGCCGCCGACCAGGCGGAGCGACTCGGCATCGGCAACGTCCGCTTTGCCCAGGCGGACATTGTGGAGTTGGATGCCTTTCCCGACCGGTTCGACGTGATCGAGTGTTCCGGCGTGCTGCATCACATGACCGACCCGGAAGCCGGCTGGGCGGTGTTGCGGCGGCTGCTGGCCCCGGGCGGGCTGATGCGGATCGCTCTCTACAGCGTGCACGGCCGGGCGGGGATCGACCGTGCCCAGGCGGTCGCAGCCGAGCAGGGTCTCGCCGCCGATGCCGAAGGCATCCGGGCGCTGCGTGCCGCCATCTGCGCCCTGCCAACGGATGATCCGGCGCGGATCATGGCGGGAAGCGCCGACTTCTATTCGATGGCCGGCTGCCGCGACATGTTCTTTCACGTGCATGAGGACCGCTTCACGTTGGACCGCATCGAGCGCGCGCTGGCCGGTCTCGACTTGGACTTTCTGGGGTTCGAACTTCCCGATGCGCGCATGCGCACCTGGTACCGTCAGCGGTTTCCCGATGACCCCGGCGCCCGTGTCCTCGGCAACTGGCAGAGGCTGGAGGAAGAACGGCCGGACATGTTCGCCGCCATGTACCAGTTCTGGTGCCGGGCGCGGGACTGAGCCGGGTCCATCGCCGGCGTCACCGTCGCCGAATAAAAAGCCGCATCAGCCGCCTGCCGGCACGGGCAAGGGCGGAGGCGACCATCCGGGTGACCGCCGCGAGCCGCTCCAGGGCGGTCAGCTCGGTACGGTAGACCTCGGCCAGGGCCACCCGGATGTTGACCACCCCCTCCGCCGCCACGACATGAAACCGCCGCGCCGACACCAGCCAAAGAGGGCTGGTGAGCAGGCTCAATACGACCACCGCGATGGTCAGGCGGTACCCTTCGTCGTCAATCAGCCCGGCGCCGAGCCCGACTGCGGCCAGGACGAACGAGAACTCGCCGATCTGCCCCATGGCGAGGCCGGCGGGGAAAGCGCGCTCCCACGGCTCCCCCAGGAGGCGGAGAGCGCCCACGTTGACCACGGTCTTGAGCAGCACCACCGCCAGCAGCAGGCCGATCACCAAGCCGATGTTTTGCCAGATCAAGCCGAGGTCGAGCAGCAGCCCGATGGACAGGAAGAACACCACCATCAGCACGTTTTCGATCGGCACTGTTGCCCGCACCGCGGCCGCGTGATCGGTGGAGTTGCCCACCACCAGCCCGGCGAGGAAGGCGCCGTAAGCTGGTGACAGGCCGACCATGCCGCTCGCTGCGGCCGCGGAGAAGCAGAAGGCCACGGCGGCGAGGGCGGCCATGTCCTTACGTCCCCGGAACCAGCGGGCGGTCGGCAGGATCACCCGCTTGCGCCGGGTGAAGTAGGCGATCAGGGCAGCCAGCAGCCCGACGGCGACGACGATTTCCAGCCCCAGCCAGGGATCCAGCCCGCGTGTGCCGCCCAGCGCCGCCAGTACCATGAGCATGGGCACCACGGCGAGGTCCTGGGCAATGGTGACGCCGAGCGCCACCCGGCCCACGTCGCTGCGGAGTTCACCGATCTGGTCCAGCAACTTGACGGTGACCGCGGTGCTGCTCATCGCCAGGATGAAGCCCATCAGCACCGCTTGCGGGTGGGACCAGCCGGCGAGTTCCGCCACCGCAAAGGCGATGGCGAGTGCGGTCGCGATTTGGATCAGCGTGCACAGGATCGAGGTGCGCAACACGGTGACGAACGAGCGGAGGCTCAGCTCCATGCCGATGACAAACAGCAGCATCAGCACCCCGAGCTCGGCCAGGGTCTGGATGCTGTCCGAGCTCTCGATCAGGCCGGCGCCACTCGGCCCCAGCAGCACGCCGGCCAGGATGTAGCCGACGATCGCCGGCTGGCGGAGCCGGGTGAGCGCCAAGCCCGCCAGCACCGCCGCAGTCGTGACCAGGGCGATCTGGGTGAGATCGGCCGCGCTCGACTCCATGCCGGATGCCGACTCCGCTCAAGCCACAGCGCGCGGCCGGCCGCGCGGCCTCGACTGCAATTGGTTCAGGCCAGCAGCCAGTCCCGGACGATGCGGATCTGCTCGCCGTCCATCAGCATCGGCGCGTGGCCGATGCCGGGGAACTCCACCAGGTCCGCCTTCGGGCCGCGGGTCAGCATCTCTTCCGCGGTCTCCTTCAGCAGCACATCGGACTGGGCGCCGCGCACCACCAGCACCGGGCACTTGATGGCATCCCACACCGGCCAGATGGTCACCGGCTCCGAAAACCCCTCCTTGAACGGCTCGGCCAAGCGCGGATCGTAGTGCAGGCGGAGCTTGCCGGTCTCCGGATCATGGCGGATGCTGTGCTCGGCCAGGTGCCGCCACTGGGCATCGGTGAGCGGCCCGAACGGCGCCGCCACCTGGCGCAGGTAGCCCTCCAGCCCCTCGATGGTCTCGAAATCCGGATTGTTGCCGACGTAGCCGGCGATGCGCTCCAGCGCCGGCTTGCCGATGTAGCCGCCGACATCGTTGACCACCAGCTTGCGGATGGGGGTGTTGGGCTGGGCCGCCAGCATCATGCCGAGCAGGCCGCCCAGGGACGTGCCGATCCAGTCCACCTCGGCCACGTCGAGGCGGGCGATCAATGCCGCCATGTCCTGGACATAGGTGGTCGGGCTGTAATCCGCCGACACCGGCAGCCAGTGGCTGTTGCCGCGCCCCGGCAGGTCCGGGCAGGCCACCCGGTATCGGTCTTCCAGGGCCTCGGCAATGAAATCGAAGTCCCGCCCCCGCCGGGTGAGGCCATGCACGCAGATCAGCGCCGGCTTGCCCCCAGAGGCGCCCCACTCGAAGTAGGCGATCTTGTGGAAGCCGTGCGGCCCCAGGCTCAGGTAGCTGCGTTCCTGCATTGCCATGGCTCTAGTCTCCCCCTTGTCGATCAGCCGGCCGGGTGCGCCCCCTCGGCCAATCGAGTTTCGGCCAGAACCGGAACGGGATCAAGGGAGCCGGGCGAGGTGGGTCGGAAGGGAATCGATCGGGACCTGCTGCTGTTCCCCGGAGTGCATATCGCGGACGGTGGCGAGGCCGGCGGCGAGCTCGGCTTCCCCCAGAATCACCGCGGCGCGGGCGCCGATCCTGTTGGCCCGCTTCATCCGCTTGGCGAGCCCGCCCGAGTAGCCGAGATCCACCACCAGGCCCGCCGAGCGCAGCCGTTGAGCCACCGCCAGCGCCGGCTTTTGCTGCGCCATATCCACCGGCACCACGGCGATCGGAGCCGGCGGGCCGCTGTCTTCCGCCACCAGCATGGCGAGCCGCTCCACCCCGGCGGCCCAGCCGATGCCGGGGGTGGTCGGCCCGCCGAGTTCCGCCACCAAGCCGTCATACCGGCCGCCGGCCAGTACCGCATTCTGCGCCCCGAGCGCGTCCGTGGTGAACTCGAACGCGGTGTGGCAGTAGTAGTCCAGGCCGCGAACCAGCCGCGGGTTGTGGCGGAAGGGGACGCCGCACGCCTCCAATCCGGCCAGCACCGCCTCGAAAAAGGCCCGGGAGCCGTCGCTGAGGCTGTCGGTGATCAGCGGCGCCTCGGCGATCAGGGCACGGTCGCCCTCGTCCTTCGAGTCGAGGATGCGCAGCGGATTGCGGTGCAGGCGGTCGCGGCTGTCCGGCGACAGGCTGTCATGGTGCGCCGCGAAGTAGGTGATCAGGCGTTCGCGGTAGACGGCGCGGCTCGCGCTGTCGCCAAGCGTGTTGATCTCCAGCACCACCTTGTCGGCCAAGCCGAGGGCGGCCAGGAAGTCGGCGCCCAAAGTCACCACCTCGACATCGGCCAGGGCATCGGCCACACCGATGAGTTCGACCCCGACTTGGTGGAACTGGCGCAGGCGGCCCTTCTGCGGCCGCTCATAGCGGAACATCGGGCCGCGGTAGAACAGCTTCAGCGGCACCTGGTGCAACAGGCCGTTGGACACCACCGCCCGGACCACGCCCGCAGTGTTCTCCGGCCGGAGGGTCAGGCTGGCACCGCCGCGGTCCTGGAAGGTGTACATCTCCTTGGCGACGATGTCGGAGGTATCGCCGAGCGAGCGGGCGAACACCTCGGTGAACTCGAACGCCGGGGTCGCGATCTCGCCATAGCCGTAGCGTTCGGCCACGGCGAAGGCGGCCTGCTCGATGCGCCGGTGGCGGCGGCAGTCGTCAGGGAGAAGATCGCGGGTGCCGCGAACCGGCTGCAGGGAGGCCATGGTGAACCGAGCCGCTACCGCCCGTCGGCGGTGACGGGGGGCGGGCTCGGTTCCGGCGTATCAGCGTGGACTGCCCGCGCATCGGCCGCAGGAGCGTAGCGGGCGGCCACGTAGTCCTCGACGATCTGCTGGAACGCCTGGGCGATGTCCGGCCCCCGCAGGGTGATCGTCTTGCGGCCGTCGATGAACACCGGTGCGGCAGGCTCCTCCCCGGTGCCGGGAAGGCTGATCCCGATGTCGGCGTGCTTGCTCTCGCCCGGACCATTGACGATGCAGCCCATCACCGCGACGCTCATCCGCTCGACCCCGGGCCGCTCCTGCCGCCACACCGGCATGCGGGCGCGGATGTACCCCTGGATCTGTCCGGCCAGCTCCTGGAAGAAGGTGCTGGTGGTACGCCCGCAACCCGGGCAGGCGGCGACCATCGGCGCGAACGAGCGGATGCCCATGACCTGAAGGATCTGCTGGGCGACCACCACCTCCTCGGTGCGGTCGCCGTCCGGCTGTGGCGTCAGCGAGACCCGGATGGTATCGCCGATGCCTTCCTGCAATAGCACCGAAAGCGCCGCGGTCGACGCGACGATGCCCTTGGAGCCCATACCGGCCTCGGTCAGTCCCAGGTGCAGCGCGTGGTCGGTGCGGGCGGCCAGCGCCCGGTAGACCGCGATCAGGCTCTGGACGTCGCTGACCTTGCACGACAGGATGATGCGGTCGCGGCCGAGGCCGATCTCCTCCGCCCGGCGCGCACTCTCCACCGCCGACAGCACCAGCGCTTCGCGGGTCACCTCAGCAGCGCTCCGGGGTGACGGCGAGGCCGCGTTCTCATCCATCAGCCGGGCTTGGAGTTCCTGATCCAGGCTGCCCCAGTTGACACCGATGCGGACCGGCCGGTCATACCGGAGCGCCACCTCGATCATGGTGCCGAATTGCCGGTCCCGCTTCTCCCGGAAGCCGACATTGCCGGGATTGATCCGATACTTGGCCAAGGCTTCGGCGCAGGCCGGATGGGCATTGAGCAGACGGTGGCCGATGTAGTGGAAGTCGCCCACCAGCGGCACGTCCACGCCCATGGCGGCGAGCCGGTCGCGGATGTGCGGCACGGCCGCCGCCGCCTCGTCGCGATCCACCGTGATGCGGACCACTTCCGAGCCGGCGGCGGCCAGCGCCGCCACCTGGGCCACGGTGGCTGCCACATCCGCGGTGTCGGTGTTGGTCATGGACTGCACCACCACAGGATGGCCACCGCCCACCACCACATCACCGACACGGACCGGCACCGTGGTCCGCCGGGGAAGGATGCTATCAGGAGCCGTCATTGTCTCGTCCCGGTGGTGGTTGTGACAAGGCAGGCCGGTGGGCCGAAGCGCCCCGTTTGTGCCGGATGGCGCTGCCACCCGTCAACGCCGTTGCGGCCGGCGGCCAGGAAGTCCCGGTGTTGCGGCGACCGGCCCGCCTCGACAGCCGGTGATCTAGGGATTGGCCGAGCGGGGCTGCAGCCGGTCCGGTTCCAACGGCACGTTCCGGCGAACCACGCCCGGCCCCCCCAGGGCTGGGATCGGCTCCCCATTCACCCGGATCTCCAGGCCGCCGGCATTGCCGACAGTCAGGCGGAGCCCGGACTGGGCGGGCACCAGATAGTCCTCCCCTGGGGCCATGATCCGGCTCAGGATGCGGTTGCCGAGGGGGTCGCGTATTTCCACCCAGCTTCGTTCGGTCGCCGTCAGCACCACCCGGGCAATGCCGTCGGCCGGTCCGTCCGCCGCCTGTGCCGCACCGGCGGGTACGCTGGTGGTCGTGCGGACCTCACCCGACGCGCCGGCCGGAGCGGCCGTGACGCCAGCTTGCGGATCACTTCCGCGACCGGGCGCCACTTGCGAGGAGGCATCATCGCGGCGCAAACCGCTGCCCCCATGCGCCGTCGGCGAAGGGGCGCTCATCGCGACGGTGGCATCGACGTCGTTCCGGTTGCCGCGATCCTCCGGCAGGGCGCTGCGCGCCGCATCCGCCACCAGGACATCGGGCCCGGGGACCAGGACCGGCGCCGCGGGTTTCCGCGAGGGACCCGGCGTCAACTCTGCGGGGCCGCCGGTGGCCGGCGTGTCGGCCGGTTCCGATGGTGTCGAGAAGCTGTCCGGCAGCAGGGTGGCCAAGCGTTCCGGCAGTGGTGCGACCAAGTCCGCGACGAAGCCATCGCGCGAGGTCCCGACGTACCACAGGCCGTAGGCGACGATGGCGATCAAGGCGCCCACCAGCACGATGCTGCCGCCGGGCGAAGCTGATTCGGAGACCGGTTCGGGGAAGCGCAGGTCACCTGGATGGCTGCCGCGCCGGGTCTCGGCCCGGACCCTGCGCACCGCCTCTTCGCCATCAACGCCGAGGTACTCGGCATAGGCCCGGACGAAGCCGGAGACATAAGCCGGCCCAGGCAGATCGCGATAGCGCCCGTCCTCGATGGCCTCCAGGAACACCCGGCGGATGTTCAGGCTTTGGGAGGCTTCATCCAGATCGGCGCCCATGCGCAACCGGCACGCCCGCAGCAGCGGGCCCACGACACCCTCTTGATCATGCCCGGCTTGGCCATCCATCGGAACCATCCCTTGCATGTCGACGTGCTGGCACAGTCAAAGTCAATCGCCCGCTGCTTCCCGGCGTCATCCCGTTGCGGTCAGGACAGCGTGACCGCCGCCGCGGAATGCGATAATGCTGGATCAAACCAAGCGGCCGACCGGGCGTACGCGCCATAGTAGAAAAGCAGGTCGATCAGACTGCAGCATTGTCGCCAACGCCTCCCCCAAATGCAAGGCGAAAGCTGCAATGCTGTCAGATCGTTATCGCATGATCCCGAGCGAACGCCACAAGCTTGGTGCGGATCGTCGGCTCGCGGGTCAGCCGGGCCTCCTGCATGAAGGCTTCGAGCTGTCCCAGGGCCAGGCTCCGGACCATGGCTCTGACCGGCCCCACCGCGAAAGGCGGCAGGGAAAGGTCACGGTAACCGATCCCCACCAGCGCCATGGCATCAAGCGGTCGTCCGGCCATTTCACCGCAGAGGCTGACCGACACGCCGGCATTCCGGCACCGCCGAACGATGTCCGACAGCAGGTCGAGGAAAACCGGCGACAGGCTGTCATAGCGCGATGCCATCCGGGCGCTGCCGCGGTCGCTCGCGAACAGAAACTGTGCCAGGTCATTGGTGCCGACCGAGATGAAGTCGGCCTCGGCAAGCAACGAATCCAGCTGCAACACCAGCGCAGGCACCTCCAGCATCGCGCCAACCCTGAGCGTTCGCGGCAACGGCCCCCGAAGTCGGGCCTCCCGCTGCAACTCCTGGTCGAACAGGCGGCGAGCAAACCGGAACTCCTCGACGTCCGCCACCATCGGAAACATCACCTTGAGATCGGTGAGCGCGGCCGCGCGAATCATGGCGCGAAGCTGCTGGCGTAACAGCGCCGGCCGGTCCAGCGCGACGCGGATCGCCCGCCAGCCCATCGCCGGGTTCTCCTCCGCCAGCCGCTCCCAGTGCGGCAGCACCTTGTCGCCGCCGATGTCGAGGGTGCGAAACACCACCGGCTTCCCGGCGGCGTAGTCGAGCACCCGGGCATACAGCACCCGCTGGTTCTCCACGTCGGGCAGCTCGGTCCGCGCCATGAAGGGCACCTCGGTGCGGTAGAGCCCCACGCCGTCGGCACCGAACTCGGCCACGTGCGGCAGGTCGACCAGAAGACCGGCGTTGATGTTGAGCATGACCCGGACGCCGTCACGGGTGACCGCGGGCGCGTCCCGCTCGGCCACGTAGGCCGCCTGCTTCCGGTTGCGAATCTCCAGGTTGGTGGCGAACGCTTCGCGGATGTGCTCGCTCGGCCGGACGAACACCTGCCCGTGCTGGCCATCCAGGATGACCGTGTCGCCGGCTTCGATCCGGGACAGGGCCCGCCGGACTTGGCCGATCACCGGAATATCCAGCGCCCGGGCGACGATCGAGACGTGCGCGTTGAAGGAGCCTTCCTCCAGGATCAGCCCCTTGAGCCGCCCCACATCATAGTCCAGCAGCTCTGCCGGACCCATGTTGCGGGCGACCAGGATCGCATCGACCCCCTCGGGAAGCTCATGGCTCTCGCCGATCGAGCCGAGAAGGTGCTGCAGCAGCCGGTTGCTCAAATCCTCGAGATCGTAAACCCGTTCCCGCAGGATCGGGTCCGACACCTGATGAAAGCGGGCGCGAATCTCGTTGGCAACCTTCTGCACCGCCGCTTCGGCGGTGAGCCCGGTGTCGATGGCATCGCCGATCCGTCGCAGCCAACCGACATCGGCGGCGATCATCCGGTAGGTTTCCAGCACGTCACGGTACTCGTCGCCCCGACCGGGCATGGTGTGCTCGAGGATGTCGTCCAGCGAGCCGTGCATTTCCGTCACCGCCCGCCGCAGGCGTTCGTGCTCGATCCCCGTGTCGTCGGCAACGATCCGGCGAATGGTGATGCGCGGCCGATGCTGGACCGCCGTGCCGATGGCCAAGCCGGCGTTGAGGCTCACCCCTTCCAGCCGGAGCGGGGTGACGGCGATGCCTTCCGTGGGGGTCAGTTCGGCCCGGCTCACCAGTTCCCCGCTCGCCACCAGTTCGGCCAGGACCATGGCCACCGTCTGCAGGACCTCGATCTCATCGTCACTGTACTGCCGACGTTCCTGGTTCTGGACGGCCACCACCCCCAGCACCCGCCCCCGGGCGATGATCGGCACGCCCATCAGCGACTGATAGATTTCCTCGCCCGTTTCCGGCCGCAACACGAAGCTGGGATGATGCTGAGCATCGGCCAGGGCGAGCGGCCGACCGCTCGCCGCAATCTCGCCAATCAAGCCCTCGCCGATGCGAAGGCGGGTGTAATGGACCGCGCTTTCCCTGAGGCCGCGGGTGGCAAACAGCTCAAGCACCTCGCCGGCCCTTCGCAGGTAGATGGAGCACACCTCCGCCGCCATCTCCTCGGCGATGATACCGACGATCCGGCCGAGGCGGGCCTCCGGATCGTCGGCTCCGGCCATGACGTCGCGGATCCGCGACAGCAGGTGGCGGAAGGCGAGAAACGTCTGGCGATAGTGCATCCCGTTACGGGGCCTCGGTCTGCCGGCGGCGATCCAGCGCGTCCACGGCCTGAGCCACAAGCTCGGCAACAATGTCCGCCGTCGCCTGTTCCCGGGTCACCATGCCGACACTCTGCCCGGCCATCAACGACCCGTTCTCCACATCGCCATCCAGCACCGCCCGTTTCAGGGCGCCCGCCCAGAACAGCTCGATCTCGAGCTGTGCCTGTTCCAGGCTGATCTGGCCCCCGCGAAACCGAGCGGACACCTCACGCTGCGCCTGCACGAACCGGCGTGACCCGTTGTTGACGAGGGCCCGCACCGGGATGACCGGCAGCTCGGGGTCCAGTTGCGTGGTAGGCACCGCATCGCGGGCGCTGGCCCGTATGAAGGCCTTCTTGAACGCCGCATGGGCAACCGATTCGTAGGCGCAGACGAAGCGGGTGCCGAGCTGGCACCCGGCGGCGCCCATTTCCAGGTACGACAGAATCGCTTCACCCCGGCCGATCCCACCGGCCACGAACACCGGAACCGCCTGCACCGCCGGCAGGATCTCCTGCGCCAGCACGCTGGTGGCCACCGGCCCGATATGGCCTCCGGCCTCCGCGCCCTCGATGATGAGGGCGTCCACGCCCTGGCGGACCAGCCGCTTGGCCACGCCCAGCGAGGGGGCAAAGGCGAGCACCCGCGATCCGTTGTCCTTCAGCCGCTTGATCGCCTGTCCCGACGGCAGCCCCCCCGCCAGCACCACGTGCCCCACCGAATACTCCAGGCAAACCGCGATCAGGCGGTCCAGGTCGGGGTGCATGGTAATCAGGTTGACACCGAACGGCTTCTCAGTCAGGGCCTCGGTGGCGGCGATCTCGGCCGACAGCTGGTCGGCGTTCAGCGACCCGCACGCGAGCACGCCAAAGCCGCCGGCGTTGGAGATCGCGGCCACCAGGTTGTGCTCCGACACCCACGACATGGCGCCGCCGAGAATCGCGTACCGGGTTCCGAGGAAGCTCCGGCCGCGCTGCCACAGTTGGTCGAGCCCGGCCAGCGCCGAAGTCGCGAGGACGACGTCAGGTGGCATCGAGACCATACGCCGTGTGCAGCGCTCTGAGGGCGAGTTCGGTGTAGATCTCCTCGATCAGCACGCTCACCTTGATTTCGGAGGTGGAGATGACCTGGATGTTGATCCCTTTCTCGGCCAGGGTGCTGAACATCCTCTGTGCCACCCCGGCATGGGAGCGCATGCCGACGCCGATCACCGAGACCTTGACCACGTTGGCGTCGGAGCGGAGATCGGCATAGCCGATCCGGTCGCGATGCTGGCTGATCACTGCGACCGCCCGCTCCAGATCCGCTTCCCGGACGGTGAACGTGAGATCGGTGGTGGCGCTCTCGGCCGCAACGTTCTGCACGATCATGTCGACGTTGATGTTGGCTTCGGCCAGCGGGCCGAAGATGCCAGCGGCGACCCCGGGACGATCAGGCACACGAACCAGGGTGATCTTGGCTTCGTCGCGGCTGTAGGTCACGCCGCTGATGACTTCCTGTTCCAGCACTTCGTCTTCCCCTACCACAAGGGTTCCCGGCACATCGGTAAAGCTCGAAAGAACCTGGAGCCGAACCCCTTCCTTCATCGCCAGTTCGACCGCCCGGGTCTGAAGGACCTTGGCGCCGAGGGACGCCATCTCCAGCATCTCTTCGAAGGTGATCTTGTCCAGCTTGCGGGCCTTGCCGACGATCCGCGGATCGCAGGTATAGACCCCGTCGACGTCCGTGTAGATATCGCAGCGATCCGCCCGCAGTGCTGCGGCCAGAGCCACCGCGCTGGTATCCGAACCGCCGCGGCCCAAGGTGGTGATGCGGTGATCGGGCCCGATCCCCTGAAAGCCGCAGACCACCGGCACCTCCCGCCCGGCCATCCTCCGGTTCAACTCCCCGGTGTCGATGGCAACGATACGCGCCTTTCCGTGCGCCCCATCCGTCTTCACCGGCACCTGCCAGCCCTGCCAGGACCGAGCCGGCACGCCCGCACGTTGCAGTACCAGGGCGAACACGCCGGCGCTCACCTGTTCGCCGGAAGCCACCACCACGTCATACTCGCGGGCGTCATAGAGAGGTCCGACCGCCTCCACATGGGCGCATAGGCGGTCGGTTTCCCCGGCCATAGCCGAGACCACCACCGCCACCTCGTCTCCCGCATCGTAGGCACGCTTCACCCGCTCGGCGACTGCCTCCATCCGTTCCAGATTGGCAACCGACGTCCCACCAAATTTCTGTACCAGTCGAGCCATGGTTTCTTCCCGCCGCGGGTCTGCCGACCTGTCCCGGAACCGCAGATACCGCCGCACCGTTCCTGAAGCGATGTTGAGTTGAGGGATGCCGCTCGGCCCGGGTGCCGACAAAAACCACGCCGGTCCCGGTTGCCGCAGCGTCGATGAGCGCTTTACATACGCGTTCGTGAAAAAGTCGGCAATACGTCCGACGCGGGTCAGGAAAGGATCGATTTCCATGGCGACGTACGGGACGGGGAAGGTCGATGTCGGGCAAGGCGGCGCCGCGACCGCGTCGGCGGATGAGATTGCGCGCTTCGCGGCCATTGCGGACGCATGGTGGGACCCGGCGGGTGAGTTCCGGCCATTGCATCAACTCAACCCGACCCGCATCGCCTATACCCGGGATGCCGTGGCCCGGCAGTACGGTCGCGACCCCTTGGGGCCTCGCCCGCTGCGTGGACTGGGGATTCTCGACGTGGGCTGCGGCGGAGGCCTGCTGGCCGAACCCCTGACCCGGTTGGGCGCCCAGGTCACCGGGATCGACGCCGATGCCAAGGGCGTGAAGGTCGCCGAAGCCCATGCACGCATGGTCGGCCTTGACATCCACTACCGCTGTTGTCCGCCGGAGACCCTGGTGGCCGAGGGCGCGGCCGGCGACTACGATGCGGTGGTCAGCATGGAGGTGATCGAGCACGTCAGTGACCCGGACGCGTTCCTGGCGGCTTGCGCCACGCTGGTGCGGCCCGGCGGAGTGGTGGTCCTGGCAACCCTGAACCGCACGATCAAGTCGTTGGCCCTGGCCAAGATCGGCGCCGAATACGTGCTGCGCTGGCTGCCGGCGGGCACCCACGACTGGCGCAAGTTCATGCGCCCTTCGGAGCTCGCGGCAGGGTTGCGCCGGGCCGGCCTGACACTCACCGACATCACCGGAATGTCGTTCAACCCGCTCACCGGGACCTGGTCGCTCTCCCGGGACCTGGATGTCAACTACCTGGTCACCGCGGTGAGGGCGGGATAGGCAGTGGCGTCCGCCCTCCCGGCTGCCGGTCAGTCGTTGCGCCGCGGCAGCCAGGGAAGGCGCTGCACGGCGACGCCCTCATCCGCCAGCGCTTGGGCCTCACCGGTGCTGGCTTCGCCGAAAATACTGCGGGCCTCGATTTCGCCGTAGTGGATCCGCCGGGCCTCCTCGGCAAACCGGTCGCCGACATAGTCGCAGGTGGCCTCGACCTGACGCCGAAGCGCCTCAAGACTGCCGCGGAGACTCTGGGCATGATGGTCGTCTTTGCCGGCGGCGACGCTTCCTCGGCCGGGCGGCGGCGTTCGCCTCGCCACATGCGGCGCCATCGGTGCCTTGGCCACATCGGTCGTGCCGCAGGCGGGACAAACGATGGCTTCGCCCTCGCGTTGCTCGTCAAAAGCGTCCCCGTTGCGGAACCAGGCTTCAAAGCCGTGACCATGTCCACAAATCAGGTCGAACAGGATCATGATCCGCCATCCGGTTGAACCGCCGTGCCCGCGGCACTAGCCCGAGTGCTCATTGCTTCAGTGTAGGCCCTGAGGCTCGGCGACGCCAGTCCGACCGGTGGGCCCTCAACTTGCGCGACGCGTAAGGGTATTTTAACGGGACCCGACGCCTAATTCCGGGGTCCGGCAGTCGCGTCGCAGGGACGATCAGCCGGTGTGCAAATGGTGGCCCATGCAGACTTCGGACAACATCGGTGCGGCTGCGCTGGTTGACCTCGTATCCGATTTCTACGGCGCCAGCATGGACGGTCGGTTCTGGCCGACCGCGCTGGCAAAGCTTCGCGATACCCTTGATGCCAGAATTTGCGCGCTGGCTCATCACGATTTTGCGTCAAGTACGGGAGGACTGCAACACGCGGTCGGAGTTGACGTCAGCCTGATCTCCTCCTACGGCGATCTTTACCTGAAAAGCAACCCATGGCTGCAACGCGAGGACCCGTTCCGGGTGCCGGGAACGGTATTGACCGGCATGGAGCTGGTTTCCGAGACCATTGCCCAGTCAAGCGACTTCGCGCGGCACTGGCTGGCGCCGCAGGGACTGACCCATCAGTTGTTTGCGGTGCTTGAGCGCCAGGCGACACAGATTTCCTATTTGCTGGCAGCCCGGCTGGTCGATCAGCCGCCGTTCGGCGAAACCGAGGTGGCGCTGCTGCGGCGCCTGATGCCATATCTGCAACGGGGCTTGCGGGCCGGCGCCCTGTTGCGGCGGAGCCAGAACGTGCGGCAGGTGGCACTGGACGCGCTCGACCTGATGCCCATCGGGGTCATCCTGATAAGTCTCGGCGGCGCCGTTCTCGCCACCAACCGCACCGCCCGGTCGGTGCTGAGCGACCGCGAAATCCTGGTGATCGGCCGCTCCGGTCTCGAGCTGCTGCGCGAAGGGCGTCGCGTCCTGATGCGCGACCTGGTCGCCGAAGCGCTCCGCACCACGCCCCGGAACCGCTCCGCCGGAACGACGGCGTTCTCCATTGCGCGGGCAAGCGGGCTTCGACCCGTTTCGATGCTGATCAGCCCGGTGCGAAGCGTCGGCGAGTCCGCAAGCTGGGAGGAGCCGGCAGCGGTGCTGTTCGTCGGCGACCCGGAGCATGCGGGCGAGGTCGATGAAGCGCGGCTTCGCCAGATCTACGGGCTCACCGGTGCGGAGGCACGGGTTGCCGCCCTGCTGGCGACCGGCTATCGGCTGGACGAGATTGCCGAGATGCTGGACGTCGCCTACGAGACCATCCGCAAGCACCTCAAGCAGATCTTCTGCAAGACCGGCACTGGGCGCCAGGCGGAACTGGTGCGGATGGTGATCTCCGGACCGGGTGGCCTCAGCCTCTGAGGCATCCCGCCTCGCCCGGCGATCACGCCCGGGCGCTTGCCATCGCCCGGGCTTTCCTCTATCGCGGCCTTGGACGCGTCCCGCACCCCGCAGGGGGCACCCCGCATGGCACCGATCAAGCTCGGAATTCCCAAGGGCAGCCTGGAGGCGGCCACTGTCGATCTCTTCGCCCAAGCCGGCTGGGCTATCCAGCCGCGCGCGCGCAACTATTTCCCTGCGATCGACGACCCGGACATCGCCTGCGCCCTGGTCCGGGCCCAGGAGATGGGGCCCTACGTCGCCGGCGGCACCCTGGACGCCGGCTTGTGCGGCATCGACTGGATTCTGGAGACCGAAGCCGATGTCGCGGTGGTCGCCGATTTCTTGTACTCCCGATCGTCGGATCGGCCGGCGCGCTGGGTCCTGGTCGTCAAGCAGGACTCCCCGGTGGCCTCGGTCGCTGACCTGCAGGGCGCCGTCATCGCAACCGAACTGGTGGGCTACACCCGGCGCTATCTTGCCGAGCGAGGGGTGGATGCGTCCGTGCAGTTCTCCTGGGGCGCCACGGAGGCCAAGGTGGTGGAAGGTTTGGCCGACGCGGCCGTGGAACTGACCGAAACCGGTAGCACCATCCGTGCCCATGGCCTTCGCATCGTGGCCGAGGTGCTGCAGACCCACACGGTGCTGGTGGCAAGCCATGCGGCGATGGCGGACGCTTGGCGCCGCGACAAGATCGAGCAGGTCGCCCTGCTGCTGCGGGCGGCGCTGGATGCCCGGGGCAAAGTGGTCCTCAAGATGAACGTCCCGGCGGATCGCATCGACCAGGTCACCGCCCTGCTGCCGAGCCTGCACGCCCCGACGGTGGCCCACCTGACCGATCCCGCGTGGCTCGCGGTCGAGACCGTGGTGGACCGCGCGCGGGTGCGGACCCTGGTGCCCCAGCTCAAGGCGGCGGGCGCCGAAGGCATCCTCGAACTCGCCCTCAACAAGATCTGCTGACATCATGGCCTCGGCCCGCTTCGACCCTTCGGTCGGGGCGGCACCGCGGGACCACTTGTCCGCTGCCATCCGGGCGATTACGTCGACGGGATGGCCACCGAGTGGCGGTATCCGCGCCTGTGTTCGTCGTGACCGGTGGACAGAAAGGGTGAAGTGTGCTCATAGCGTCTGCCAACCACCGTGCAATATTTTGCCAGGGAGAACCGTGATGGCGTCCGCATCCGGCAACGACACGCTCAAAGCCCGCCGCAGCCTGCGGGTTGGCGACAGGACCTATGAGTACTTCAGCCTGGATGCGGTGGCCGCCGCCGGTTTCGGCGATGTATCGCGGCTGCCGTTCTCGCTGAAGGTGCTGCTGGAGAATTTGCTCCGGTTCGAGGATGGCCGCACCGTCAGCGTCGATGACATCAAGGCGATGGCCGGCTGGCTTCAGTCCCGGAGCTCGACCCGGGAGATCGCGTTCCGCCCGGCCCGGGTGCTGATGCAGGATTTCACCGGGGTTCCGGCGGTGGTCGACTTGGCGGCGATGCGCGATGCCATGGTGGCACGCGGCGGCGATCCGCAGAAGATCAACCCGCTGGTGCCGGTGGACCTGGTCATCGACCACTCGGTGATGGTGGACGAGTTCGGCAACGTTGACGCGTTTCGCCACAACGTCGAGCGGGAGTTCGAGCGCAATCAGGAACGGTACGAATTCCTGCGCTGGGGCCAGGAAGCATTCCACAACTTCCGGGTTGTCCCGCCCGGGACCGGGATCTGCCACCAGGTCAACCTGGAGTACCTTGCCCAGGTGGTATGGACCGATGGCAGCAACGGCAGCACGCTCGCCTTTCCGGATACGCTGGTTGGCACCGACAGCCACACCACCATGATCAACGGTCTGGCGGTGCTGGGCTGGGGCGTCGGCGGGATCGAGGCCGAGGCGGCGATGCTGGGGCAGCCGATCTCCATGCTGATCCCTCAGGTGGTGGGCTTCAAGCTGACCGGCCGACTGAAGGAGGGGACCACCGCCACCGACCTGGTGCTCACGGTGACGGAAATGCTGCGCAAAAAGGGTGTGGTCGGCAAGTTCGTCGAGTTTTTCGGACCCGGCCTCGATCACCTGACCTTGGCCGACCAGGCGACCATCGGCAACATGGCGCCGGAGTATGGAGCGACCTGCGGGTTCTTCCCCATCGGTCGCGCGACCCTGGATTACCTTGCCTTCACCGGCCGGGACCCGGAGCGGGTCGCCTTGGTCGAAGCCTATGCCAAGGCGCAGGGCCTGTGGCGCGGCGCAGACACGCCGGACCCCGCGTTCAGCGATACCCTGGAACTGGACCTTGCCTCCGTGGAGCCGTCACTGGCCGGACCCAAGCGGCCGCAGGACCGGGTGGCACTGTCAACGGCGGCAACGGCATTTGAACACTTCCTCGCATCGGAGCGGGGTGTCCATGGCGCCAACTCGGCCGCCGACATGGAGGAGGAAGGCGGCGGCACCGTTCCCCAGATCGACTGCGAGGTGCCGGTGGAGGGTGCCAATTACAGCCTGTGTGACGGTGACGTGGTGATCGCGGCGATCACCAGTTGCACCAACACCTCCAACCCCAGCGTGCTGATCGGCGCCGGTCTGCTGGCCCGCAACGCCCGGCGCCAGGGCCTGAGCGTCAAGCCATGGGTCAAGACATCGTTCGCGCCCGGCTCGCAGGTGGTCTCGGGCTACCTGGAGGCGAGCGGCCTGCAGGCGGACCTGGATGCCCTCGGCTTCAACCTGGTGGGCTATGGTTGCACCACTTGCATCGGCAACTCCGGCCCGCTGCCGGAGCCGATCGCCAAAGCCATCGACGACGGCAACCTGACGGTGGCCGCCGTCCTGTCGGGCAACCGCAACTTCGAGGGGCGGATCCACCCGCAGACCAAAGCCAACTACCTGGCCTCGCCGCCCCTGGTAGTTGCCTATGCCCTGGCCGGCACCATGAAGGCCGACCTGCTGGGCGAGCCCATCGGAACCGGAGAAGAAGGCCAGCCGGTGCATCTCCGCGACATCTGGCCCAGCAACAAGGACGTGCAGGAGCAGATCGACAGCTGGGTCACGCCGGACCTGTTCCGCGCGCGCTACGCCGATGTCTTCCGCGGTGACGATGTCTGGCGGGGACTGGAGGTGGCCAGCGGCGAGACCTACGCCTGGAAGCCCGAGTCCACCTACGTCCGCCACCCGACCTTTTTCGAAGACGAAGGGGCGCAAGGCTTCGCCGACATCCGTGGCGCCCGCCCGCTGGCCATCGTCGGCGATTCCGTGACCACCGATCACATCTCGCCGGCCGGCGCGATCAAGAAGGACAGCCCGGCGGGCGCCTACCTGATCGAGCACGACGTCAGCTATCGGGACTTCAACTCCTACGGATCGCGCCGCGGCAACCATGAGGTGATGATGCGTGGCACCTTCGCCAACATCCGCATCCGCAACGAGATGGCGCCGGGCACGGAAGGGGGCGTCACCAAACTGATGCCGGAGGGCACGGTGATGCCGATCTACGATGCCGCCATGCACTATCAGGAGAAGGGCACGCCGCTGCTGGTGTTCGCGGGCAAGGAGTACGGAACCGGGTCCTCCCGCGACTGGGCTGCCAAGGGCACCCGACTGCTCGGAGTCAAGGCGGTGGTGGCCGAGAGCTTCGAGCGGATCCACCGCTCCAACCTGGTGGGCATGGGGATTCTGCCTCTGCAGTTCCAGGAAGGAACGACACGCAAGACGCTCGGTCTCGATGGCTCTGAGACCTTTGACGTCACCGGTCTGGACGGCGAGGTGAAGCCGGGCATGGAGGTCATGCTGACCGTCCACCGGGCCAGCGGTGACCAAGATCAGGTGCCGCTGCTATGCCGGATCGATACCCTGGACGAACTGGACTACTACCGAAGCGGCGGCATCCTGCAGTACGTGCTGAACCGGCTTGCCACCGCCGCCTGAACCGGGCCCGCATCACCCGGGTTTGATTGGCGGACGGCGGGCGCCGGCACCAAATTGGCGGCATGGGGCAGTTTTCCGTTCCGTCCTGGGTGGTGTTGTTGGCGGTCCTTCTGGCTTGGGGGCGGCTCACGCCGGTTGTGCCCGTAGAGGCCGGGGAACCGTTGACCGTGGTCGAGCTGTTCACGTCCCAGGGCTGCCCGCGATGCCCGCCCGCCGACGCGGTTCTGCGCGAGATTTCCGCGCAGCCAGGCGTTCTCGCACTGTCGATCCATGTCGACTACTGGGACTATCTCGGCTGGCGGGATCCGTACGCAACCGCGGAAGGCACCCAGCGGCAACGCGATTATGCCGCGCGCTTTGGCCTTCGATACGTCTATACGCCACAGATGGTAATCCAGGGGGTCGACCACCTGCCCGGTACAGACCCGACCGAGGTGTTGCAGCGGGTTGCCGATGCCGCATCGGCCGATCAGGTCTCGGTCAGCCTGGAACGCCGCGGCAGCGAACACCTGCGCGTTGATGTCGGGGCCCGCTCAAGCGGCCAAGTGTTGCCCGCCGACGTCTGGCTGGTGACGTTCGACCGGGAGCGGAGCGCCGAAGTCCAGTCCGGACACAACGCCGGAAGCCTCCTCCGCCATGCCAACGTCGTGACTGGATTGCGCCGGATCGGCACTTGGGGCGGGCAGGCCCATGAGCTCCAGGTCCGCTTGTCCGAGGCAGGGCCTGCATCCGCTGATAGCGCCGCCGTGATGGTTCAGGCCGTTGATTCGGGACAGATCATCGGTGCCGCGGTGATTGCGCTACCGCTTCGGCCGTGACCGTGCCGCAACCCTGAGTTTAACGCGACTAAGTCGCAAACCCGGAAGAAAGGGTTTCGCGACGCCATACTTGCGCTTGTGCTGCACTGCACACGCGTATATAGTACTGATTTGGGTGTTGCGCTCATATTGATCGCGCGACGCGGTAAACGGTGCTCATTGTCGCTTCTGCGCACGGTAATGACCAAAAAGGCAACCGCGCGCAAGGTATCTTGCTGATCCGACGATGCCGTACTCTCCCGAGACGGCGCCAACGGGCGGTTCGGATGCGGTGGCAGTTGGCAGCCGAACAGGGAGGAAACAATGCTCGGATTGATCTCCGAAACAAGGCCCGCGCGCTCATGGTCGCCGGGCGCGTCCCACCCACGGCGTCGGCGAGGTCGAAACGAACATTTCGCCGAAGGCGGGGTCGAGCCCTCGGTGGAGGAGTTGATCTCCGATCCGGTGACCTTGGCGATCATGCGCTGCGACCATGTCAGTGAAGCGGACCTTCGCGGTCTGGTCGACGGCGTGCGGGCCGGGCTTCGCGCCCGCCACGCCGCTTTGTAAGCGCAATCCGCCCGACGGAACGGGACGCCTGTCGCTTCGGGTCTGGCGTTCCGGCACCGGCGGCGGAGAACGATCAAGCCGGGGCCGCCCCGTGACGATTGGATGACCGGGACCCGCGGCGGCGCGGTATCACGACCAGCCCGGGGATGCTACGGGTTCTCGGCACCGTCGTCGGTGCGCCCGCGTACTAGATCATTCAGAGTCGCGTGGGATCGTCCGCCCGGCTGAGACGGGCGCGGATCTCCCGGCGAACTGATTCCGGGCACGCTTCGATGGCGTCCTCCACGGTGCGCAACATCTGCCGCGCCGCATACAGCTGATCCAGCAGATTCAGCACCATCGCCAGGGCGTCCTCATCCACCAGAAGGTCCTGGCGCAGTTCCCGGATCAGCGCCACCCTCGCCTCGTCGACGGCATCGAACACGAGGCCCTGGGTGGTCCGGACCGGTCGCACCCAGCGCTGTTCGATCCAGCTCGTGAGTTCGACCCGGTCAACTTGATAGATCCGCACAATGTCGTCGAAGCTGGCCATGGTCTCTTACTGCCGGTCGCGCACGCTGTAGGGATGGCGCGCCGACCAGGCCTCAACGAACTGGCTGAGTTCCGGGTCGGGCCGCTCGGGAAGGACAACCTTGAGGGTGACATAATGGTCGCCGCGATCGCCACCTCCGGCAGGCACCCCCTTGCCACGGAGGCGGAGGCGGGTGCCCGAATTGGCACCCTTGGGGACGCTCAGGCTCACCGTGCCGTCCACCGTGCCCACGTCCACCTTGCCGCCGAGCACGGCCTCGGCAAGGGTGACCGGCACTTCGGAGTGGATATCCCGTCCGTCGCGGCGAAACACCGGGTGGGGCTTGACCTTCAGTTCGATGTTGACGTCGCCCGCAGGGCCGTCGCCCATGCCGGGCCCGCCTTGGCCCTTCAGCCGAAGCACCTGGCCATCCTCCGAGCCCGGCGGAATGGTCAGTTTCACGCGTTTCCCGTCGGGCAGCGTGATCTCCTTGACGGCACCGTTGACCGCGTCCAGGAAGCCGATTTCCAGGGTGGCACGGATGTCGGTGCCGCGCGCACGCGCGGCACGCGCGCCCCCGAACACCTCGGCGAAAATATCTGCGTCCTGGAAATCCCGGAAGAACTCCCGCGGGTCATGGTAGCGCGTGCCGGTATCGCCCTCGGCGTATGTCCGGTAGAACCGCCGCTCCGCCTTGGGCGTGCCGCTCGCGTCAATCTCGCCGCGGTCGTACTTGGCTTTCTGCTCCGCATCCGACAGGAAGTCATAGGCGGCCGCCACCTCCTTGAACCGGGTCTCCGCCTGGGTGTCGCCCGGGTGAAGGTCGGGATGAAACTCGCGAGCGAGCTTGCGATAAGCCTTCTTGACCGCCTTGATGTCGGCGCCCTTGGCTACCCCGAGAACCTGGTACGGATCGCGCATCGTGTTTCGTCGCCACACGTTGGCCCCGAGGGGCGTGGTCCGCCGGCGTCACGACCGGGCCCCCGCCACGCGGGCAAGCGGCCCGGCCTGCCGCGGCGCCGGTCAGGCGTCGGCAAACGCCCGCCGGTCGCGCGCATCCTACAACGGCCTTGCGTTACGACACCACCTGCCAGCTGCCGTCGGCCTGCCGGCAAGCCCGACCCGTGACCCGCTCCTGCTGGCCGTCGATCACGACGGTGCTGTTGAAGTCCCGGCAGGGCAGCCCTGCCGCGGTATAGGACGTGCTGACCGGGGTGAACGAGCCCGATGCGCCCGTGTCCGGGTTGCGCCACGTGGCTGTCCGCCCCGTGGGGTTGGTCTCGAGGGCGCTCTGCGCCGTCCGGGCGGCATAAAGCTGATCGGTGCGATCCATGGACCGTCCGATCTCACCGCCGACCAGGGCTCCGATCAGGGTGCCGGCCGCGGTTGCTGCCAACTGGCCGGTACCGGTTCCGAACTGAGCGCCAAGAAGGCCGCCAAGAGCGGCACCACCGGCGGTGCCGATGGTCTGTTTGGTGCCGCCGGTGGTGTCACAGCCGGCGAGCAGCAATGCCGCCAGCGCCAGGGGAATGACGGACCGTAAAGTCATCTTGCTTGTGTCCTCCAGTGATCCAAGGTACGGGCGGTGTCCGAAGCCGATCAAACCAGCCTCTCCATGAACGCCCGATGAACGCCTGCAACCGAGTGTCGATCCCGACCGTTTCAGCACGTCTCGCCCACATGGCCGGATTATGATGAGCGTGATCCATGAGGAGAAGACCTCGCGTGACGATCCGGTGACCCTGATTCACATAGTCGGGAGGTGTCACCGCCGCCATGACCATCAGTGAACCTTTGGCGCTGTTTACCGCCTGGATGAGCGAAGCCGAGAAGGGTGAGCCCAACGATCCGAACGCGATGGCCCTGGCCACCGCATCGGCTTCGGGCGCGCCGTCGGTCCGGATGGTACTGCTGAAAGGGGCCGACGACCGGGGCTTCGCCTTCTATACCAACCTGAGCAGCCGCAAAGCACGGGAACTGGACGAAAACCCCCACGCCGCTTTGTGCTTTCACTGGAAATCGCTGCGCCGACAGGTGCGGGTGGAAGGCCGCATCGAACGCGTCGACGACCAAGAAGCCGATGCGTACTTCGCCACCCGCTCGCGAGTCAGCCAGATCGGTGCCTGGGCGTCCAAGCAATCGCAGCCCTTGACGGGCCGGTTGGAACTGGAGGGGCGGGTCGCCAGGTACACCGCCCGCTTTGGCGTGAGCACGGTACCGCGGCCGCCGTTCTGGTCCGGGTATCGCGTGGTCCCTGACGTGATCGAATTCTGGGAGGATCGACCGTTCCGGCTGCACATGCGGTTCCGTTACCGCCGCACCGCCGATGGCTGGACGGCGGAGGAACTGTATCCTTGATCGCTGCCGAGACTGACGTCGCCCTGGCGCGGCAGTCCGGCCGCGCCCGCCTCAAGCGACTGGCGGCGGCGGCTTCGGTCAGTGTTGCCGCGGTACTGATCATCGCCAAGATATCGGCTTGGCTGGCCACCGGGTCGGTCAGCCTGCTGTCCACCTTGATCGACTCCATTCTCGACCTCGCGGCCTCGCTGATCAACCTGTTCGCCATCCGGCAGGCCTTGCAGCCGCCCGACCGGGAACATCGCTTCGGCCACGGCAAGGCGGAGCCCCTGGCCGGCCTGGCACAGGCGGCGTTCATCGCGGGTTCCGCCGTTTTCCTCCTGTTCCATGCCGGCGAACGCCTGCTCAACCCCACGCCGATCACCAATACCGGCATCGGCTATGCGGTCATGGTGTTCTCCATGGGCCTGACGCTGGCGCTGGTGGTCTTCCAGAGGTTTGTCATCCGGCGCACCGGCTCCATCGCCATACGGGCCGACGCCCTGCACTACGCCGTGGACCTGCTCACCAACACCGGGGTCATCGTCGCCCTGGTGCTGAGCACGCAGTTCGGATGGCTGGTGGCCGATCCCCTGATCGCCATCGCCATCGCGGTGTTCATCCTCAGCGGCGCGCGCGGCATCCTCAAGCGCAGCCTTGACCTGCTGATGGACCGGGAGCTGCCGGAAACCGACCGGCAGCGGATCCGCGAGGTTGCCAAGGGACATCCCGGCGTGATCGACGTGCACGACATCCGTACCCGCTGCACCGGCACCGACATCTTCGTGCAACTGCATCTGGAGATGGACCCGAGTCTGACCCTGCTTGATGCCCACACCATTGCGGATCAGGTCTCGCGCGGCGTGGAACAGGTGATCCCCGGCGCCGAGGTTCTGATCCATCAGGACCCCCACGGCATCCCGGAGGCCCGCGCCAGCTTCCGCTGAACGGCTCCGGGCACAAATATGTTTCCGCGCTTGCCTTAGTGGCCTGACCGTTTAGGGTGCCGTCAAAATAGGCACGGGAGGCCGCCACCGTGATCGTGGAGGACCAGAGCGAGGTCATCGAATACCTGTCTCGACAGGACACCTTCGGCCGCGGGGTCGAGCGCGTCGAGATGATGGAGACCCACGCCTCTGTCATCTTCCTGGCCGGCGATCGCGCCTACAAGCTGAAGCGGGCGGTCAAGTTTCCCTATCTCGACTACTCCACGGTCGAATTGCGCCGCCGCTTCTGTCAGGCCGAACTCCGCATCAACAAACGCACCGCCCCGGACATCTACCTCGCGGTGCTGCCGGTCGTCCGTGACGATGCCGGGCGGCTCCAGCTCGGCGCGCGCAGCGACACTCGGGGAGAAATCGTGGACTGGCTGGTGGAAATGGCGCGGTTCGACCAGGCCACGCTGTTCGACCGTCTGGCGCAGAAGGGCGTTCTCGACCGCTACGCCATGGAGGACTTGGCCGATGCCATCGCCCGCTTCCACCGGGACGCACGGCAGGTCAACGATGCCGGCGGCCGCGGCGCGATCGCCCGGATCATCGAATCCAACACCCGTTGCTTCGCGGAAACCGCCACCGGCCTGTTGGACGCAGGCAAGATACGGACTCTCGCCGAGGCTTCATGGCGGGCGCTTGCCGGCACCGAACAGCTTCTCGAGGAACGGCGGGCGGCGGGGCTGGTTCGCCACTGCCACGGCGACCTGCACCTGCGCAACATCTTTCTGCACAAAGGCCAGGCAACCCTGTTCGACGCCATCGAGTTCAGCGCCGAGCTCGCCGATATCGATGTGCTCTATGACATCGCCTTCCTGGTGATGGACCTGGACCACCGCAGCCTCCGCGACATCGGGAGCATCCTGCTCAACCGCTACCTGGACGACACCGGCGATGCCGGTGGGCTCGGTGCCATGCCGTTGTTCCTGTCGCTCCGGGCGGCGATCCGCAGCCACGTCCTCACTGCCAGTCTCGCCCCCCACCCGGACCGGGCCGATGCCGCCGAGGTGGTGACCGAGGCCGCCAGCTACCTGGACCGGGCGCTGGACTATCTCCAGCCGGTGCCGCCGCGGCTGATCGCCATCGGCGGCCTGTCCGGCAGCGGCAAGTCCCGTATGGCCCGCTGGCTCAGCCCGCACCTCGGCACGGCCCCCGGCGCCCGGGTGGTCCGCACCGACAGCACCCGCAAGCGCCTGGCCGGCATCCCGCTGGGACAGCGGCTCGGGCCCGGTGGCTACTCCAAGCGGATGACCGAGCGCACCTACCGCGCGGTGTACGACGAATGCCGCCGGGTGCTGGCCACCGGCCAGTCGGTGATCGCCGATGCGGTGTTCGCCGATCCGGAGGAGCGCGAGGCGATCGGCCGGGTGGCGGCCGAGGCCGGCGTGCCATTCCACGGTGTCTGGCTGGAGGCGTCACCGGAGGTGATGCAGGAACGGGTCACCCGACGCACCCGCAACGTATCGGACGCCAACGCCTGGGTGGTTCGCCTGCAGCTCCAGCATGATCTCGGGCCGATGACCTGGACCCGGCTGGATACCAGCGGCACCAAGGATCAGAACGTCCGGGCGGGGCTCAAGCTGTTGAAGCTGGCCTGAAACGGACCGGCGGGCGGGTGCGCCATCGCCCGGTTGACCGTCGGGCTGGCGTTTTCCCGCCAGCGACGCCATGATGCTTGCGGCTTACCGGGCAGCCGTGCCGGACAAACACGCCACCAGCGTGCCGGACAAACACGCCACCAGGAGTGGGGCCCATGGCGATCCGCCGGATACTGGTTCCCTTTGCCGCAACCGAACCCGCGGGCAAGGCGCTGGATGCCGCGTTCGCGCTGGCGCGGGCGCTGGATGCCCATGTCGCGGTGTTGCACGTGCGCCCCGATCCCCAGGCGACGGTGCCGCTGCTGGGGGAGGGGGTGTCCGGCGCCATGGTGGAGGAACTGATCACCCTGACCGAGCGGGAGGCCGCGAGCCATGCCCGCCAAGCCCGTTCCCGATTCGACGCTCGCCGTGCGGAAGCCGGGCTGGACATCGTCGAGAGCCCCACCGCTCACGGCCCGTCCGTCCGGTGGCTGGAGGTGACCGGGCGGGAGGACGACGCGACTGTCCGCGAAGGCCGGCTCGCCGACCTCATCGTCATCGGTCACGCCGAGGGGGATGGCGACCCGTTCACCCGTGCGACCCTGGATGCCGCCCTGTTCGAAAGCGGCCGGCCGGTGCTGATCGCCGCGGGCCGGCCGGCGGCGGCGGCAGGTGACAGGGTGGCGATCGCCTGGAACGGCAGCGCCGAGGCGGCCCGGGCGGTGACGGCGGCGCTGCCGCTGCTGCACCGTGCCGCCGACGTGCGGATCTACGTGGTGGATGCCGAGGTCACCCGCAGTGATGCCGGTAGCGGCCTGGTGGATTTTCTCGCCTGGCATGGCATCACCGCCGAGGCGGGAGGCTTACCCTCCGGACAGGGCGCGGTGGGGGAGACGCTGCTGGCCGCCGCGGCGGCAGACCGCATCGATCTTCTGGTGCTGGGGGCCTACACCCACAGCCGGTTGCGCCAGCTGATCCTGGGCGGCGTCACCCGCCACCTGATCGAGCATGCCCGCCTGCCGCTGCTGATGGCGCATTGAGCCGCCCTGATCTGCACGCCTGCTGAGTCCGGCGCCGGAGCGGGCGTCCGCAAGCCACCAAGCCGTCCAGACGAACGCCCGAACCTCACTTTGCTGCCGGACCGACGGGCGGATGCGCGCGATTGACGAATTGGCGCCAGATGCGCCAGACGCCGTCCGCGTCCTGCCGCAGGATGTTCATGTAAAGCCCGTGTTGCTCGACGGACGCCCCCGGGTCGCCGAGACGCTCGACGTCGAACCGATATGTCGCCTGGACATAGACGGTCTCGCCGAGCACTTCGGTTTCCGCGATGTCCACGGAGAAGTCCGTCAGCCTGACCCCGCCCTCGGTGCCGAACATGCGGGCAAGAGCGCCGCGGATCTGCTTGCGCCCCTCCACGGGAGGGGCATCCGGCAGAATCTGGATCGCTTCCTGGTGATAGAGTTCCGAGACCCCGTCCCAGTCACCGGCCAGCGCCCGCTCCACGTAGACCTCGGGGATCGTGGCGATTTCCTCCCGAACGTCTGCCGCAAGCTCCCCGCCCGGCGAACCCGCAAGGGATGTAGCCGGAGAAACCAACAGTGCGAACGCACCGATGGTCAAACAGTAGTTCGTCCTCATCATCCCTCTCCCTGGTGGTCGTGCGCGCCGCGCTGCCCGAAACGAAGACCACGGTGGGGGTGCCGGCGCATGGTGAGTGCCGCTCAACCGCCTTCGGGATGTGCATGCTCGCCCGGCGTCTCGATGCCGCAGCGCTCGTCCAGGGCCGCGGCTGTGTCGGCCGCCACCGGCAGCGTCAGCCCGCCCTCGGCCGGCGCACCGAGGAAGGTGGCGATGACGATCGTCGGCACGTCACCGGGGTTCCGAGCGGTGTGCATTTCATTGCCCGGATCGACGATCGCGGTGCCCGGGGTGAGGCGGCGCGCGGCACAGTCCTCGGCGAAAATGAAGTCGAGCTCACCCTGGGCGAGGCTGACCAGCACGATGCCGGGGTGGGTGTGCCAGGCAAATATCGCTCCGGGCTGGATGGTGAACTCCATCACCGCAAGCGACGAGGCATCGTCCATCGCCGCCTCGTGGCGCGACAGCCCGTCAAGAGTCTGGGTGAGTTGCACCGACACCTCGCCCGCAAAGCTGTGACGCTCGATCAGCGGCTCGGCGGTGATCGGCTCGGTTTCGGCCGCCGCTCCGGTGCCGAGGGCCATGGCGGCAACGAGGGCCACGGTCGGGGCAATCGTGCGGCAGGTGCGGGGGTGGGCCAGGACATGATCAAGCATTTGAGTCTCCATTGTTTTGCGGGGACGGCTTGGCTTCAGCGGCGGATGCCGAGGACAATCCTGCAGGCGCGCGGCATGATAACTCCGAGGCTGTCGACAAATTCGTCGTGTAAGGGGGTGCCGTCGGGCGCGCAATACGCCCGCCGCTCGGGGTCGAGCTTGCCGGCGAGCGTGCGCACGAGCCCGTAGCTCTCGAAAAAACGCTTCCATTCGGCGCTCCGTCCGGCTCGCGACGGAAAGATGTGCCCTCTTCAATCGCGAGAACGAATTGGACGCCCATTTGTTCCATCAGGCGCCCGGGCCGGCCCCATTCAAAAGGCGCAGGCCGCGGC
>REES01000125.1 GCA_007694935.1 Rhodospirillales bacterium
ACCGGGTCGCGGCGTGGGCGCGGACGGCGGTGCCCGGCAAGCCGGTGGCCGCACCTCCCTCCCCGCCGAAAAAAAAGAGCCGCCCGGGAGGGCGGCTCGAGTTGGATAGGGAGGAGGTCAAGATGAGCCGGGGAGGCTCATATGGACGCTCGCGGGACAAGGTGGTTATGCCCCATACGGGGCATTTATGCAAGCAGAAAATGCGCCGACCGAGAATTTTTTCGATTGAAGGTAGTGGCAGGCGGTCGCAGCCTCGGTGGGCGCTCGTCGTCATGTCCAAGCCAGGTCTGACCGGGTCCGCCAGTAGGTCTCAGGCGGTTCCGCCAGGGCGCCCAGCGCCTGCCAGGCCTCGCCATCCAGGGCGACGCCGACGGCCGCCGCGTTGCTGCCAACCTGCTGCGGCGTCGCCGCACCGCTCAGCACCACGTCGGCCCAGGGCTGCGCCAGCGCCGCCGCCAAGGCCAGGGCATCGATGGAGGTGTCGAGCCGTTCCGCCTCCCGCCGCAGCACCGCCGTGGCCGAGGCCGAGGCACGGTCACCGCGGCCGGCCAGGCGGCCGTTGGCCATCGCTTCCTTGACGATCACGCCCATGCCCTCGCTCCTCGCTGCGGCCAGGGCCGATCCTGCCGAGGGCTCCAACAGGTTCCAGGTGGTCTGCACGGTATCGAACAGCCGCACCCCCTCCAGCCGCAGTTCCAGGGCGCGCAAGACCACCTCGGCCTGGTCGGTACCGCTGGTGGTAAGGCCGACGGCGATGCCGTGGTTCTTGAGCGTGGTCAGCGCCTCGAGCAGCGGTCGGTTGTCCAGCAAGCCGCTCGCCAGCGTCGCCGAGTGCACCTGGTACAGCCGGAGGTGGCGGCCCAGCAGCGTGTCGCTCTCCTGCTGCTGCCGCCGGAACACCGCGACCGAATGCTCCTTCACCTCGTGCACCTCGGCATCCACCCGCCAGCCGGCGGTGTAGGTGTAGCCCCACTTGGAGCCGACGGTGACCGCCTCGGGCGGGACGCCCCGGTCCCTGAGCCAGTTCCCGAGAAACTCTTCGCCGCGTCCATAGGATCTGGCCGCATCGAAGTAGCGGATGCCGACGTCCCAGGCGGCGTCCAGCACCGCTTGCGCATGGGCAGCCATGGCGGTGGGATCGTAGTCCCCGCCCAGGTCTTCGGCATGGCCGAGGTTGATGTAGCCGGGCCGGCCGAGGGCGGCCATGCCAAGGCCGAGCGGCGTCACCGGAAGCCCGGCCGTTCCCAAGATTCTTATTTCCATCCGGTTGACTCCTTGAAGCGGCGGGGGTGGTTGTCGGCGCCGGCTGGTCATGATCCGGCGGATGGGGCCCATTGTTCCTTCCACCGGTAGAGCAACTCCAGGGCCGCCCGGGGCGTCAAGCCATCCACGTCGAGGTCGCGGAGTGCGGCTTCCAGCGGGAACGGCGGTACCGCCGGTTCGGCCAAGCCCTGCGGGCGCGCCGCCGCCGCAAACAGCGGCAGGTCATCGGCCAGCCGGGTCACCGCGGATGACGGCTCACCCCGCTCCAGGGTCTCCAGCACTTGCTCGGCCCGGGCGATCACGGCACCCGGCAGCCCGGCCAGGCGGCCGACATGGATGCCGTAGGACCGGTCGGCGGTGCCCGGGGCCACCTCGTGCAGGAAGACCACCCGTCCCTGCCACTCCTTCACCCGCATGGTGTGGCAGCCAAGGCCCTTCAGCTTGGCGGCGAGTCGGGTCAGCTCGTGGTAGTGGGTGGCGAACAGCGCCCGGCAACGGTTCACCTCGTGCAGGTGCTCCACCACCGCCCAGGCGATGGAGAGCCCGTCCCAGGTGGCGGTGCCGCGGCCGATCTCGTCGAACACGACGAGCGACCGCGGGCTCGCCTGGTTCAGGATGGCAGCCGTCTCCACCATCTCCACCATGAAGGTGGAGCGGCCGCGGGCCAGTTCGTCGGCGGCACCGATGCGCGAAAACAGCCGATCCACCACACCGATCCGGGCGGCGGCGGCCGGCACGAAGCTGCCCACCTGTGCCAGGATCGCGATCAGGGCGTTCTGTCGCAGAAAGGTACTTTTGCCGGCCATGTTGGGGCCGGTGATCAGCCACAGCCGGTGCTCGTCCAGGGTGCAGTCGTTAGCGACGAACGGCGTGCCGTCATCGCCCGCCAGGGCCGCTTCCACCACCGGGTGGCGGCCGCCCAGAATCTGGAACGCGAGGCTGTCGTCCACCACCGGCCGGCACCAGCGCTGGCTGGCCGCCAACTCGGCGAGCCCGGTCGCGACGTCGAGGCGGGCCAGCGCCTCTGCCGTCCGGCCGATCGCATCCGCTGAGGCCAGCACCGCCGCCATCAGGGCCTCGAATGCGGCCAACTCCAGGGCGAGGGCGCGGTCGCCGGCGCGGGCGATGCGCTCTTCCAGGCTGCCGAGCGCGGTGGTGGTGTAGCGCACCGCCGCTGCGATGGTCTGGCGGTGGATGAACGGGGCGCCGTCACCGGTCGGCATCTTCGCCGCCTGCCGGGCCGGCACCTCGACGAAGTATCCAAGGACGTTGTTGTGCCGGATCTTGAGCGCTGTGATCCCGGTGTCTCCGGCGTACCGGGCCTGCATCTCGGCGATCAGGCGGCGGCTTTCGTCGCGGAGGCGGCGCTGCTCGTCCAACGCCGGATCCCAGCCCGGGGCGATGAAGCCGCCGTCGCGGCAGGCAGCCGGCAGCTCCGCCGCAAGGGCTCCGGTGAGGCGCTCGATAAGCGGGGCGTGGTCGCCCAGTGCGGTGGCGCAGGCTTCCAGCTCCGGCGGGATGCCGCCCAGGTCCGGCTCCGCCAGCAGCGACCGCAGGGTGGCCGCCGCCGCCAGGGCGTCGCGGATGGCGGCCAAGTCGCGCGGGCCGCCGCGGCCGAGGCTGAGCCGCGACAGTGCCCGCTCGATATCGGGACAGCTGCGGAGGCCGGTGCGCACGGCGCCGCGCAGGCGGTCGTTGTCGACGAACGCCTGCACCATGTCGAGCCGCCGATGGATCGCCTCGGGCTCGGTCAGCGGTGCGGTCAGCCAGCGCGCCAGCAACCGGCCGCCGCTGCCGCTGACGGTGCGGTCGATGCTGGCAAGCAGGCCGCCGCGGCGCTCGCCGGCCAGGGTGCGCACCAGCTCCAGATTGCGCCGGGTGGCGCCGTCGATCGCCATCACCGCGGAGCGGTGCAGCCGCCCCGGCGGCTTGAGACACGGCAGTCGGCCCTTCTGGGTGAGGTTGAGGTAGTCCACCAGCGCGCCGGCCGCGGCTACCTCGGCGCGTTCGAAGGCCCCGAAGGCGTCGAGGGTACCGACTCCGAACAGCGCCTCCAGCCGGCGCCGGCCATTGATGCTGTCGAACCGGCTGGCCGGAAGCAGGGTCAGCCGGTCCCGCCACGGGGCCATGGCCTGAGACAGCTCCGGTTGTCGCGCCAGCAGCTCCGGCACCAGCAGCTCGCCCGGCTCGATCCCGGCAAGAACGGCGCCGGCGGTGGCACGGTCCAGGGGCTGGACCTGGAAATCGCCGGTTGAGATGTCGAGCCAAGCCAGCCCCGCGCTGCCCGCGGCCTCGGCGTAGGCGGCGAGGTAGTTGTGGCGGCGCGCCTCCAGCAGCGTGTCCTCGGTCAGCGTGCCGGGCGTGACGATGCGGGTCACCGCCCGTTCCACCAGGGTCTTGCCGGGGCGCTTGCGGGCGTCCGCCGGATCCTCGCTCTGCTCGCAGATGGCCACCTTGAAGCCGCTACGGATCAGCCGGGCCAGGTAGGTCTCATGGCTATGGACCGGCACGCCGCACATCGGGATGTCGGCGCCCTGGTGCCGTCCGCGCTTGGTCAGCGCGATGTCGAGGGCCTTCGCCGCCTTGACGGCGTCGTCGAAGAACAGCTCGTAGAAGTCGCCCATCCGGTAGAACAGGAGGCAGTCGGGGTGCTCGGCCTTGATGGCATGGTACTGTGCCATCATCGGAGTCGGCCGGGCCTCCGGCAGCGCGTCCCCGTCCCGGGACTCGCCGTCGGCGGTGGCGGGGTCCGGCGGGCCGGCACCGGGCATGGCTTCGGCGAACGAGCCCATCGGGGAGCACCTTCAGCGGTCGGCATCCGCGGCAAAGCCGGCACCCTAGCACGAGCCGCCACCTCCGCACTATGCACCGCCGTCCCGTCACGGCAGTATGCGGCCGGTTGACCGATTGGAGGCGAAAGTGACCGACGACAGTGCAGCGGCTGCGGCCGCCCCCGAGGTGGTCGGCGTGTTCCCCGATCAGGCCCGATTTGATGCCGCGGTGACCGCGCTGAAACAGGCCGGGTTCGAGCACGCTGACTTGAGCGTTCTTGCCAGCCACGAGGCACTGGAAGCGGCCGGGCCGCCGGAGCGGACCTGGTCGGCGGTGCTGCGTTCGCTGGTGGACGAGGTGCGCTACGAGAACCCGCTCGTGGCCTCCGGGGCGATCTTCCTCGCCGGTGGGCCGGTGACGGCAGCGGTTGCGGCGGTGATCGGTGCCGCCGTGGGCGCGCTTGCCGTCAAGGATGTGGTCGAAGATGTGGTGGCCCGCCCGCACGCCGAGGAATTCGCCCGCTCGGTGCAGGCCGGCGGGATCATCCTGTGGGCGCGCGCCGCGACGCCGGAACGGGAGGCGACCGCGCGCCGCCTCATGGATGCGCACGGGGGTCTCAACGTCCACCTGGTCCAGCGCCAGCCGGGGGGATGATGCCGCTCGCCTTGAGCAAGGAGCGTGCTACACTGTTGCACTCACGGGCGACCCGATAATGCGCCCGGAGCGGGAGGGTACATCCGGGAAGGGGGACGGCACATGACCGGCATCCTGCAAGGCATGCGCGTGGTCGAAGGCTCCGCGTTCGTCGCCATGCCGCTTGGCGGCATGACTCTGGCGCAGCTGGGTGCGGAGGTCATCCGCTTCGATCCCATCGGCGGCGGCCTTGATCACACCCGCTGGCCGGTCACCCTGGACGGCGGTCACAGCCTGTTCTGGGCGGGCCTGAACAAGGGCAAGCGGTCCATCGCGGTGGACTTCCGCAAGCCGGCGGGGCAGGAGATCCTGACCCGGGTGATCACCGCCCCGGGGGAGCAGGCCGGCCTGTTCGTCACCAACTTTCCCGGCCGCGGCTGGCTCTCCTACGATGCGCTCAAGTCCCATCGCGACGACCTGATCATGGTCAACCTGATCGGCCGGCGTGACGGCGCTTCGGAAGTGGACTACACCGTGAACCCGCAGGTGGGCTTCCCGCTGGTGACCGGTCCGACCGTGTTCCCCCGGCCGGTCAACCATCTGCTGCCGGCGTGGGACTGCATCGCCGGACAGATGGCGATGGTGGGGCTGCTGGCGGCGGAGCGCCACCGCCGCCTCACCGGCCGCGGCCAGCTGGTGAAGATCGCCCTCAAGGACGTGGCTCTCGCCATGCTCGGCCACCTCGGCAAGATCGCCGAGGTGATGATCAACGATGCCGACCGGCCCAAGGACGGCAACTATCTCTATGGCGCCTTCGGGCGCGATTTCGGCACGCTGGACGGCAAGCGGCTGATGGTGGTGGGCCTGACCCACGCCCAGTGGTCGAGCCTGATGAAGGCCACGGGCCTCGGCGCCGACATCGACGCGCTCGCCTGCCGGCTCGGCCTCAACTTCGCCAAGGAGGGTGACCGCTTCCGCGCCCGGCGGGAGATCGCCCGGCTGATGGAGCCGTGGTTCGCCACCCGCATGCTGGCGGAGATCCGGCGGATCTTCGGCGAGCTCGGCGTCACCTGGGCGGAGTACCGGTCGGTCCGCCAGACCATCGAGCGGGATCCGGATTGTTCCTCTCAGAACCCGATGTTCGAGATGGTGGAGCAGCCCGGCATCGGCACCTACCTGATGCCGGGTTCGCCCCTCGACTTCGGCGACCTCGAGCGGGTGCCGGCCCGGCGCGCACCGATGCTGGGGGAGCATACCGACGAGATTCTGCTGGATTTGCTCGGCATGAGCGAGGCCGAGGTCGGGCGGCTGCACGACGCCGGCATCGTCGCCGGGCCGGAGCACTCGGGCTTCAGCCGGCCGGTGGATTGAGACCCGGCCCGGGCGTCAGGCCGCCGCGGCGGTGACCGTCTGTCCCCACGCCTGGAACGGGCCGCTCTCCTCGCCGCTCACCAGGGTGTAGCCCTGGCCGCCCGGATCCGACACCGCGGGATCATTGATGCGGACGTCGTCGACCAGGAGGACGGAATCCCGACGGCCCAGGGCTTGCCCGTTGCCGCCGTCGTTGAACGCCGCGAACCCGATCAGAAGCGGCCCCGACTCCGAAGCCGTGTAGCTAAACTCACCCTCGGTGAAGCCGAACTGGATCGGCTGGCTCCGCGCGTCCGAAAGCCGGAACGCCTCATTCCCGGCGACGAACAAGGCGAAATCGTTGAATGGTGCTTGGTTGTTTTCGCGGGAATCGAACGCCCAACGGAACGAGATCACATCCCCCGCCGCCACGTCGAGTGGCTGCCACAGGGCGGAACCGCTGATGGGCTGGCTGCCGTCGGCATCTACCAACACGGGGTCGTTGGCGGCCAGTCCCAGCGCATTCAGGACCTTGTTGAGTCCGGCGCCGGACTGGCCGCCGGCATCAATCCGCACCATCCAATTGCCTTGGAGGGCGTCAATCTCCACCCGGTTTCCCGGCCCCGCGGAGACGAAGGTTCTTTCGACGACCTCAACCGTCCCCTCCGCCGTCCAGACGTTGGGGTCGATCCTCCCGGACTCGAAATCGTCAATCAGCACCACCGGGTCGACCGGAGGCACGGGTGCGGTGTCGACCGGCGGCGGGGGCGTGGTGTCGACCGGCGGCACGGGTGTGATGTCGACCGGCGGCGCGGGTGTGGTGTCGACCGGCGGCACGGGTGTGGTGTCGACCGGCGGCACGGGTGTGGTGTCGATCGGCGGCGGGGGCGTGGTGTCGACCGGCGGCGCGGGTGTGGTGTCGACCGGCGGCGCGGGTGTGGTGTCGACCGGCGGCGGGGGCGTGGTGTCGACCGGCGGCGCGGGTGTCGTGTCGACCGCCTGCCGAGAATCCGTCACGAGTTCTTCCGGCCTTCTCACCTCAACTATGGGCTCCGGCTCGAGCCGGTTGCGGGGGTCGAGGGCCACGAACTCGTCCCGGAACACGGACTCCCGGGCGGTCACGCGCGCAGCGGTGAGTGCGGGACTGTCGGCCACCGGCACCCCCATCGCCACCGGCACCGGCGGCGTCGGCAGCAGTGATGCCATCGTCACCGGGACCACGTCTCCCGTCATCACATCGGTAACGGCGGCCGGTTCCGCATCCCGCGCCGGCGGTGCGTCGGCAGCGGCCGGCCCGTCACCCGCAGGGCGTCCGGGCGCAACGCCGCCCGCCTCGGTCAGGAACGCTTCGATGCCATCTGCCGCGAGGGGCTGGCTGCCGTCGTTCGCGTCCCCCCGGTCGCCGCGGTCGTTGCCGCGATCGTCGCCGGGGGTGATGCCCGGTGGCATGTATGACGGATCGAGCCCGGTGCCGCCCAGTGTCGGCGTCATCGCCGGGGCGAACTGGCCGGCAGCGTCCTCGACGGTGATCGGGGTGGTCGTCAGGGCCCGGTCCGCCACCGTGATGCGGCTGCCGATCACGTTGACCGTTTCCAACGCGAGCACGGTGCCATCCGGTGCCACCACACTGACCACGATCTCGCCGACGATGGGCGCACCGGTCACCGGGTCGAACTGGGACATCAGCGAGCTATCCAGCCGTCCGGTCGCCGCGTCGTAGGACAGGCCGAACACCGTGCCGCGGATGCCGATGCTGGCCACCGGCGTCTCGATCACCATCGCGTCCGGGCCGGTCTTGGCGATGGCGCCGCTCACGAACACGAACACGCCCTCCACCACCGAGAAGGTGAGGTTGCCGCCGCCCCCGCCCGGGTCATAGACCAACTCGTCCAGCACGATCCGGCTGCCCGCGCCCAGCGACAGCACGGTGCCGTCGATGAACACGATGCCGAGGGCGCCGTTCGCTCCGGTGCTGAGGACGTCGTCGGCGAACACCGGATCACCTGCGGCGAGGGCAACCACCGACCCGTCGATGCGGGTCGAGGTGGCGGTGCCGGACAGGGAGTCGACGGTGCCGATGGCCTGCAACGCCGGCGTGTCTGCTGCCTGCGCCCACTGCGCCGGTGCCAGCGGCCCAGCCAGCTTGGTGATGAAGGCCCCGGAGAAATAGCCCCCGGCTGCATCCACCAGGTCCGGTGGCGTGGCTTGCATGAAGAAGTCCCGCACCACCGCCATGGCACCGTCCGGTCCGGCCAGGATCAGGTCGTGGCCCGAGCGCTCGAATGCCGCCCCGAACAACGACACCTCGGCCGGCAGCGAGATCGTTTCCGCGCCGGCGGCCTCGAACAGGTGCACGCTGGCAGGGGCCGGCCCATCCGAGGCTTGCGTTAACGACATCTCTGGTTTCCTCTACGTGGCCGAGAACGGTCTCGTCCCAAGACCCCCACAACCAGACCGTCCGGGCCCGATTTGAGCGGAGTTTACACGCAACTGGGGTAGATGGTCGATATTCTTGACGCAATCAAGTCGTTGGCTGTTGCATTTCGAACATCGGCCCGATCCTCCGGGGGCGCCTCGCCGATGGTAAAGGATCGCCACCGGCCTTGGAGCCGGCGTGGGGCTCGGGATGCCGGGCGGTTCCGTCCAGGGCCATGACCGCCTGGCTCCCGGGCATCCTCCTGGTCGCCATCGGCGGCGCGGTCGGCGGCATGGCGCGGTTCTGGCTCTCCGGCGTGGTGGCACGGAACTACGGCGAGACCTTTCCCTGGGGCACCATGGCGGTCAACGTCAGCGGCGCGGCCGGCATCGGTGTGCTTGCCGCCTTGCTGCTGGCCGACGGCACCCATGCGGTCGAGGACGCCCCCCGCTGGGCCCTGCTGGCCATCGGCATGCTCGGCAGTTACACCACGGTGTCCTCGTTCTCTTTGCAGACCCTGGCGCTGCTGCGCGACGGCGAGCCGCAGCGGGCCGCACTCAACGTCGCGGGCTCACTGGTGCTGTGCCTGGGGGCCGCGGGCGCGGGCTATGCCGCGGTCCTGGCGATCGCCGGGGGCTGACAGCGCCATGACGCCAACGGCACGCTTGTTTCTCGCCGTCGCGCTCGGGGCCTCGCTCGGCTCCGTCGCGCGCTACCTCGTCTCGGTGGCGATGCTGGACCTGCTCGGGCCCGGGTTCGCCTGGGGGACGCTCACGGTCAACGTGCTGGGCTCGCTGCTGATCGGACTTTACGCCACCCTGACGGAGCCGGACGGGCGGCTGATGGCCAGCCCCGCCACCCGGCATTTCGTGCTGACCGGATTCTGCGGCGGCTTCACGACCTTTTCCATCTTCAGCCTGGAAACCCTGCTTCTTGTCGAGCGCGGGGACCATCTGCTGGCCGGGCTCAACATCGGCATCTCGGCGGGGTTGTGGCTGGTGGCGGTCTGGGTCGGATACCGCGTCGGCGTCCATCTCAACCGCTTGAAGGGAGCAAACTGATGAGCGGGTACACCGAGGCCGCGCTGCTGCGGCTGTTCATCGGCGAGAGCGACCGGCATGACGGCCGCCCGCTGTACGAGGCGATCGTGCTCAAGGCGCGGGAGATGGGATTGGCCGGGGCCACCGTGCTGCGCGGGCCGATGGGCTACGGCCGTTCCAGCCGCCTGCACACGTCCAAGATCCTGCGCCTGTCCGATGATCTTCCCCTGGTCATCGAGATGGTCGACACCCGTGACCAGCTCGATCGCTTCATAGCGGCGGCGGCACCGATGCTGAACAGCGGCCTGGTCACCCTGGAAAACGTGCAGGTGGTCCGCTACGGCCAAGACGTCGGGCTCGGCTGACGGATGGCGAGGTCGAGGCCACGGTTTTCCGCCGCGACACCGGACGGCCTCACCATGTGGATATTCTGACGGCAAGGACCGTGGCCAGCTAAGCGGCTGTCT
>REES01000053.1 GCA_007694935.1 Rhodospirillales bacterium
GAACGAGGGTCGCAGGTGCCTTGCAAAGCTGCTATGATTTTGGGGTGCAGGGGCAGAAGCGCCGGATGCGGCAGTCGTTCACCCGCGATCGTGGTGGCTGCCGGCGCGGATGAAGAAGGTCGCTTCGTCATGAACGCTTTTCAGGCATTCGTTGGGAAACGGATCTATGCTTGCGGCGCAATCGTCCTTGCGCTGGTTCTGTTGATGCACCCAAGTGGGGCCTGGGCGGGAGATCAGCCCCGTGCGATGATCGGCGATCAGCCGTTTCCCAGCATCCAACAGGCGTTCGACGCTGCGCAGGACGGCGATACCGTCACGATCCTGCCGGGGATCTGGCGGGAGGGCGCCACCGTCAGGGCCCATAATCTCACCATCGAAGGGACCGGCGCACATCTCCAGGACACGGCTGTCGGTGGCAAGGCCGCCCTGGTGATCCAGGGCGACAATACCCTCGTCCGCGGCCTGGAGGTATCGGGCGTGAGCGTACCGTCCCGGAACGGGGCCGCAATTCGGCAGGAAGGCCGGAATCTCACCCTACAGAATGTCCACTTCCATAGCAGCGAACAGGGCGTGCTCGCCGGCAACAATCCCGGCAGCACCATCATCGTCGAGGACAGCCGGTTCGAACGGCTGGGCCGTGACGGCCAGGCACATGGCATCTACGTCAACCGGATTGACGCCCTGGTCATCCGTGGCAGCCACTTTTTGCGGAGCCAGGACCAGGGACACGAGATCAAGAGCCGGGCCACCAGAACCACCATCGAGTACAGCGTGGTGGCAGCACTGGATGGCAATGACAGTCGGCTCATCGATCTTCCCGACGGCGGGGTCAATGTGATCCGCAACAACGTCCTGCAACAAGGGCCCAACTCGGTCAACGGTCAGTTGATCGGGGTCGGGCTTGAGCTGCGCGGCGGCTCCACTTGGCCGGACAACAACACCCTGATCGAACGCAACATCATCATCAACGATCGCCGCCACGGCACCAATGAACTGGTACGCTGGCGTGACGTGACGGACCCCGAAATCATAAGAAACATCATCATTGGCTTGCCGCCAGCACAGGTGGCGCCCGGCAACACCGTCCTGAGCCTTGGCGACAGCGGCCGCATTTCACTTGCTAATACCTTGGCTCTTCTTATAACTGAAGCCCCTGGCGCATACAATTACTTTATTGATGTTGGGGATGATGGAGAGTTGGCTACGCTTAGCAGGTCGGTAAATCCAGTTCCGCTTCCGGGCGCCCTACCTCTTTTCGTCTCCGCTTTGGCTGCCTTGGCCTTTGTGCTTCGCCGACGACGAGGGACTGCCTAGCTCGTCAACCGTATCGTCAGCCTGACGCCAGCGAACCAGGACAGAGCAACGCCCCGTCATGCCCGAGCGCGCCGCCATCAACGCGCCGATCCAGGGCGGTGCTGCCGACATCATCAAGCGGGCGATGGTGCGCATTCCGAAGGTGCTGCAGGCCGAGGGCATTTGCGCCCGCATGCTGCTGCAGGTGCACGACGAACTGGTGTTCGAGGTACCCGAGGGCGAGGTGGAGGAAACCCGCGCGACCCTCAACCGAAGTGAACGAGGGTCGCAGGTGCCTTGCAAAGCTGCTATGATTTTGGGGTGCAGGGGCAGAAGCGCCGGATGCGGCAGTCGTTCACCCGCGATCGTGGTGGCTGCCGGCGCGGATGAAGAAGGTCGCTTCGTCATGAACGCTTTTCAGGCATTCGTTGGGAAACGGATCTATGCTTGCGGCGCAATCGTCCTTGCGCTGGTTCTGTTGATGCACCCAAGTGGGGCCTGGGCGGGAGATCAGCCCCGTGCGATGATCGGCGATCAGCCGTTTCCCAGCATCCAACAGGCGTTCGACGCTGCGCAGGACGGCGATACCGTCACGATCCTGCCGGGGATCTGGCGGGAGGGCGCCACCGTCAGGGCCCATAATCTCACCATCGAAGGGACCGGCGCACATCTCCAGGACACGGCTGTCGGTGGCAAGGCCGCCCTGGTGATCCAGGGCGACAATACCCTCGTCCGCGGCCTGGAGGTATCGGGCGTGAGCGTACCGTCCCGGAACGGGGCCGCAATTCGGCAGGAAGGCCGGAATCTCACCCTACAGAATGTCCACTTCCATAGCAGCGAACAGGGCGTGCTCGCCGGCAACAATCCCGGCAGCACCATCATCGTCGAGGACAGCCGGTTCGAACGGCTGGGCCGTGACGGCCAGGCACATGGCATCTACGTCAACCGGATTGACGCCCTGGTCATCCGTGGCAGCCACTTTTTGCGGAGCCAGGACCAGGGACACGAGATCAAGAGCCGGGCCACCAGAACCACCATCGAGTACAGCGTGGTGGCAGCACTGGATGGCAATGACAGTCGGCTCATCGATCTTCCCGACGGCGGGGTCAATGTGATCCGCAACAACGTCCTGCAACAAGGGCCCAACTCGGTCAACGGTCAGTTGATCGGGGTCGGGCTTGAGCTGCGCGGCGGCTCCACTTGGCCGGACAACAACACCCTGATCGAACGCAACATCATCATCAACGATCGCCGCCACGGCACCAATGAACTGGTACGCTGGCGTGACGTGACGGACCCCGAAATCATAAGAAACATCATCATTGGCTTGCCGCCAGCACAGGTGCCGCCCGGCAACACCGCATTCATCATGCGAGCGGACGCGGACCTCCCACCTTTTCCGTTCGTTCCCGAGGCACCCTCGTCGGACTGACCTCTCCCCGGCCGAGCCGGGCCCCTTAACCGCACCTTAACCGCCGGCGCCGGACGATGGACCGGGGCGGAATCGACCCGCCGTATCGACCCCCGAGGGAGTTCGCCCCCGTAGGACTTCGACCGCCGAGGAGCCGCCGCGTGCGTACCGCCGTTGCCCTCAGTCTTGCCGTGCTTGCCGCCGGCTGCGCCGAGATGGCTGGCGTGCAGGTAGCCGTGGTTGCCGGGACCGGCAAGACCATGGTCGACCATGTTGTCTCGCTGGCCTCGGGCAAGGACTGCTCCATCGTCCGCAAGGAACAGGGCCGCACCTACTGCCGCGAGGACGAGGCGGTCCCGGCGATGCCCCAGCACTGCTACCAGACCCTCGGCGCGATCGACTGCTACGTCCTGCCGGACCCTGATGCCGCCCGGCGGCGCCCGGTTCCAGACACGCCGGTGCCGGACCGCTGAGGCCGCCGGCCGGCGGTCGGGGCTCAGATCAGGCCGCTGGCAGCGATGCCGTCGAAGATGAACTGCACGGCGAGCGCCGCCAGCAGCACCCCCACCACCCGGGTGATGACGTTCTGGCCGGTGACGCCGAGAAACCGCTGAAGCTGCGCTGCCACCAGCAAGAGCCCGAGGGTGAGGGCCATCACCGCCAGCAGGGCCACCAGCACGGTGAGTTCCAGCAGCAGATCGCCTTCCGCTTCGGACGCCAGCAGCACCGCCGCCCCCATCGCCGCCGGACCGGCGATCAACGGCGTCGCCAGGGGGAAGACCGAGATGTCGCCCCGGCCCTCGGCCTCCGCCGTCTCCGCCGACGTGGTCCAGGTTATCCCCGAATGGCGGGCGAACACCATGTCGATGCTCAGCATCAGGAGCAGGATGCCGCCGGCCGTGCGCACGGCCGGCAAGGTGACGCCCATCCAGTGCAGCACATCCTTGCCGAGGAGGGTGAACAGAACCAGGATCACGGTGGCGATGACAACCCCCTTGACCGCCATCGCCCGGCGCTGGCGCGGGGTCGCGGATACGGTCAACGCCGCGTAGAGGGCAGCCACGTCCACCGGGCCCACCGTGGCGAAGAAGGTGGTGAACGCACGGATTGCCATCTCGATCATGGCGATCAGGCCAAGGCGGTCGGTTCAGTCGACGACAGCGCCGGGCCGCCGCCAGCGCCAGGCCGAGAGGGCGTCCTCCAGCCGGGCGAAGCCGGCGTCGTTCCCCGGCAGACCGATCCGCAGCCAGGACGACGGGTGCTCCAAGGGGCGGGTCAGGATGCCGCGTCCGGCCAGGTGCCCGTACAGTGCCGGGGCGTCCGGATCGTCCACCAGGCGGAACAGGCTGGTGCCGCCCACGATGGCAAGGCCGGCGGCCGCCAGCACGGCATCCAGCCGTTCGGCAAGGTCGGTCAACCGCCGCCGCGCGGATGCCGTCCAGTCGCTGTCGGCGAGAGCGGTGATGCCGATAGCGGCGGCCGGCCCGCTCACCGCCCACGGCCCCAGGACGCCTTCCAGGGCGGCGGTGCGGCCGGGGCCGGTGACCGCAAAGCCGAGGCGAAGTCCGGCCAGACCAAAGAACTTGCCGAACGACCGCAGCACCACCAAGCCGTCGTGATGGGCATCCGGCACCATGCTCTCGTTCGGGTCGGTGTCGGCAAATGCCTCATCGACCACGAGCAGGCGGCCGCGACCCAGTTCGGCCAGTTGGGACCGCGGCACCACGCGACCGTCCGGATTGTTGGGATTGACCACCACCACGACACCGGCGGTGTCCGGAACGGCCCCCAGGGCCACCGCGACGACGTCATGGTCGGCGGCAGACCAAGCCGGGGCATGCTCGTTGTAGGTCGGGGAGACGACAGCCACCCGGCTCGGCGGCAGCAGCCGCGGCAACCATTGGATCAAGGCCTGGGTGCCAGGCGCGGCAGCGACGCACCCGGGATCCTGCGCAGCATAAGCGCGGGCCGCCGCGGCCTTCAACCGGCTGACAAGACCCACATCCGGCAAGCGCTGCCAGACCTCCGGCGCCAAGGCCGGCACCGGGTAGGGGATGGGGCTGATCCCGGTGGACAGGTCCAGCCAGCGGTCACGCGGAACGCCGAACCGCGCAGCGGCGGCGTCGATGCCGCCGCCATGACGACGCGGCGCAGGCGGCAGGGCGGTGTCCATCCCGCCAGAACCGGCGCCAGACGGCTCAACCGAACCGGTAGTGCTTGTACACCGGTCGGCGGACCGTCCAGGTGCACTTGAGGCCCCGGGGGAACGTCACCAGGTCGCCCGCACCAAAGCTCACCGCTTCCCCCGCCTCGGTGGTCACGGTGACGTCGCCCTCGATCAAAAAACAGGTTTCTTCGGCGTCATACTGCCAGTCGAAGACGCTCGGCTCCTTCGACCAAGTGGGGAGCTTCTTCATCTCCTGGATCATATCCGGCGTCGGCTTCTGGACCTTGATCGGCATGGCACGCAACCTCGTGCGGAACAGAGGGTGGACGGCAAGGGTTCAATCTTCCCACCTTATCATCGATGGGCGTCGCGGAAAGCCCTCCTTCCCCGCATTATGCGGGTAGCGCAGCGGCGTCGGCGGCAACCGCCGCTGCCAGAACATGCCAATACCAAGGACCCAGTCGGAATGCCGGTTTCAGCGCCTCGTTTACGTTGCACCGCCATCATCATCGCGCTTTCGGTCGTCACGATCGCGCTTGCTGGCTGCGCCACACCGGTGAGAACCAGCGTTGACCTGGACCCGAGCGCGGACTTCGGCGCGTTCGCGACGTACAGCTGGTCCCCGGAGGGAGTGCGGGCCGCCGAGTCGGCGGAGCCCTGGGTCAGCCCGCTGGTCCTCGCCCGGGTTCGCAGCGAAATCGACCAGGCCTTGAAGGCCCGAGGCTTGCGGCTCGATCCTCCCGGGGACGTTTTGGTTACCGCCGTGGTCGGCGTGCGGGACCGCTACCGCGTGCGGCCGTTCGGGGCCCATGTCGGCGGACGTTTCGGCTGGGGTCCGCACGGTTGGCGGTACGGCGGCCCATTCATGGGCGTGTGGCACGATCCGTTCTTTCCCAATGTCCGATTGGACCGCGAGACCGAGGTCACGATTGCCATCGACATGTTCGATGGCATCTCCAGTGCACCGGTGTGGAGCGGCCGCGCCGACGAGGTGGTGTTTCGCGACGATCTCAGGAGCGCTACCATCCGCGCCATGGTCGGCGCGATCTTGGCGCAGTTTCCACCGGATCCGGCGCTGCTGCCTCCCCGTACCGCGGCCCGATGAGCCGAGGACCGGTGAGCGCCGTGGCGGCATGCCTCGCCATCCGCCAGGCTGTCGGCGTAGAGTGTCGCGGCGGACACGACCATGACCCAGACTGACCATACCGAAACGGAAACCGGACGAGAGCAGCCGACGCTTGGTCATTGGCGGAAGCAGTGGCGCCGGCTGCTGGTGCTGCCGCCGCTGGCACTCGGGATCGGCATCATCGTATGGCAGCTCCATCTCCGGGAGCCGCCGGTACAGGAGCCCGCCCGGGAGGTCGCGAGGTCCGTGCGGGTGATCGCGGTGGAGCCGACTCCATTCGTGCCCCGGGCCGTGGGCTTCGGCCAAGTCCAGCCGAAAACGGTCTGGACCGCGGTCGCCCAGGTTGCCGGCAAGATCGTCGAGCGCGCCCCGAACCTTGAGCCGGGACGGCTGATCCCTGCCGGCACCGTCATCCTGCGCATCGATCCCTCCGACTACGAACTGGCCGTCGCTCGCAACGAGGCCACCATCGACAGCGTCGACGCGGAGCTTAATGAGCTCCGGGTGCAGGAGGAGAATCTTCAGCATTCACTGACCATTGAGCGGCGCGCCGTAGCCCTGGCGGCCGAGGACCTCGAACGCAAGCGGACGCTGCTGCGGCAAGGCACCGTCAGCCAGGCGTCCGTGGACGAGGCGGAGCGACGGGTGCTGAGCGATCGTCGCCAGGTGCGCGAGCTGGAGAACCAGTTGGCGCTGATCCCCGCCCGACGGCGGGTGCTGGAGGCCAGTCTGGCGTTGAACCGGACGCAACTGGAAGATGCCCGCCTGTCGTTGCAACGAACCACCATCCGGATGCCGTTCGATGGCCGGATCAACGAGGTCGCGGTGGAACGGGACCAGTTCGTCGGTGTCGGCACGACGCTGGCTGTGGCCGACAGCATCGACGTGGCGGAGGTGAACGCACAGGTACCGATCGAGCAGATGTCGCCGGTGGTGCGCCGCGATATTGACCTCAGCGACATGACCGCGGCCGAGCTCGCCCGGGTGCCGGAATGGCTCGGCCTCAGCGCCATCGTCCAACTTCGCACCGGCACCCTGGAGGGTGACTGGCAAGCCCGGGTGGAACGGATCAGTCCCGCGGTGGATCCGGAAACCCGCACCGTCGGCGTGGTGGTGGCGGTGCCGGACCCCTATCGCCAGGCGATCCCGGGAACCCGCCCGCCACTGATCCGCAATATGTATGTGCGGGCGGAGATCCTCGGCCCCGCTTGGCGCGACCAACTGGTGGTCCCGCGCGCGGCGGTGCAGCGCCGGGCCGACGGCCCGGTGGTCTACGTTGCCGACGACGATGACCGGCTGCGGCGGCGGCCGGTGACACTGGGACCGGCCCAGGGCGACATCGTGGTGATCGCCGCCGGGCTCCGGCCTGGCGAGCGGGTGGTGGTCTCCGATCCGACCCCGGCCATCGACGGGATGCTGCTGGCCCCCACCGCCGACGAAGACCTGAGCCGGCGGCTGGTGGCGGAGGCCGCCCCGGCCGAGCTTGGCGGCGGCAGCGGCAAGGCCTCCCCGTGATCCGCTTTTTCGCCGGCCACCCGACCGCGGCCAATCTTCTGATGGTCCTTCTGTTTGCCGCGGGGATCGCGTCGTTGGCCGATCTCCGGCGGGAGACTTTCCCGGACTACGCCCTGGACCTGGTGCAGGTGAGCGTGCCCTATCCCGGCGCCAGCGCCGAAATGGTGGAGGAGGCGATCTGCCAACGCATCGAGGAAGCGCTGGAAGTGCTGACCGACGTCGACGAGATGCGTTGCGAGGCGCGCGAAGGCATCGGCACCGCCACCATCGAGATGATCGAAGGGGCGGACGTCAACCGCTTCCTCACCGACGTCAAGGCGGAAATCGATGGCATCGACGACTTCCCCGAACTGGCCGAACAACCTCTGATCAAGCAGCTCGAGCGCACCGACATGGTGGTCTCCATCGCCATTGCCGGCCCGATGGCGGACCGCGACCTGAAGGTGTTCGCCGAGGACGTCAAGGAACGGGCGCTGCGCCAGGGCGTGGCGAGCCAGGTCGACCTGCTCGGCTTCTCACAGCGCCAGATCCGGATCGAGGTCGACCCGCAGGCGCTCCGCCAGTACGGCCTGTCGGTGGCCGATGTCGCCGACACGGTTTCCCGCCAGAGCCTGGACCTGCCTGCAGGCCTGATCGAGACCGGAGAGCGGGACATCCTGGTTCGCTTCGCCGACCGTCGGCAGGTGCCGCTCGCCTTCGAGGACCTGGTGATCCTGGGGGGAGCCGCCGGAGCGGAATTGCGCCTCGGCCAGATCGCCCGGATCACCGACCGGTTCGAGCGGGAGGAAGAGCGCGTCTACCTCAACGGCCGGCGGGCGGCGCTGCTGCAGATCAACAAGACCCGCGCGGAGGACACCCTGGAAGTGATGGAGCGTGTCCGGGCGTTTGTCGATGACGAGCGCGCGCGGGCGCCGCCGGGCGTCGAGTTCGCGATGACCCGCGACATCGCCTCGGTGGTTCAGGATCGCCTGGACATGCTGTTGGGCAACGGGATGTTGGGCTTGGCGCTGGTGTTCTTGGTGCTGTGGTTGTTCTTCTCCTTCCGCTTTGCGTTCTGGGTGGCCATGGGCCTGCCCGCGACCTTCCTCGGCACCATCGCGGTGCTGGTGGCGATCGACTACTCCATCAACATGCTGACGATGGTGGCGCTGCTGATCGCCATCGGCCTGATCATGGACGATGCCATCGTCATCGCCGAAAACGTCGCCCGCCACCGCCGCATGGGAAAGTCACCGCTCACGGCGGCGGTGGACGGCACCCACGAAGTGGCGGCCGGCGTGCTTTCCTCGTTCATCACAACCGTTTGCATCTTCACTCCGCTCGCGTTCCTGGAAGGCGACATCGGCCGGGTGATGCGGGTGGTGCCGGTGGTGCTGATCGTCACCTTGGCGGTGAGCCTCATCGAGGCGTTCCTGATCCTGCCCCACCACGTCTCCCACGCCCTGAAGGATGAGCATCCAGGCCGGTTCCGTCGCCGCTTCGATGCCGGGTTCGACCGCGTGCGGGAGAACGGCCTCGGCCGCCTGGTCGATGCCGCGGTGCGCTGGCGTTACCTGACCGTGGGCCTGATCGTCATGGCGTTCCTCGGCTCGGTCAGCATGGTTGCCGGCGGACACGTCAAGTTCCGCGCCTTTCCGGAACTGGACGGTGACGTCATCGAGGCGCGGCTGCTGCTGCCGCAGGGAACCCCGCTGGCCCGTACGGAAGCTGCGGTCCACAAGGTGGTCGCCGCATTGGACGAGGTTGATGCCGCGTTCACCCCGCTCCAGCCCCAGAGCCAACAACTGGTGCGGAACGTGCTGATCCAGTTCAGCCGCAACGTCGATGCGTTCGAGACCGGCCCGCATGTCGCCACCGTCACCGCCGACCTGCTGCGGGCGGAGGTGCGGGAAGGGCGGGTCGCCGAGTACCTGAACATGTGGCGGCAGGAGGTGGGCGCGATTCCGGACGTCCTGTCGATTACCTTCACGGAACCCCAGATCGGTCCTGCCGGCATCCCCATCGAGATCCGCTTGCAAGGTGACGACCTGGATACGCTCAAGGCGGCTTCCCGCGACCTGGAGACCTGGCTCGCCCGCTACCCTGGTGTCACCGATCTTCAGGACGACTTGCGGCCCGGCAAGCCGGAACTGCGGC
>REES01000052.1 GCA_007694935.1 Rhodospirillales bacterium
ACTGCTCGATCATCGGCCGGTCCAGGCCGTACTGCTGGCGCAGGAACTCGATCCGCTCCCGCGCCACGATCTCGCCCTGGGCCTCGAGCTGAGCGATGTAGCTGGTGAGATAGTCTCCCGGCGGCAGCTGGATGATGACGAACACCAGGGCGCTGATGACGAGCAGCGTCAACAGCATCGTCAGCACCCGCCGGGCCAGGTAGACCACCATGGCGGTCAGTCGCTGCGGGCGGTGGCCGCGTCGACGAACCAGAAGGTGTCGGGCCGATGGATCCCGAAATGGGCGCCGGGCTCCCAGTTGTACACACCTTGCTCCGGCACGTTCCGCAACCGGTTGCTGATCACCACCGGCTGCGGTACGCCACGGACGATACCGATGGTAAATACTTGGTCGGCGTGGATGTCCAGCATCCGCTCCCAGATGCCGGCGCGCTCGGCGATGTCGGTGGTCTTCTGCCAGCGCTCGTACAGAGCGGCCAGTTCCGCCGCTTCCTCAATGTCGATGGCCTCGCCGCCCTGGCCGCGGGTCTCGTGATGGAGCCCCCACTGCGGCCAGTGCAGCTGCACCTGCGCCGTCGGGGCGAGTTCGCTCGGCGCCATCTCCGGCGCCGGGATGCCGTTCTCCAGGCCCTTCCAGATGCTCATGACGGTGGAGCCGGCAAACACCCGGTTGCGGAACACCTCCCGCTGCAGCGGCGTGATGTGCAGCTTGACGCCGGCCTCGCTCCAGGTATCCCGGATGAGCTGAAGGATATCCACTTCGGTGACGTCTTCGCCGGCGGTCTCGACGATGATCTCGAGCGGCCGGCCATTGGGCAGCCGGCGCACCCCCGAGCGGTCCCGCTCGGCCAGCCCCACCGCATCCAACAGCCGGTTGGCCTCCGCCAGATCGAAGCCCGCCCAGGCCGAGGCCAGCTCGGGCCGGAACAGCGGGCTGTGCTGCAGCACCGTGTTGGCCCCTTCCTCCGCCAGGCCGAAATAGATCGTTTGGTTGATTTCCCCCCGGTCGATGGCCAGCGACAGGGCGCGACGGAAATCCGGGGTCCGCACCAGCGCCCGCCAGACCGGATCGGTGACGTTGAGGTTGGGGTAGAGGGCCTTTTCCGCCCCCGCCGCGGAAGCCCACAGGTGGACCTTGAAGTTGTGACGCCGCTCACCCTGTTTCAGCACCGCGAAGTTCTCGAAACCGAGCCCGCGCGCCTGAAGATCGGTCTCCCCGGCTGCCGCCTTGGCTGGGATCAACTGCGCACTGGTGATGTTGAACACCACCTCGTCGATGTAGGGAAGCTGGCGGCCATCACCGTCGACCCGGTGGTAGTACGGGTTGCGGCGGAACACGAAGCGGGTGGACGGCGGCTCGGTCATCAGCACCCAAGGCTGCAGCGACGGCAGGCCGGGGTTCTCGTTGTTGTACTTCTGCGAAAACCGGTAGTGCAGGGCCGCCCAGTTGCGCTGACCCGCCTCCGCCACCCGCCTGGCCAGCTCGGCCTCGTCGGCGTAGTCGGCATGGAACTGCTTCAGGTAGTGCGCGGGCAGGTGCAGGTACTCCGGCCGTGCCCCCGCCAGGGTCGGCAGCAGCGCGGGATTGGGCTCGCTCCACGAATAGCGGACGGTGGTCTCGTCGATCACCTCGAAGGTGCCGGGCTGGCCGTTGACCACCAGGAACTGCGGCATGCCGCCCGGCGCGGCCTCGGGGTTGTTGAGCACATCATCCCAGACATAGCGGAAATCCTCGGCGGTGAAGGGGTGGCCATCCGACCAGTGGTGCCCCTCCCGAAGGTGGAAGGTGAAGATGCGCCCGTCCTCCACCTCGACCCGCTCGAGGATGTCGGGCACCAGCTCCCAGTCGGCGGTGTAGCCGACCAGGCGGGCATAGCCGTAGACCACCATCATCCGGGTGTCCCGCGGCCGTCCCATCAGCGTGCGCAGGGTGCCACCATGCCGCCCCACTTCCTTGCCGAGCGCCGGAAGGTCGACCACCGCCGGCGTTCGCGGCAGCCGCTCGGCGACCGGCGGCAGCCGGCCGGCCGCCACCTCCGCCTCCAGTGCCGGCGGCTCGATGAACGCCGCCGCCGGAAGTGCCAGGGCGATGGCGAGCAGTAGCGCCAGCGCTGCGGCCGCGGGTTTCAGAGGTGTTGCCTTGGTCATCGTGGTGGGCCTCCCCAGGCTCGTTGGATGGTGCTGATGGTGGACGTCGCGCGGCCGGGTGCCAGATGGGCGCGGACCCGATGACCTCCGCCCAGGTCGATCATCGCCATGGCTTCGCCGTTCACGCCGAACGGTGCCGGCCAAGCGCGTGGATCGGAAGCCCGCCCGTCCATCAGGGCGGCGAAGTTCAGGCGGCGGTCCGGGTCCGGGAACGGCACCGCTGCAAGCAGCGCCCGGGTGTACGGATGAACAGGCTGGCGGAACAGCACCTCCCGCGGCGCCTCTTCCACCAGTTGCCCGGCGCACATCACCGCGATGCGTTCGGCCATGTAATCCACCACCGCGAGGTTGTGGGAGATGAACAGATAGGTCAGTCCCAGTTCCTTCTGGAGGTCCTTGAGCAGGTTCAGGATCTGGGCCTGCACCGAGACATCCAGGGCGGACACCGGCTCGTCGCAGATCAGCAGCTCCGGCTGCAGGGCGAGGGCGCGGGCGATGCCGATCCGCTGGCGCTGTCCGCCGGAGAAACTGTGCGGATAGCGGGACAGATGCCGCGGATCCAGCCCCACCACCCGCATCAGCTCGGAAACCATCTCCCGCCGCTCGTCGGCGGTGCCGATGCGGTGGATCACCAGCGGCTCGGCGATCAGGTCGAACACCGTCATCCGGGGGTTGAGGGAGCCGAACGGATCCTGGAACACGTACTGAACGCGCCGGCGGAACATCGCCAGCTCGCGCGGTGCAAGGGACAGCACATCGATCGGGCCGTCCTCGCCGTGGAAGGTCACCCGTCCGGCATCCGGGGTCACGGCGCGCATGACGATCTTGCTGACCGTGGTCTTGCCGCAACCGCTCTCGCCCACCAGCCCGAGGCAGGAGCCCCGCGGAACCCAGAAGCTCACGTCGTCGACGGCAAGGTTCTCGTGGGCGGTGCCGGTGCGGAAGATCCCCGCCCGCTTGCGGGTGGTGAAGCTTTTGGAGATGCCGTCGACCTCCAGCAGTGGCTCACCCTTGCCGCCGGTGCCGGGCCGCTTGGCCGCCAGCAGGCGGCCGGTCTGGTAAGCGATCTCCCGCAAAGGGGTCAGCCGCTCGCCCGGCTTCATGTCAAAGTGCGGCACGGCGTTGAGCAGCGCCCGGGTGTACGGATGCCGCGGCTGGCCGAAGATGTCCTGCAGGGTGCCGCTTTCCATCACCCGGCCGTTGTACATCACCACCACCTCGGTGGCGACGTTGGCGACCACCCCGAGGTCATGGGTGATCAGCAGCAACGCCATCCCCAACTCCACCTGAAGGTCCTGGATCAGCTTCAGGATTTGCGCCTGGATGGTGACGTCCAGGGCAGTGCTCGGCTCGTCGGCGATAAGCAGGGCGGGCCGGCAGATCAGCGCCATCGCGATCATCGCCCGCTGGCGCAGCCCGCCCGACAGCTCGAACGGATAGGTGTCGTAGGCGCGTTCCGGGTCGGGAAACCCGACCATGCGCAGCATTTCGATGGTGACCCGTCGGCCCTTCCACAGGCTCATGGTGCGATGCAGGTGCAGCGCCTCGCTGATCTGGTCGCCGATGGTATGCAATGGCGAGAGCGAGGTCATCGGCTCCTGGAAAACCATCGAGATGCGGTTGCCGCGGATGCTGCGGTACTGCGGGCTGGCCGGATCCAGGTGGGCGAGGTCGATAACGTCGCCGGACCCGCCCGGATCGGCGAGCAGGATCTCGCCGGCGGTGATGCGGGCGGTGCGCGGCAGGATGCCGAGAATGGCCTGGGCGGTCACCGACTTGCCGGAGCCGGATTCCCCGACCAGGGCGACCGGCGACCCCGGCCGCACCCGGAACGACAGTCCGTCCACTGCCCGGACTACTCCGGCGCGGGTCTGGAACTCGACCCGGAGGTCGCGGACCTGCAGCAGGTCCATCACCGGCCGCGCTCCTGGGCTTGGGCGGCGGGGGTATCGAGGCCGAGGGTATAGAGGTTGTGAAGGGTGGCGGTATCCAGGGCAATGCCGTTTCGGTGTGCGGCAGCGGCGGCGCAGGCGGCCAAGTGGTCGAACCCATCCAGCCGTGAGTCGACGCTGATGCTCTCCCCATGCCCCCGCAGGCGGAGCTGGAGCCAGCCGCCGGAACGGTCGCGCCGGGTGGAGTAGTGGCTGAGCTTAAGCTGCTCGAGATCCCGCCAAGCCAAGCCGGTGGCGGCGACGCCGATACTGCGAATGCCGTCGTCGCTGACCTCAAGGCGGGTGAGGTGGCGGCGCGCGGTGATCACAGCGTAGCCGGCGAATAACGCGGCGGCGGCGGCCAGAGCCACGGTAACCGGCGGCGCCGTGTCGCCGAAGGCGAGCGGCAACCCGACCAGCGACAAACCGGCGGCGGCACGCAGCAGGTCGCCCGCGACTGCGCCCGCCGGGTAGCGGTGGCAGGTGGTCACGCGGGGGCACCCCGCGGATCGCCCTGGATTGCGCCCGCGGGCCAGAATGCTTCCCTGGCATCCAGCCACCGCACCGCCGGATGGCGGCGGGTGGCGCCGAGAAAGGCATCGATGAACCGCCAGCATCCCTCGTCATGGAAGCCGTGGTGGGTCATCAGTCCCGTCGGCTCGTCGGCATCCGCCGCTTCCTCCCGCCGGGCCCGGAGATGCTGCAGGACTTGGCCCAGCGCGCCGCCGTCACCGACGAAGCCGCCGGTACCGTGCCAGTCCATGATGTCCACATGGACGTTGGTGCGGCGCACTCCGGGGGCGGGCTCCGCCCCCTCCCGGGGGCCCAAGGTCGAAACCCCGTGGAGGCCGGCCTCTGGCAGTTGGGGCAGCAACTCGGGGTCCATGCGGTTCCACGGCGCTACCAGCACCGGCAGGGCCTGGGGGAGGTCGGCGATGCGGAGCCAGCCCTCCGCCAGTTCGGCCAGCATGACCTCGCGCCGGCGATGCGGCCCGTATTCTTCCTGGCGCACTCCTTCGGGAGCATGATTGGCGTGGGCATAGCCATGCTGGAGGGCAGCAGCCTGCGGGCAGCCGGCCAGCAGCGGCGCCAGGGTGGAGTCGGCACCGCGCGGAATGACCGCGAGCGCCACCGGCACGCCGTGGCGCGCACTGATGTGCAGCAGATGCGCCAGCGCCGGGCAGTCCCGGGTGGCATCATCGTCCCGCCACCACAGGGTCGCTTGCCGCCCTGCGGCCGACCAGGCGTCCAGCTCGCGGTGCAGGTCGTCCCAGTCGGCCACGCGACTACGCTCCCCGTCCCCGGCACAGAGCGGCGATCTCCCGCGCTGTCGCAGCAGCGCCGTCGAGGTTGACCGGGATCGTGGTCGGCGGCTTGCCGAGCGTCGCATCGACCGCGGCGGCCAGGGACTGCGGCGACAGCCGGGCGGGGTCAACCACGGTCATGACACCTTTCCCCGCCAGGATGGCTGCGCGGAGCGCCTGCTCGGTCTCATTGCCGTCAGCAAACGGAACCACCACCGCCGGAACTGCCACCTGCAGGATATCCACGATGGTATTGTACCCGCCTTGAGAGATGGAGAGAACGCAGTTCCTCAGCAGATTCGGGAGGTCGGCGCGCCAGCGCTCGACGATCACCCCCGGCGGGGGGTCGAACAACAGCTCCCCGTACACCGGATCGGCCAGGCCCGGCCCACAAACCAGGCGCCACGGCAGGGTGGCAGCACGAGACAACGGACGCGCCGCCAGCGCGCACCGCAGCAGCGGCTCCCCCACCGCGCCACCGCCGGCGGAGACGATCACTTCTCCGCGACCGCTCTCGAAGATCGGAGGGGCGGGGTTGGGCCGCGGCTCCGTGGCGTAGCCGGTGTAGCGGAGCATGTCGGCCAGGTCGCGGGCTTCCGGAAACGAGGCCTCGAGCGGGATCAGGGTGGGATCGCCATGCACCAGGATGCGATGAAACCAAGCCTTGGCAAGGGTCACCATTTCCCGGCGTCGTGCCGGGTCGGACTTCCGGACCAGCACGTCGCGCAGCGAACACACCACCGTCGGCGCCGGCGTCGCCACCCGGGCCCGCGCCAGCAGGGGCATCAGTTCGAACCGGAAGGCGTTCCGACCGAACGGGAACTGCTCGATCAGCAAAACATCCGGGCGGACCGTTGCGAACTCGTACAGCAGGCGCGACAGCCGCGCCTCCTTGATCGCATCATCGATCGGTGCGCCGTGCTCGTCGACCAGGGACTGGAAGCTCGCGTCGGCGGCGCGGATCGGTGGCAAGGCGATGCGGGCACAGCCGTCGAATGCGACCCCGGGCACGGCAGGACCGCCCAGCACCACCCAGACCTCAAGGCCGTGAGCGGCCATCGCCCGGGCCAGGATCGCCGCCCGCTTGAGGTGGCCGATCCCCAGTAGATGCTGGGCATAGAACATCACCCGACCGGTCATGCCGGCACCCTGGTCCCGCCCACGGCCTCGAGCACCGCGCCGAGGCGGGCGGTCGCCACCGGCAGAACGTGTTGGCGGCGCACCCGCTTCCATGCAGCCCGGCCCAGCCGCCGCCGGGCTGCGGGGTCGTCCAGCACGTGTGCCACCGCCACCGCGAACGCCGCGGCGTCGCCTGCGGCGACAACGACACCGCTCTCCCCATCCGCGACCACATCCGGGACGCCGCCGCTGCGGCCCGCCACCACCGGCAGGCCGGCCGCCTGGGCCTCCAACAGGGCGAGACCGTAGGCTTCGTTCACTGCCGGCCACAGGAAGGCATCGGCGGTGCTGAGGAGTTCGGGCAGCGCTTCCGGCGCCACCTGGCCCAGCCAGGTGACCCGATCGGCGATGGCGGCCAGGGCCACCCTGACATCATCGCGGGCGGGGCCGTCCCCGACCACCGTGAGCCGCCATGGCCGGTCGACGAGACGGCCGAGCGCTTCGCCGAGAATCCGGTAGGAGGCGAGCTTGTCGCCCGGACGCATCATCGCCACCGTGATCAGCCGGGGCGGCGACGCCGGGGTCGGGCGTCGGTTGGTCGCGGCCGTGCGAAACGGGGCCGCATCGATGAAGGGGGCCAGCCGGACCAGCCGGTCGCCGTCACCGGCCAGCAGGCGGAGGCAGGGCAGGTCAGCGGAGTTGAGCGCGATCACCCGGTCGGCGCCGGCGATGGCGTCTGCTGCGGCCCGGTGCCCGAGCGCCCAGGGGCCGCTTGCCTGCTTCGGCGCATGGGAGGCTTCGGCCACGACATAGGGAATGCCGAGCCTGGCCGCGATCGTCGGCCCCAGCCAGTCCGGGGCCTTGTGGTACAGGTGATAGGTGAACCACAGCTCCGGGCGGTCCGCCCGCGGGCGGGCTTCCAGCCGCCGGACCATCCGTGCCGCCAGTGCCCGTCCCAGTCTGGCGAGCCGTAGCTGCCGCAGGGCATCGCCGGACCGGTCGTAGCTGCAGAACATCGATGCCACCGCCACCCCATGACCGCCCTCGCCAAGCGCCCGGATCAGCAGGCGGGCCATCGTCCGATCCCCGGAGGGGACCGGGTGCTGAGGCGGCTTCATCGGCGCGTAGAAGGCGATGCGCATCGCTCTGGTGCCGGCTGCGGCAGCCCGAACCGGGCCGCCAGGCAGTCGATCCCCTGCTCGAACGGGAAATGGTTGCGTACCCGCGCCATGCCCGCTGCCCCAATCCGGGCGCGCAGCGCCGGATTGCGGATCAACCGTTCCAGCGCCGCGGTCAGGGTCGCCGGGTCATCGGCCGGCACCAGGATGCCGGTCTCTCCGTCGAGGATCAGTTCGGGGATCGCGGCCACCCGCGTCGCCAGGCAAGCCAGTCCCTGGCTCTGCGCTTCCATCAGCACGTTGGGAAGCCCGTCCCGGTCACCGTCGGCGGCCACCCGGGAGTTCAGCACGAACAGGTCGGCAGCCCGGTAGCGGGCGATCACCTTCTCCTGCGCCAAGGCACCCATCCACTGGATGTGGTGCGCAATCCCGGCTTCGTCCGCGGCCTTCTGCAATGCTTTCAGGCGTGGACCGCCGCCGACGTGCACGAAGCGCCAAGCCAGCCCCTGGGGCAGAGCGGCCAGTGCCCGCAGCATCCCGTCATAGCCCTTCTTCTCCACCGCCCGTCCGACCGAGAGGATGGTCACCGGTTGATCCGGGTCGCTGCCGTCGCGGAAGGATGGGGGACGCACCGGCAGCGGGAAGCGGGCGAGGTCGAGACCGTGGTAGATGAGGCTGATTCGCGCCGGGTCCGCCGCCACGGTGGCAAGGTGGTCGGCATTGTATCGGGAGCAGGTCACCAGCCAGCGGCAATCCCGGAGCTTCTCCCGCTTCTCCCAGTCGGGAATGGTCCAGACATCCTTGGCATGGGCGGAGACGCTCCAAGGCAGTTCGCGGATCAACGCGGCGTACCGGGTTACCGAGGCCGGCGTGTGCAGGAAGTGGGCATGCAGCCAACCGATATCCGATGGCAGCTCATGGGCCAGAACCAGCGCCTGGCCGAACCGGCGGATCCGGTTGCGCGTGGGATCGCGCTTGAGATCACCGATCCAGACGGCACGCGCCCGACGGTACCCGGGCCACCCTCGTACCACCCGCCAAGCCTTCGCCACCCGGCCGGGTTGATCGTGCAGGTATTCCGGCAGATAGCTGACCGGCGCCAGGATCTCCCGGTGGACCGGATGGACCGCCGGGTCGGTCGGACGGCGGAGCGAGAACAGGCGGACGGCGAGGCCCCGCTTCTCCAGGGCGCGAATCTCCTGAGCGATGAACGTTTCGGACAGGCGCGGGTAGCCCTTGAGAATGATGGCGACAACAGCGTCCACGTCACAGCGTCGCAGTCATGGCCGGTTTCCGGGCAGGCGCTCCGTGATTGGTTCGAAGCATCGCGTTGATCATCCCGTTGATCACGTCGAGGCCGTCGAGAAGGCCCGGCATCTCCACCGACGATGGCCGCGGCTGGTGCGGCAGGGCGTCGATCGCCGCCGCCATCACCGCCGGATCACGATCGCCGTCCACCGCCAGCATCCGAACCAGGCCGAGCGACTGGCCCCGCGACGCCCGGATGAACTGCTCGGCCCGCGGCACCGAGCGCGGCATGATCAGCGCCGGTTTGTCGAACGACAGGATCTCGCAGAAGGTATTGTATCCGCCCATGGCGATGATCCCGGCCGACGCCGCCATCAGGCTTTCGACATGGGCGTCGAACACGATCGCCTGGACCCGGTCGCCGAGCCTGCCGGCGCGTTCCATGAACGCCGCCTGATCGGCCGAACGCATGAACGGTCCCAGCACGATGAGCGCGGGGTGCTCGATCCCCGCATCGTGCTCGTAGGCCTGCAACACCCAGTCGACCACCTCGGCCCCGTCGCCGCCGCCGCCGGTGGTGACCAGGATGTAGGGCCTTCCCCCGAGCGCGGCGAGCGGATGGGCCGGCCGCTCCACCGGAGAGACCGAGCGCCGGAGGTATCCGGTGTAGCGGACCTTGCGCAGCACCCCCGGCGGCAACGGCAGGCCCTCGAGCGGATTGCACACCGCCGGAAGGCCGTACACCCAGAGCTCGTCGTAAAAGTCGGCCAGCGCCGGCAGGGCATTCTTGCGCTGCCACTCCTCGGCCAGGACCCGCGGCTCATCCATCACGTCGCGCAAGCCCAGGATCAGCGGCGTGCCGTTGGCCTTGAGCATCGTCAGCGTTTCCCGGACCTCGCCGCGCAGGCCCCAGGGTTCCTTGTCCACCAGGAAGATGTCGGGCGCGAAGGTCTCCGCCGTGTGTTGGATGATCGAGGCACGCAGGTGCAGCGTCTCCTCGATGCCGATATCCAGGCTCAATGGCTCATAGTCGCCGTGGCGAAGCTTGATCACGCCGGGGATGCGCACGAAATCGACACGGTTGCGGAAACCGAAGCTGCCGATGATCGGCGAGCCCGACAGGATCAGCACCGACAGGTCCGGCTGGGCGCCGACCAGTGCATGGGCGATGGTCCGACACCGCCGCAGGTGGCCAAGGCCGAACGAATCGTGGCTGTAGATCAGAATCCTTCGGTGCCGTTGCCTCATGCCCGTTCTCGTGTCCCGCCCGCCTGGTCGGTTAGCGTATTCTACCCCGGGAGCGCAAGGCATGCGATGTCGCCGTGATCAACTTGATGAGAGGGGGAGTGCAGGGGCCGGCGACAACACCGACATGCTTTGCAAACGACCGCCAGTCACCGGGCGGCGACATTGGCATCCATGATTTCGCTGACGGCAGACAACGGGCCGGCAGTACGGTTGCGGTCGCCATGGTGCGGGGTGGACCAACCTCGGGAGAAGTCGCGGACGCGTGTTCGAATTCGATCAATATGAGCCTTCCCGGCATTCCGGGCCCCGACTGACGGGGCCGCCGGGCTACCGGCCGCTCGATGGCGTGGCCGATGTGTCTTTCATGGCCTGGGGCGAGCACTGTATCGAGTGCGCCGACCCGGGCTGCTATCAGTCATGCGCGCTCTATCAAGCCCGTCCCGACGGCCGCTGCCGCCGGTTCGCCTACGGCATCTTCAAGAATCGGCGGTTTCGAGGGGTTCGCGGCTACGGTGCGGAAGTCACCTTCAAAACCTGGGGCAAGCTGGAGGCGGAGGGCAATGCCTTCATGGAGCCGCTCGCCGCGGTCCTCCGACGGGAGCGCTTGGTCGCCTGGGGCGGCGGGTCGATGCGGGTGGCGGCATCGCTCACCTCCCCCCTCATCGCGCCGGGGCGGTGGCGGGATTGGCCGCCACCGCCGCGAAAGATCGCAAGGCGGCTGCATCGGGGCACGTCGGGTTCAGGTCTTCCCGACGCCTTCCTGATCGAGGTGTTCAACCCGGCGGACCGGCCGGTCACCCTCCAGCTCGAGATGCGCGCCGTCGGCGATGACGGTGCCGGCGGCGCCTTCCTAGGGCCGCCGCCCTTCCTGCACCGGATCGGACTGCCGCCGGGGTTCTTTCGGACCTGCATCGAAGCGCATCGCTTCCGCCACATCCTGGCGTCCGGCCATCGGTTCAAGATCTCGGTGATGCCGGAAGCGGAACAGTCCATCACCCTTGTCTTCCTCGCCCTCGATTTTGTCCGGATGGCCAAGCCCGTCCCGGCGGATGCGCCGCGGCCGGCACCGGGCAAGGCCGCCGCCGCCAAGTGCGTCGTCTTCGATCTGGACGGAACCCTTTGGGACGGAGTGCTTGCCGAGGGTGCGGGAGTGGCGCTGCGCGCCGGTGTGCCCGGGTTGTTCCGCGACCTCGATGCCCGGGGCATCCTGATCAGCGTCGCCAGCAAGAACGATCACGCGGAGGCCTGGGCCAGGCTTGAGGCGTTCGGGCTCGCCGACTACGTGCTGCATCCCCGAATCGGCTGGGGCCCGAAGAGCATCGCCCTTTGCGAGATTGCTGCGGCCCTGGACATCGGCCTCGATACCTTCGTGTTCGTCGACGACAGCCCGTTCGAACGGGCGGAAGTGGCCCGCGCCCTGCCCGCGGTGGAATGCCGGGACGCCACCGAACTCGGCGGGCTGGCCGATCATCCTCGCCTCTGCGGCAGCGACAGCAGCGAAGCCGGCCGCCGCCGCCAACTCTACCGGGAAGCCATCCGGCGAGACCAGGAACGCCGCACCTGGGGCGATGACTATCTTGGTTTTCTCGCCGCGTGTAACATGGAGTTAACAATCCGGCCGTACCAGCCAGGGGACTTCACCAGGGTGTCGGAGCTCGTCCAGCGGACCAACCAGCTCAATTTTTCGGGGCGGAAGTACGCCCCGGACGACCTCTCCCGCCGCCTCGATGATGTTGGCACCGAAAAGCTCGTGCTCACCTGCCGCGACAGGTATGGCGACCATGGCACCGTCGGATTCGCGCTGGTGGCCCGGTCCGCCGGCACGGTTGCCGTGGATGACCTGATGCTCTCCTGCCGCGTGCAGGGGCGGATGATCGAGGCCGCGTTGTTCCGATGCCTGTGGGACCGCATGCCGACGGGGCACCGTCGGCTCTGGGTCAGGCTCTCCGCGACCGGGCGCAACCGGCCAGCCCATCAGGTGCTCGAACAGCTCGGGTTCCGGCCGGAAGCCGGCGGCGACGGGTACGTCATTGAGGAAGCGGCCGGCCTGCAGGTTGCGGATGTCATCACCGTTTGCAGCAGTCTGGACGGGGCGCCGCCGGCCGAGCCGGCCAATGCTGCCCGTGCCTGCGACGGCCCGACCTGAGCCGCATGCACGCCCCTCCCGGCCACTGCCCGCGGCGACGGCGCTGAGCCGATATGGAACCGACCTTCTTCCGCTACATCCTCCGCCATAGCTGGCGGCAGCAGATCTTTCTGCTCGTCCTCACCGTCGCGTCGTTTCCGTTCCTTTACTTCTCGTTGGAACTGCCCAAGCGGATCATCAACGACGCCATCGGCGCGACCTTGTTCCCCCGCGAGGTGCTGGGTCGCGAGTTCTCCCAGCTGGAATACCTTTGGTTCCTTTGCCTGATCTTTTTGGTGCTGGTCGGCATCCGTTTCGGCCTCCGCTACTACGTCAATGTCTATAAGGGACAGCTCGGCGAGCGCATGCTGCGCCGCCTGCGCTATGAGCTGTTCAGCCGGATGCTGCGGTTCCCCCTGCCGCATTTCCGCAGAGCCTCCCAGGGGGAGATGATCGCGATGATGACCGGCGAGGTGGAGCCGCTTGGCGGCTTCATTGGCGATGCCATCGCCCTGCCGGCGTTCGAAGGCGGCACCCTGCTCACCATCCTGTTCTTCATGTTCATGCAGGACCCGGTGCTGGGCTTCGCCGCCATCGCTTTGTTCCCGGTCCAGATCTACGTCATCCCGAAGCTGCAACGGCAGATCAACGCTCTGGCCAAGGAGCGGGTGCGGACGGTGCGCAAGCTGTCGGAGCGGATCGGCGAGGTGGTGACCGGCATCGAGGACGTCCACGCGCACGACACCTCCGAACTGGAGCGGGCCGATTTCGCCCGTTGGACCGGCAAGATCTATGACATCCGCTACAAAATTTACCGGAAGAAATTCTTCGTCAAGTTTCTCAACAACGTCATCGGCCAGATCACCCCGTTCTTCTTCTTTTCCATCGGTGGCTACCTGGTGATCACCGGTGACCTCACTTTCGGGGCGCTGGTCGCCGTGCTGGCCGCCTACAAGGACGTGGCCGCACCCTGGAAGGAGATGTTGAACTGGTACCAGCAGAAGGAAGACACCCGCGTCAAGTACGAGCAATTGGTGGAGCAGTTCATGCCGGCCGGGATCATGGAGGACAGGCTGCAGGCGCTCCCGGACGGTCCGGTGCCGCACCTTTCCGGCAATCTCGTCGCCAGCAACTTGTCCTATGCGGAGGATGAAGGCATCAAGGTGGTGGACGGTATCAGCTTCTCCTTCCCGCTCACCGCGCGAGTCGCCCTGGTCGGGCGCGAGGGGTCTGGCCACAGCGTGGTGGCGAAGCTGATCGCCCGTCTGCTCACCCCCACCACCGGGTCGATCCGGATCGGCGGGACCGATCTCGCCACTCTTCCCGAGTCGGTCACCGGACGGCGCCTCGCCTACGTCGGGCAATCCCCCGCGATGTTTCAGGGATCGCTTCTGGACAATCTCCTTTATGGCCTCAAGCATCAGCCGGTTCGCCCCGCCGGTCATGACGGCGAGGCCAAGCTGCGCTTCGAGCGGTACTTGAGGGAGGCCATCGCCGCCGGCACCACCACCAGCGACCTTGAGGCGCACTGGATCGACGACGGCAGCGGCGATGGCGAGCCGGTCAAGGCGCTTGCCGAGCACATCGCCGCCGCGTTGGACGTCGCGCAACTGGAGCCGGACATCTTCGGCTTCGGGCTGCAGGCGACGTTCGACCCCGAGAGCAGGCCGGAACTGGCGGAAAGCGTGCTCGCGGCACGCAACGTCCTGAAACAGCGTCTGGATGAACCGAAGTACCAGGGGCTGGTCGAGCCGTTCGACCGCGACCGATACAACACCAACATGACGGTGGCGGAAAACATCATGTTCGGCACCCCCGTGGGACGGGACCTCGATCTCGAACACATTGCCGAGAACCCGTATATGCGGGCGGTCCTGGAGGCGTCCGATCTGCTGGATGAGTTCCTCGCGCTGGGTCTGCAAGCGGCGCGGCTGACGGTGGAACTGTTCCGTGACGTTCAGCCGGGCGACCCTATTTTCGAGCGGTTCAGCTTCGTCGACATGGAAACCCTGCCCGACTACCAGGGGGTGGTGCGCCGCGCCGATGCGGTCGGCACGGGCGCGCTCTCGCCAAGCCATCGCGATATGCTGCTGGCCTTGCCGTTCAAGCTGATACCGGCACGCCACCGCCTGGGCCTGCTGGACCGGGACAACGAGCGGAAACTGCTGCAGGCGCGCCAGCGTTTCGCCGAAGGGCTGCCGGCCCATCTCCGCGGTTCGGTCGCCTTCTTCGACCCGGCCCGGGTCAATCGCGCCGCGTCGGTGCAGGACAACATCCTGTTCGGCCGTTTCGTCTATGGGAAGCAGCAAGGCCAGCGAGCGGTCGGCGCCCTGATCGCCGAGGTCATCGACGGTTTGGGCCTCCGTAGCGCCATCCTCGACCTCGGTCTCGAGGCCGAGGCGGGGATCGCCGGCAGTCGTCTGTCGGCCGGTCAGCGTACAAGGCTCGCCATCGCCCGGGCATGGCTGAAGCGTCCGGACCTGCTCATTCTTGATCAGGCCACCGCCAACCTGGATGCGGCGACCCATGCCACCATCATGAGAAAACTCCTGGACGAGCGGGGGGGCGCTGGCCTTCTATGGGTGCTGACGGAGGGAGCGGACACCCAGGCGTTCGATCGGGAGATGGTGATGGAGCAGGGACGCCTTGCCCACCGGGCCATGCCGGACCAGGCCGCGCCTCGCTTTTCGGCCTCGGGATGAGGAGCGCCGACGTGTTATACGGCGATGTGATCTCGATTCTGCGCGGGATCCCTCTGTTTTGCAGGCTGGAACCGGCCAAGTTGAAACTGCTGGCGTTTTCCAGTGCCTACCTCACCTGCGAGCCCGGCGAGGCGCTGTTTCATGAAGGCGAGCCCGCGGACGCTGCCTTCGTGATCCGAAGCGGCGAAGTGGAGGTGGTGAGCGGAAAACCCGGGGACGAGGTGGTCCTCGGCACCCTCGGCAAGAACGATTTGTTCGGCGAGATGGCGCTGATCCTCAATGAGCCGCGCTCCGCCACCATCCGCGCGGTCGGCCCGCTCGAAGTGGTCAAGATCGATGCGGATGTCTTCCTCCGCCTGGTGACGGAGAATCCCGAAACCGCCTTGGCGGTGATGCGGTCCCTCAGCGAAAAGATCGTCCGCCTGACCGAGCGCTACAATCGCTTGCAGCATCGCCTTCAGGATCCTGAACCGACGGGCGAGCCCTGACGGTTCCCCGTGGCGGCCGGACTCCTGCTGCGGTCCGCCCTGCCGTTCTCGCCCGAGCAACCCGCCGATGACCTTCGCCGTTCCCGCCATATCCGGATCGCGCCCCGCCCCCCACCGCGGGCCGAAGCACCCCCTTCCAGGCTTCGGCTACGGTTCTGCTGATGCGGCGGGGACAGCGCAACCGGTGCCGCCCCGGGGGGCGCAGTCATGTTTATAGTCGAACCGACATTCCACATGTGGGCGACGTTCGCCGTCATCGGGCTCACCCTCGCTCTCTACGCCACCGAGAAGGCCCCGATGGAGGTCATCTCCATGGGGGTGGTGGCAATCCTGATGCTGCTGTTTCAGATTTTCCCGCTGCCGGGGCCGACCGGGGAGAATCTGCTGGGCCCTTACCCGCTCCTGCGAGGCTTCGCCAATCCGGCGCTGGTGACGGTGCTGGCGTTGCTGGTGATGGGCCAGGGCATGGCGCGGGCCGGGCTGCTGGACGTCCTGGCCCGGGCCGTATTCCGGCTCGGCGGCGGCCACCGGCTGGCATCAGTCGTGCTGGTGCTGGCGGTGGCGATCGTGGTCAGCGCGTTTCTCAACAACACGCCCGTCGTCATCATGTTCATTCCGATCATGCAGGCACTGGCCAGCCGGTTCCAGCTCGCGCCGAGCAAGCTGATGATTCCTCTCAGCTATGCCGCGATCCTGGGCGGCATGACCACGCTGGTGGGCTCCAGCACCAATCTGCTCGTCAATTCGGCGATGGTTGCAAAGGGGGTGACGCCATTCACGTTTTTCGAGTTCACCATGCCCGGCACCATCCTGGCCGCGGCGGGACTGGTCTACGTCATATTCGTCGCGCCCTACCTGTTGCCGAGCCGCTCGCGGCTGGCGGATACTTGGTTCGGTAGCGGCGGACGACAGTTCATTGCCCAGCTCTCGGTGACACCCGGATCACCGCTGATCGGCCGCGGCGCACCGGGCGGGCTGTTCGCCAGCCTTCCCGATGTCACCGTCCGCATGGTGGTGCGCGGAGAAGAAGCCATTCTGCCGCCGTTCGAGGGTTATGTGGCCGAGGCTGGCGACGTCCTGGTGGTGGCGGCATCGCGCCGGACCCTGACCGGCCAGACGGTGCGCCGCCAGGGGCTGATGCCACCGGATGTTCCGGTCGCCGGACGCGTCGGCGGCAAGCCTGTCCCCCAGACCGAGGGGGAGACACCCTGGGGCGAGACCGGCCAAGTGGTTGCCGAGGTGATGGTGGCACCGGCTTCCCGCTTCGAGGGACAGACTCTCCGCCAGATTGCCTTCCATCACCAGACCCGTTGCGTGGTGCTCGGCATCCAGCGCCGGTCGCGGATGATCCGCACCAGGATGACCGATATCCGCCTGGAAGCCGGTGACGTGCTGCTGGTGCAGGGGCAGGCGGCGGACGTCAATGCCCTAAAGGCCAACCGGGACGTGGTGCTGATCGAATGGTCGGCGGAAGAACTGGCCGCCACCAAGGATGCGCCGATCGCCGCCGGCATCTTCGTCTTTTCGATCGGCATTGCCGCCGCCGATTTGTTGCCGCTGGTGGTCACCACCCTGATCGGTGCGGTCGCCATGGTCGCCCTCGGGGTGCTCAATGTCCGTCAGGCGAGCCGGTCGGTGGATCCCCGCATCGTCACCATGATCGGCGCCGCACTGGCCCTGAGCCTAGCGCTGGAGGCCACCGGCGGCGCCCGTTACCTGGCGATGACGCTGATTACAGCCCTGGAAGGTGCGAGCCCGGTGGTGATGCTCTCGGTGTTTTTCCTGTTCGCGGCGGCGACCACCAACATCATCAGCAACAATGCCGTTGCCGTTCTGTTCACCCCCATCGGCATCGACATGGCGTTCCAGCTTGGCCTGCCTCCTCACGCCTTTGCCGTTGCCATCGTCTTCGCCGCCAGTTGCGCGTTCGCGTCACCGATCGGCTACCAGACCAACTTGCTGGTGCTGGGGCCCGGCCACTACCGCTTCATGGACTTTGCCAAGGCCGGGATTCCGCTGCTGCTGCTGATCTGGCTGGTGTTCACCCTGGTGGTGCCGTGGTGGTACGGCATCTGACCGCCCGGCACTCTCTCTCGCCGGTCAATAAAGAAACCGTGTGCGAATGGTGCCGGGGATGTCCTGGAGCGCCCGCCGCACGCCCTGGCCGGCTTCGAGCCGTCCCTCGACGTCGGTCACGACATAGCCGACCTCGGCGTCGGTGCGCAGGTACTGGCCGACGATATTGAGGTTGCGGGACGAGAACACCTCGTTGATCCGCACCAGCACCCCCGGAACGTTGCGGTGGATGTGCAGGAAGCGGGTGGCGCCACGCTGTTCCGGCAGGGACACCTCCGGGAAGTTCACCGCCCCTACGGTGGAGCCGTCATCGGAATACTTGACCAGCTTCTCCGCCACCTCATGGCCGATGCTGGCCTGGGCCTCCAGGGTGTTGCCGCCGATGTGCGGCGTCAGGATGACGTTGGGAAAGCCCCGGAGAGGCGTATCCAGTGGTTGCTCGGGTCCACCCGGCTCCACCGGGAACACGTCCACTGCGGCGCCCGCCAGGTGCCCGCTCCGAAGCGTCTCGGCCAGCGCCTCGATGTCGACCACCTCGCCCCTGGCGGCGTTGATCAGCATGGACCCCGGCGGCATCAGCCTGAGTTGCGCCGCCCCGATCAGGCCACGGGTGGTTGCCGTCCCCGGCACGTGCAGCGTCACTACGTCGCTCCGCCGCAGCAGGTCGTCGAGGCTCGCCGCCGGCTCGGCGTTGCCGAGGGCCAGCTTGTCCGCGATGTCGTGGAACAGCACGCGCATGCCGAGCGCCTCGGCCAGGATCGACACCTGCGAGCCGATGTGGCCGTAGCCGACGACGCCAAGCGTCTTGCCGCGAACCTCCCGCGCTGTCGGGGCTGCCTTCCGCCACTGGCCGGCATGGGCCAGCATCGATTTCTCGGGCACCTGACGCATCAGCATGATGATCTCTCCGATCACCAGCTCTGCCACCGACCGGGTGTTGGAGAATGGCGCGTTGAACACCGGCACCCCCAGCACCTTGGCTGCGCCCAGGTCGACCTGATTGGTGCCAATGCAGAAGCAGCCGATGCAGAACAGCCGTTCCGCCGCTGCCAGCACCTCCCGCGTGAGGTGCGTCTTGGAACGAATGCCGATGATGTGCGCATCTTTGATGAGGCGCCGGAGCCGGTCCGGCTCGGGGGCGTCCTTGAGGCTTTCCACCCGGGCGTAGCCGCGCGACGCCAAGGTCGCCAAGGCTTTGTCGTGGATATCCTCCACCAAAACGATGCGGATCGTGTCCTTGGCAACGGAAAGCCTGTTCACCCGCGTGTCTCCCCCATCCGGGCCCCGTCGCCTGCACGCTGACCGGCCCCGGTGGCAAGGTCAAGCGGGCCGCGCCCCCGGGGCTCGGGGTCCCGGCCCAGGATGCGGCGGGCGGACGTCGACCGCCTGCCGCGCGCTCATGATGCGGTGCTCTCACGATGCTGGCGTCGAGGCCCGAACCCGTGCAAGAAGCCGGCGATGTCCGACCCCCGACCCGTCATCGCCCGATTCGTGATCTGGTTCCACCGCCTGCCCGGTTCGGTGCGGGGACCGGTGTACATGACCGGAGCGGCACTGGCTTTCACCGTGATGATGGTGCTGGTCCGTCACATCTCGCAAAGCATCCATCCGTTCGAGGCGGCGTTCTTCCGCAACCTGTTCGGCCTGCTGCCGCTGCTGCCGTGGCTGATCCGGGTGCGGAGCGAGGCCTTTCGGACCCGGCGACTGGGCCTGCATGCCCTGCGGGCCGGCTGCGGACTGTCCGCCATGCTGCTGTTCTTCACGGCGCTGAGCCTGATCCCGCTGGCCGAGGCAACGGCGCTTACCTTCGCGACGCCGCTGTTCGCCACCGCCGGCGCGGCGCTGGTGCTGAAGGAGCAGGTCGGCATCCGCCGCTGGTCGGCGACGGTCGCCGGGTTCATCGGGGTCCTGGTCATCCTGCGGCCCGGAGCGGACCTGATCACCGTGGGCGCCGCCGCCGGCCTGGGCGCCGCCATGTTCATGGCGCTCGCGGTGCTATGCATCAAGACGCTGGCGCGGACCGAGGCGCCGGCGACCATCGTCCTGTATTTCGGGGTGCTGGTGACGCCGCTGTCGCTGCTTCCGGCGCTGCCGGTGTGGACGACGCCGAGCCTTCCGCTGCTGGGATGGTGCGCCCTGATGGGCTTTGCCGCCACCGCCGGCCAGATCCTGCTCACCCGCGCGTTCGCCAGCGCCGATGCCTCGGCGGTCCTGCCGTTCGATTTCTCCCGGCTGGTGTTCGTCTCCGTCCTCGGCATGGTGCTGTTCGGCGAGATGCCGGATGTCTGGACCTATGTCGGGGCGACGGTGATCGTGGCGGCGACGGTGTACATCGCCCGCCGCGAGGCGCGACTGGGCCGCATCACGCCGCCGGCGGCCGGCACACCTCCGCCCCACCAGCCGCCGCTTTGATCGGTTGAACCGAATCGCGCCCGGGCCGCAACCAACTCATCCCGGGCGTCGACCGCGGCACCGAAACCCTGCGCCATGTGTTCGACCGACGCAGCGAAGCGGTGACCACGACCATCGCCGATTCGCCGGCCAAAGCCAGAAAAAAGCAAGACCAGGACCGAACCCTGTTGCCAGGCGCCCCGCGACCATCCTCGCATCGGGGGCCACGATCGCCGTCGCCACCATGTGTCGCGTCGAAGAACCTTAGCGGTGCTACTGCCGCGGGTCGCCGGTCGGCGTCGTCCAGACCACCGGCAGCCGTCACGATGACTGTATTTTTCCCTTGATTTTTCCGTCGCATAATAAGATCGCATGAGGCATGTGCTGGATCGGGTTTTCACAGGGAACCGGCGGGCCGTGTCGTCTTTGAGGACAGGATTGCTCCTTCAGTGCTTGCCCGCGGACAGCCGGTACTGGCGTCTGTGCGGCGCAGCGGTCATCCTCTTCGGCTTCTTAGTTGGTGTCGGGGGCTGTGCCTCGAAGCCGCCACCGCCTGTGGACCCGCAGGGCGCGGTTCGCGTGCCGATGCAGTGCGTGCCGTTCGCCCGAGAGGTCTCCCAGGTGCAAATCCGGGGAAACGCGGCCGACTGGTGGTCCTTGGCCGAAGGCCGCTACCAGCGTTCGGCGCAACCCGAAGTCGGGAGTGTGCTGGTGTTCCGTCGCTCCGCAAGGCTGCCGCACGGTCATGTGGCGGTCGTGTCCAGCGTCCTCGCGGATCGCTACATTCTGGTCACCCACGCCAACTGGGTCCGTGATCAGATCAACGAAGACGCGCCCGTGATCGACGTTTCGCCCGGCAATGACTGGTCCGAGGTCCGGGTGTGGTGGCCACCGTCCGGCCAGATGGGCAGGACCGTGTTTCCGACGTTCGGATTTATTGCCGCTGGATCGCCACCCGGTCCCGACCAGATCGCAGGCAACACGCGGCGCGTGATCCAATCGGCCGTCCACAACTGACCTTGGGCAGCCGCCAAGCCCGCGTGGTTCCGATCCCGGTCAGCGGCCCGGCGGACATACCCGCGGTGTGACCGGGTGCCCGCTGGTGAGCCCGGGGCGCGGTGCAACTCACCCACCGCCGCCCTGATCGGTTGAACTGGATGGCAGCGCCTCCCCCTCGCATCACCGGCGGTTTCCGCTATGATGCCGGGCATCGGCCCGCCGACATCACCCCGCCCGCACGCCTTTTCCGTCGCCACCGGAGTTCGCCACCATGCCTGACCTCGTCATCCGTTTCCGCAAGCCCCAGGACTGGTCCGAGCCGGTTCGGTTGCACTATTGGGACCTGGAGCCGGGCGGCGGCGGTTCCGGGTGGCCGGGCGTGAGCATGACTGCGGAAGGCGACGACTGGTACAGCCACACCTTGCCCGGCGCCGTTTCGGTCCGCCTGGTGTTCAACGACGGGACCGGCCGTCAGACCGGCGACCTTCATCGCCGGGGCAGCGGCTGGTTCGCCGGCGAGCGTTGGCATGACAGCCGGCCCGAACCGGGTGAGTCGTCGCCCGCTCGGTCTGCACAAGGCCAAATCAAGGCACCGAAACCGCAGCCTCGCAAGCCGCAGCCCGAACTCACCGGCAAGGACTTCCGGGAGGAGACGATCTATTTCCTGCTGACCGCCCGGTTCTACGATGGCGATCCCTCCAACAACTTCTTCTGCCGCGATCGCATCCGCTTCGACCCCGCCACCGGGAAGGCGATCGACCCCCACTGGCGCGGCGACTTCAAGGGGCTGATCCAGCGCCTGGACTACATCCGCGACCTGGGTTTCACCGCCATCTGGATCACCCCGCCGATCGAGAACCGCAGCGGCCTGGATTACCACGGCTACCACGGCTACGACTGGACCCGCATCGATCCCCGCCTGGAATCCCCCGATGCCACCTACCAGGACCTGATCGACGCCGCCCACCCTCGCGGCATCAAGATCATCCAGGACGTGGTGATCAATCACTCCTGCCAGTTCGGCATCCGCGGCAAGGTCTGGATCGATCACCTGCCGATCAAATACTACGTGCCCCAGGGCTCGGAGCAGGGCCGGGTCGACCACGGGCCCTATCAGGGCAACCTCGGCAACTACGCTTGGCCCAACCGCGACGACATCGACAACCCCGTTGCCCCGGACTGGTACCGGGAGCGGCACGCCACCGATCCCGAAGGCAAGGTCCCCCTAAAGGATCCCAAGACCGGAGAGACGGTGCCCAAGCCCGGCTACGATCCGGGGCGCTTTTTCGGCATCGATGCCGGAACCCTTGATCCCGAGTGGTACCACCAGCACGGCTTCATCGCCGGCGGCGACTGGGAGAATCCGTGGCCGCTGCAGCAGAAGCACATCGCCGGCGACTGCATCGACCTCAATACCGAGGGGCAGACCGTCAAGGACTACATCATCGGTTCGATCAACACGTACCTGGACATGGGGGTGGATGCCCTCCGCATCGACACCGTCAAGCACATCGAGCGCGGCAACCTGCTCGAGTACGTCAACGCCTGGAAGGCGCACAAGCCGGGGGTGTTCGTGTTCGGCGAGAACCTGGTGAAGGGCTACGGCTGGGGCGATCTCGGCGGCGGCGACAACGGCCCGTCACCGATCCGCCCGTGGTGGTACACCCGCCTCGGCAACGATCCGCAGGACCCCAACTCGGGCGGTGACTCCGGTTTCCCGCAGCTGGATTTCGGGCTGTTCTCCACCTTTCGCGACAACCTGTCCCGCGGCAGCTTCGACGGCGTCGCCCGGGTGCTGGAGATGGACTGGATCTACGGCGATGCCACCACCCTGGTCACCTTCCTGCAGAACCACGACGTCGGCCCCGACAACGACTTCCGCTTCCGCTTCAAGGGGGAGGCGTGGATGGCGGCGGCCGCCTACAACCTGATCTGGACGGTGCGGGGCATCCCCTGCCTCTACTACGGGGAGGAGATCGAGTTCATGAAGGGCGCACCCCAGGACGTCATCGGCAACGACGACACCCTGGATACCACGGGCCGCGCCTACTTCGGCGACCACCTCACCGACGACCGCATCAAGGAGACCCAGAGCCATCCGCTCTATCAGCACATCCGACGGCTGAACCGGATCCGGCGGGCCATCCCGGCGTTGCAGAAGGCGCACATGAGCCACATCCATGAATGGGGCAGCGGCATCCGCTTCGTCCGTGATCTCGACGACGGCGCCAGCTACGCGGTGGTCGGCCTCGCCATCGGGGGGGACCAGCACATCCACGTGGACGGCGTGCGCAACGGCGTCTACCGCGATGCCGTCACGGGGGGCGAGATCCACGTGGGCGATGGCAGCCTTTCATTCGGGGTGCGCGGCAACTCCGCCGGCATCTGGGTCCTGGATGGCCCGGGCAAGATCGGCGACGACGGCACCTGGCTCCGCTGAGGTACCCCCGGCACGCGCGGCACGGCCGGACGTTCGTTGACGAAGTTGTGCGGCCGGCTGCGCGGCCGCGTTCACGGCCGCGGCTGACCAGCCTCGTCTTCGGGAAAGATCACCAGGTCGTCGGGATGGCCGAGGCCGAGGGTGCGCCGGGCCATCTCCTCAAGCAGGTCGGCATCCAGGCTCTCCGGCCGCAGCAGGCGGACCCGGTGTTCCAGAATCTGCCGTTCGGCATGGAGGCGGTCCCGTTCCGCGACAGCCTCCGCATACTGTCGCTCCATCTCTTCCCAGGCCGCAAGGCCGCGGTCACCGTGGACGACGTGATAGGCGAAAAAGGCGATCAGCAGCAGCCCGATGGCCGGGCCGGCGAGATAGCGAAGGAACCTTTTCAGAGCGGCAACCAAGCCCATGTCCGCCTGCGCCGCTTCTGCCGGCGCTTCTCAACAGTGTTGATCGATCTCAACTCTACTCTGGCCAGAGTGGTATTACCAACCGCTTGCCAAGGCAACCGTGTGCGTGAGTCCGGCAACCCGCTTTACGAAGACGTGGTGCCGCTGAAGCGCAACCATTCCGATTTGCCTGCTGCGGCCTCGGCTTGGGCTGGCAGGAAACCTTGCGCATTGACATTGTGGATACGGGAGAGCAGATTCGATTGCATGTCGAAGGGCGAGTCAACCGTGGCCAGAGCATCGAAGGCTGTAACCGCAGCGGTCGGAGACCGTGCTCGGGCCGCTGATACCAGAGGCAGCATCAACCTCCGCATCGAAGCCCGGACCCGCCAACTCATCGACGACGCGGCGGCGGTTCTTGGCAAGACGCGGACCGAGTTCATGATCGAGAGCGCGCGACGGCAGGCGATCGATGTTCTGCTGGATCAGCGACTTTTCGCGCTGGATCCGGAGCGCTATGACGCCTTCGCGCATGCGCTGGAAAACCCGCCGGCGCCGGGCCCGAATCTGAGGGCGCTGTTGCGCCGCGTTCCGGCATGGGAGCGGTGAGCCAGGAGAAAGGGCCCTCCGCATACGGATTGTCGGCGCCCGTTGCTCTCACCGGGGATCACGACCTCTCGACATTTGACTGCGGTGAGCCGGCCCTGAATGACTGGCTGAGACAGCGGGCCCTCAGAAACGAAAGCCGGTTTTCGCGAACCTATGTCGTCTGCGATGGCAATAGGGTCGTCGCGTACTTTTGCATTTCCGCTGGGGCGATCGAACGCGCGGCCGCGCCGGGACGGATCCGGCGCAACGCTCCAGAAGCGATACCGGTCTCCATCATTGGCCGACTGGCGGTCAGTCAGGATCACGCAGGAAAGGGACTGGGGGCCGACATCCTCTCGGATGCCCTGCGCCGCATAGCCTTGGCTTCGCAGAGCATCGGCATCGCAGCGGTGGTCGTTCACGCCAAGGACGATACGGCGAAGCGTTTCTACATGAATTGCGCAGAGTTCATCGCATTCCCGGCCGACAGCCGAACCCTCTTTCTCCCCATAGAAACCGTGGCCGCGGCCTTCGGCTGACCTTGGAAGGCCGCCGCCCGATACCCGCCTTCGGGGGCACTGAACGGGTGGCCCCCGGGGGATCGGGGGCTGCCCCGGATCCAAAAAACGTTGGGGGACGGGCGGCAGCACCTGCGGCCGCTCGCCCCCCGTAAGATTATTCGCCGAACCGCCTAGGCGCGGAGGACGCGCTTGCCCATGTACTGCGCCGCAGTGCCGAGTTGCTCCTCGATGCGGATGAGCTGGTTGTACTTGGCGATCCGGTCGGAACGGCTGAGGCTGCCGGTCTTGATCTGTCCGGCATTGGTCGCGACCGCGATGTCGGCGATGGTGGAGTCCTCGGTCTCCCCCGAGCGGTGGGAAATCACGCAGGTGTACTTGGCCTTGTGCGCCATCTCCACGGCTTCCAGGGTCTCGGTCAGCGAGCCGATCTGGTTGACCTTGACCAGGATCGAATTGCCGATGCCCTGGCGGATGCCGTCGGCCAGCCGAATCGGGTTGGTGACGAACAGGTCGTCGCCGACCAGCTGACAGCGGTTGCCGATCTCATCGGTCAGGATCTTCCAGCCGTCCCAATCGTCCTCGTCCATCCCGTCCTCGATGGAGATGATCGGGTAGCGGTCCACCAGATCGGCCAGGTAGCGGGCGTTGCCGCCGGCATCCAGCTGCTTGTTCTCACCGGCCAGGATGTACTTGCCGTCCTTGAAGTACTCACTAGACGCGCAGTCCAGGGCGAGCACGATGTCGTCGCCCGGCTTGTAGCCGGCGGCCTCGACCGCCTTCATGATGAAGGTCAAGGCCTCGTCAGCGCTGCCCAGCGCGGGAGCGAACCCGCCTTCGTCGCCGACGTTGGTGTTGTGGCCGGCGTCCTTCAGCCCCTTCTTCAGGGCGTGGAACACTTCCGCCCCCATGCGCACGGCTTCGGCGATGCTGGCAGCCGAGACCGGCATGATCATGAATTCCTGGATGTCGATGGGGTTGTCAGCATGGGCGCCGCCATTGACGATGTTCATCATCGGCACCGGAAGAACCCGCGCCTGCGTCCCGCCGATATAGCGGTAGAGCGGCAGCTCGGATTCCTCGGCAGCGGCCTTGGCCAGGGCCAGACTCACGCCGAGAATGGCGTTGGCGCCGAGCCGGCTCTTGTTCGCGCTGGCGTCCAGGTCGATCATCGTCTGGTCGACCATCACCTGATCGGTGGCCTCCATGCCACGGATGGCATCGAAGATCTCCCCGTTGACAGCGGCGACCGCCTTGGTGACACCCTTGCCACCGTAGCGACTCTTGTCGCCGTCGCGCAGCTCCACCGCCTCGTGAACGCCGGTGGAGGCCCCCGACGGCACGGCAGCCCGTCCCATGGCCCCGCTCTCCAGGATTACGTCCACCTCGACCGTGGGATTGCCCCGGCTGTCGAGGATCTCGCGTGCCGTCACATCGGTAATCGCACTCATGCTATGGAAGCTCCTCTCCCCTGCGATGCTGATGATGATCGAATCTTGAGCTTTCCGGGCCTGTGATCTTGGTCCCGCCGGCAGACCGCTGCTCTTTACCCCGCAACGCCCGGGCGTGGCAAGCGCGGCCGGGCGCCGGGTTGACGGCGCGAAGCGAGTCTGCGACATGGCTGATGGCGCGACCGCGCGCAGGCGGGAAGGAACCACACCGTGGCGGCTTCAGGCCATCCGGCACGCTGGTGGATCAGCTTGGCCATCTCCCTGCTGCTGGCGGGGGTGGTCGGGGTGCAGTGGTGGCGGGTGCACACGTCGTTTGACCCCAACCCGGAACAGCTCATCACGCCGGCGGATGTGCAGATTTATCTGGACCGTGAAGGGTTCTCGCCGCCGGTGGACGGAAGCGAGCCGTTCCTGGTGCCGACCGGCGTGTTCATCCAGTCGCTGGCGTTCCGAACCCCGAACGACGTTCATGTGACCGGATACGTCTGGCAGCGCTACGACGATGATTTGCCGGAAGGCCTTAGTCGCGGCGTCGTGTTCCCGGAATCGGTGCGCGGCGATGCCGGCGAGCGTACCGAGATCGCGTACCGCAAACGCGGCGACGGTTACGAACTGATCGGCTGGCACTTCGACGTCGCCCTGCGCCAATGGTTCGACTACGACGATTACCCGATCGACCACAAGACGGTCTGGCTCCGTCTTTGGCACCCGGATTTCACGCGGCGGGTGATCCTGGTGCCGGACCTTGCCGCCTACGCCTCGACGGAGGCCGGCGCCATCTTCGGGGTCGATCGGGGCATCGTCCTCGATGGCTGGCGCATCGACGAGACGTTTTTCCAGTACCAGGCGTTCGGCTACGATACCGATTTCGGCGTGCATGAGCGTCCGGGTGCACGCGTGCTGCCAGAGCTCCACTTCAACATCGTCCTGGAGCGTCAGTTTCTGGACCCCTTCGTGATTCATATGGTGCCGTTGTTTGTTGTCGTTGCCTTGCTGTTCGGCATGCTGATGACGGTGACATTGGACGGCGACAAGGCCAAACGGTTTGGGTTTACAACCCTTTCCCTGATCGGCGCCTGCTCGGGCCTGTTCTTTCTGGTGCTGCTCGGCCACATCCAGTTGCGTCAGCGCTTTACGGGCTACGGTATCGTCTATATCGAATCGTTCTATCTCCTGATTTACGTGCTGATCCTCCTGGTGGCGGTCTTCACATTTTCGACCACCCACGGCCTGCCGCGGGGGCTGCGCTTCCTGCACCGCAACGACGGGGAGATCGTCAAGCTCGCCTTCTGGCCGCTCACCTTCGCCGCGCTGGCCGTGATCGCGCTGGCGTGGTTTTGAACAGTCCCACGGTCCGCAGTCGACTGCCACACCGGATAGAATTCATTGATGGATTGCTTTGCCTTCGGCTCGCAATGACGATGGTGACTCCGTCACATTGCGTGAAGAGTTATTTGTTTATGTCAATAAAATCGGTTTCGAACACCCGGAATTTCATCTCGTCATTGCGAGCCGAAGGCGAAGCAATCCATTTTTTCTTGTGTGAGGCTGTTAAAACACACTGAAACCGAACGGCCAGGACGGCGGATCCTTACAAACTCAGACCACGACCGGGTGGGCCTTGGCCAGCCGGTCCAGCTGCATCAGCAGCTCCACAACGGCCGGCAGTTCCGCCATGGGAATCATGTTGGGGCCGTCGCTGGGGGCGCGGTCGGGATCGGGATGGGTCTCGATGAACACCGCGGCGACGCCGATCGCCACGGCGGCGCGTGCCAGCACCGGCGCGAATTCCCGCTGGCCTCCCGACGCGGTGCCGCGCCCGCCCGGCTGCTGCACGGAATGGGTGGCGTCGAACACCACCGGGCAGCCGGTCGCGGCCAGCACCGGCAGCGCCCGCATGTCGCTGACCAGGGTGTTATAGCCGAAGCTGGCCCCGCGTTCGGTCACCAGTACCGCGTCGTTGCCGGCGCCGCGCACCTTGGCCACCACCGCCGCCATGTCCCAGGGTGCGAGGAACTGGCCCTTCTTCACGTTCACCACCCGGCCGGTCTCGGCCGCCGCCACCAGCAGGTCGGTCTGCCGGCACAGGAATGCCGGAATCTGCAGGATATCGACCGCTTCCGCCACCAGCCTGCACTGCTCCGCCGTGTGCACATCGGTCAGCACCGGCAGGCCCAGGCGCTCCCGGATCTCGGCGAACACCGGCAGCGCCGCGGCCAAGCCGACACCCCGGGCGGCGTCGAGGCTGGTGCGGTTGGCCTTGTCGAACGAGGTCTTGTAGACCAGTCCGAGGCCGAGGCGTGCGGCCATGTCCCTGAGGGCTTCCGCCGTCTCCAGGGCGTGGGCCCGGCTCTCCATGGCGCACGGCCCGGCGATCAGCACCAGCGGCAGGTCGTTACCGAACACCACCGGACCGACGGAGACGTGGCTTGGCATGCCGACTCGCCTACACCAGCCGCGACTGGGCTACCGCCGCCTCGACGAACGACGTGAACAGGGGATGCGGGTCGAACGGCTTGGATTTCAGTTCCGGGTGGAACTGGACGCCGACGAACCAAGGGTGATCAGGGATTTCCACCATCTCCGGCAGCAGGCCGTCCGGCGACATTCCGGAGAAGTAAAGGCCGTGACGTTCCAGCACGCCGATGTAGTTGTTGTTGACCTCATAGCGATGGCGATGGCGTTCGCTGATGCGGTCCGTACGGTAGATCTGGAACGCCCGGCTGTTCCGCCGGATCACGCATTCGTAGGCACCGAGGCGCATGGTGCCGCCGAGATCGCCATCGGCCATCCGGTGCTCCATCTGGTTGCCGCGCAACCATTCGGTCATCAACCCGACCACCGGAGCGGGACAAGGGCCGAATTCGGTGGAGCCCGCGCCGGGGATGCCGGCGAGGTTCCGCGCGGCTTCCACCACCGCCATCTGCATGCCGAAGCAGATCCCGAAATAGGGGATCCGCCGTTCGCGGGCGAACCGGGCCGCCTCCACCTTGCCCTGGCTGCCGCGTTCGCCGAACCCGCCCGGCACCAGAATCCCGTGCACGCCCTCAAGGCGCTGGATCGCCTGGCCGTCGTCGAACACCTGCGAATCGATCCAGTCGACAGCGACGCGAACGTTGTTGGCAATGCCGCCGTGGATCAAGGCCTCGGTCAGCGACTTGTAGGCATCCGGCAGGCCGGTGTACTTGCCGACCACGGCGATCGTCACCTCGCCCTCGGGCCGGGTCAGCCGGGTCAAGATGCTCTCCCACCGCGCCAGATCGGGCGCCGCCGGGGTGAGCCGGAAATGACGGCAGACGACGTCATCCAGCCCCTCTTCATGATAGGTGATCGGCACCGCATAGATGCTGGCGACATCCAGGGCCGGGATCACCGCCTCGTTCCGGACATTGCAGAACAGGGCGATCTTGCGCCGCTCCCCGTCCGGGATCGGCCGGTCGGCGCGACACAGCAGCACATCGGGCTGAATACCGACGTTGAGAAGCTCCTTGACCGAGTGCTGCGTCGGCTTGGTCTTGAGCTCGCCCGACGATGGCAGATAGGGCACCAGCGTCAGGTGAATATACATGACGCGGTCCCGCCCCAGATCGTTGCCCATCTGGCGGATGGCTTCCAGGAACGGCAGCCCCTCGATGTCGCCGACGGTGCCGCCGATCTCGCACAAGACGAAATCCTCGTCTTCCAGATCATCGGCGACGAACGCCTTGATCGCGTCGGTGATGTGGGGGATGACCTGAATGGTGGCGCCGAGGTAATCGCCGTGGCGCTCCCGCGCGATCACCTCGGAATAGATCCGCCCGGTGGTGGCATTGTCGCTGCGCTTGGCCGGCACCCCGGTGAACCGTTCGTAGTGGCCGAGATCGAGATCGGTCTCCGCCCCGTCATCGGTGACATAGACCTCGCCGTGCTGATACGGGCTCATCGTTCCCGGATCGACATTGATGTACGGATCGAGCTTGCGCAGTCGGACCCGGAACCCCCGAGCCTGCAACAGTGCGCCCAAGGCTGCCGAGGCCAAGCCCTTGCCCAGGGAAGAAACCACGCCGCCGGTGATGAAGATGAACCGGGTCATGGGCCGGCAACCTACACCGGCCGGGCGGACCGGGCAAACGCCGCGCCGCAGGCCGGCCCCCTCGCCAAAGTCGTTAAACGGCTTTCAAGGACACGCAATAGTTTAGCGGGCCAGCGGCGCCGCCGGCGCCCGGGGCTCCGCCGGTTGCTCCTGAACAGGCGGCATCGGGTGATCGAGAATCGATCGTGGTGCCGGGCTGGTGCCGGCCAGCTTGGCCAGCGTCAGGCTGGTGCAGATGAACAAGGCGGCGAGGATCGCCGTCGCCCGGGTCAGCAGGTTGGCGGTGCTGCGGCCGGTCATGAAGCCGCTCATGCCGCCGCCGCCGCCGATCCCGAGGGCACCGCCCTCGCTGCGCTGGAGGAGGACCACTCCCACCAGCGCGATGGCGAGGATGAGGTGGATGACGAGAATGACCGTGATCATCGAAAACCGAAACGATCCTTGCCTGTGTTCAGGGGCAGCTTTGCGCCACCGCCCAGAAATCGTCGGCCTTGAGCGATGCGCCACCGATCAGGCCGCCGTCGATATCCTGCTGGGCGAGCAGCTCCTTGGCGTTCTTGGGATTCATCGACCCGCCATAGAGCACCCGCATGGCGTCGGCCACGCCCTGACCGAGCTTGCCGACCAGTTCGCTCCGGATCATCGCGTGCACTTCCTGCGCCTGTTCCGGGGTCGCGGTGCGCCCGGTGCCGATCGCCCACACCGGCTCGTAGGCGATGACGGTGTTTTCCGCGGTGGCGCCCGCCGGCAGCGAACCGTGGAGCTGGGTCCGGTTGACATCCAGGGTCTTGCCGGCATCCCGCTCTTCCAGGGTCTCGCCGATGCAGACGATGGCACGCAACCCGGCGGCCAGCGCCGCCTCGGCCTTGGCCTTGACGGTGGCATCATTCTCGCCGTGGTCGGTGCGGCGCTCGGAATGGCCGACAATGGCATAGGTGCAGCCGAGGTCCTTGAGCATCCACGCGCTGGTGTCGCCGGTATGGGCACCCTTTTCGGCGGCATGGCAGTCTTGGCCGCCCACCTGAATGCCGCTGCCGGCAACCGCGTCCACCACCTTGGAGATAAGCGTGAACGGCGGGCAGACCAGCATTTCGAACGCGGGATCGGACGTTCCGCGCATGTGCGTCGCCAGTGCGGATGCCAGCGCGAGCCCGTCGGACTGCAGTCCATTCATCTTCCAGTTGCCGGCGATCAGAATTCGTCGGGCCATGCTCCCCTCCCTGCTGCAATCGATTGGATTTGAACGAAACGGCGGTCGGTACGGTGGCGCTTCTTTAGCATGGTCGCGGCGGCAGGTCCAACACCAACAGCCGGCCCGCCCGGAACGAGGATGATGGTCGCGGCGAGGCCCGAACCTGAAGTCCTCGCGAGGACTCCAGGCTCGGGAGCGCGAAAGGTCAGGCGGCCGACGTGCTTGCCTCGTGGGCGTCGCCGATCACGACGTTTCGGATCCACGCCTTGGCCGAGACGGTCTGGCAGACGTTGGCATTGGCGGCGACCTCGAACGTCAGGGTCACGGTGCTGCCGGCGAAGGGGGTGAGGTCGATGCCCCGCCGTTCCGTCCAGTCAGCCTCGGCGTAGTCCATGCCGACGGCGCTGACCTCGTCCACCGGCTCAGCGTCCACCAGAACCCGGAAGCGGGCGGTGGTGAACATGTTGGCTGAGGCCTGCAGCTCCAGGCGCCGCGCGTAGGCCAAGCTGGGCTGTGGCCCGAGGGTGAGGCGGCAGGAGACCGAGCGCACCCGGCTGCCCACCGCGCCGTCGCCGCCGGATGAGACCTCACCGGACAGCACGGCCCCGTCTGGGGTTGCACGGGACCCGGCTGCCGCCGCGGCCCCGCTCTGGAACAGCTGCCAGCCCTCACTGACCTCTTCCGCCGCCGCCCCCGAAGGTTCCGACGGCGCCTCGGCCGTCGACTCGGGAGCGGCCTTGGAGGCTGGTTCGGAGTCTGGTTCGGGGGCTGGTTCGGGCGCCGGCTCAGCCGCCGGCTCGGGGGCCCACCCGGCCGCGCTTCCGTCCTGGGCCGTTCCCCGGTCCGGCCGCAGCAGGCCCGCGGCCTGGAACGACGCTGCCAGGATACCCGGGATGTCGATGCCGGCCGGCCCACGAGCCTGGCCCTTGGTGATACCGGGGCCACCCCCCCGCATCACCCCGGCGGCCTGCAGCGATGCGGTCACGAGACCGGGAATGTCGATGCCGGCGACCACCCCGGGCTTGCCGCGGCCGCCCTGGAGCAGGCCCGCCGCCTCGAACGATTTGGTCAGGATGCCCTCGATATCGACGCCGAGGTCGAAGTCCTGTGCCGCACCCTCGTCATGGCCGAAATCCGCATGGAATGCCGCATCGTCCTCGCGGTCCTCGCGTGCCCGTGCGGGAGAGGTCGTATCCGTATCGCCGTGACCCTCGGTCGTCGCCGGCAGGGCAAGGACCGGCGGAACCTCATGCTGGCGGGCGGTGAGGCCCCAGGACGCCGCGATGTGACGGGTCGAACAGAGGCCCACGTCCAGGATGAACGGCGCCGGGTTGCCAACTCCGTCCGCCCCGGCGGGATCGATCGGCACGCCATGTGCCATGCCGTTGACGGTATAGGACTCGAGCACCACCGTCCCATCCGGCCCGTGCCACTGGCGGCGGCGGTGGCCCCGCACCCGATCCTCGGCACTGTGGTGATGCGCAAGGCCGTGCACATCCGCCCACTGCTTGATGATCTCCTCCGCATTGGCCGGGCTGACGGTGCCGTCCTCGGCGCCGTGCCAGACGGTGACGCGCGGCCACGGACCGCTGTGGCCCGAGGCCTGGCGAACGCGATCCCCCCACTCAACCGGCGGCAAGGTGCGCCCCTGGAAGATCACGTCGAACCCTTCCTGCAGGCCCAGCGCCGCACGGTACGGAACGCCGGCGATGATGGCTCCACCGGCGAACACATCCGGATAGGTGGCGAGCAGGGACGACGCCATGGCACCGCCGGCCGAAACGCCGGTCACATACACCTGAGAAGCGTCCAGGCCGTGATCCGCTACCATGCGGTCCACCATCTGGCGGATCGACAGGACCTCCCCGGAGTCCCGCGCTGTGTCTTCCGCCTTGAACCAGTTGAAGCAGCGGAGCGGGTTGTTGCGGCGCCGCTGCTGCGGCAGCAGCACGGCAAAGCCGTGGCGGTCGGCGAGGGTGGTCCAGCCGGTGCCATCATCATAGGACGCGGCGGTCTGGGTGCAGCCGTGCAATACCACCACCAGCGGCGCACCGGTGGGCAGACCCGGGGGCACGTAGCGGTACATCTTCAAGTTGCCCGGGTTGCTGCCGAAGGCGGGCACCTCGGTGAGGCGGCTGGGCCGATGTTCGATTTCCTGAACCCGTGCGAACGCTTCTTCGGCTTTGCCGAGGAATCGCTCCCAGGGGCGGCGGTTGCGGCGCGAGCGGACCAGGTCGGCGAGGCCGGCGAGCCGGGACTGGGGAGGGATCATGCCATGCATCAGGCGGGTCCTTTCGGGTTGTGGGGTGATCAGGCTGCCGATGGCGATGAGCTTCTGCACCGGCAGGAAAGCGCTGAGCAGGAGACCGGGGTCGGCGGTGCCGCCCCGGGACGGGTCCAGCCAAGCCGGCGGTTGCGCGCCCTTGGGCAGTTCGAACCGCTGGGTCCACAGGCTGCGCTGCCCCTCCCGCCATGCGGCGAACTGCAGGGCGGCGACCGGAACCCCGCGCGCCACCCAAAGGCCGAACAGATCCCTGGCCAGGGCATCGCGGTCGGCCGCATCGCCGGCGGCCACGTCTTCGAGAAGCCGCGCCAGCGCTTCCCGCAGCGGCGGCCGGCCGATGAGCAGCGGCAGATGGCCGTGCGGGCGGTCCGCCGCGGTCGCGTGGGGGGGCGGGCCAAGGTAGATGCCGGTGGCGGCGGCGCCGGGGGCGAGGGTGGTCGGGACCAGCGCACCGTAGCTGTGCACCGCCTCGGCGGTATGGACTTGAGCCGGCGCGGCCAGCACGGCCAGCAGCAGGGCCGCCGCATCGTCCGGGGTGGCAAGGGGTGCACCGGGGCCGCGGCGTCCGGGCGGGAAAATACCGGCGGCAACCAGGAGCGTCACCCGGACCCGGAGATCCCGGCGCGACTCGCCGAGGATGTCGGCCAAGCGTTCACTGAAATCATAGCGGCGGAGCGGGTTCGACATGGACGTGACGGTACCACCGGCCGCGGGGACGCGCAACGGGTTTTTTAATATATGCTGGTTATTAAATTTCTTTCCCTGTAAGCCGCCGCTTGACGCCGCAGTGCCCTTCGCCTCCCATGCCCGCCCGGGACAAGCTCAGTGCGGACAAGGAAAAAACGGATGGCTTACACCTCGTTGCGCGGGTTTATCGACCGCCTGGAGCGGGACGGCCGGCTGGTGCGTGTCCGCGAGCCGGTCTCTCCGGTGCTGGAGATGACCGAGATTCAGACCCGGCTGCTGGCCGAAGGCGGCCCCGCGGTGCTGTTCGAAAACGTGGTGGGGACCGACGGCCGCCGGTTCGAGATGCCGGTGCTGGTGAATCTGTTCGGCACGGTGGAACGGGTGGCCTGGGGGATGGACCGGGAGCCGGCGCAATTGCGGGAAGTGGGGGAGACGCTGGCGTTCCTGCGCCAGCCGGAGCCGCCGGGGGGCTGGCGGGAAGCGCTGGACATGCTGCCGCTGCTGAAGACGGTGATGGCGATGCGCCCGAAGACGGTGAGCCGTGCCCCCTGCCAGGAGGTCGTGCTGACCGGCGATGCCATCGACCTCGGCCAGTTGCCGGTGCAGACCTGCTGGCCGGGGGAGCCCGCGCCGCTGATCACCTGGCCGCTGGTGGTGACCGAGGGGCCGAGTGCCGGCACCCGCGGCGGCGATCGGCGCGACACCCCCAATCTCGGCATCTACCGGATGCAGGTGACCGGGCGCAACACCACCTATATGCGCTGGCTCAAGCACCGCGGCGGTGCCCAGCACCATGCCCGCTGGAAGCAGGCGCGGCGCGAGCCGCTGCCGGCGGCGGCGGTGATCGGCGCCGATCCCGGCACCATCCTGGCCGCGGTCACGCCGGTGCCCGATACGGTTTCCGAGTACCAGTTCGCCGGGCTGCTGCGGGGCGCCAAGGTGGAACTGGTGGCCTGCCGGACGATCCCGCTCAAGGTGCCGGCGGAGGCCGAGATCATCCTGGAAGGGCACGTCGCTCTGGACGATTACGGCGACGAGGGCCCGTATGGCGATCACACCGGCTATTACAACGCGGTCGAGCCGTTCCCGGTGTTCACGGTGAGCGCCATCACCATGCGGCGGCAGCCGATCTACCTGTCGACCTTCACCGGTCGGCCGCCGGACGAACCGTCGGTGCTGGGCGAAGCCCTCAACGAGGTGTTCATCCCCCTGTTCACCCAGCAGTTCCCGGAGGTGGTGGACTTCTGGCTGCCGCCGGAAGGCTGCTCCTACCGGGTGGCGGTGGTGGCGATGCGCAAGGCTTATCCCGGCCACGCCAAGCGGATCATGATGGGGGTTTGGTCGTACCTCCGCCAGTTCATGTACACCAAGTTCGTGATCGTCGTGGATGCGCACATCAACGCCCGCGACTGGAAGGACGTGATCTGGGCGGTCTCCACCAATGTCGATCCGGGCCGCGACATCACCGTGATCGAGGGCACGCCGATCGACTATCTGGATTTCGCCTCGCCGGAATCCGGCCTCGGCGGCAAGCTCGGCATCGATGCCACCGCCAAGCTCCCGCCGGAAACCCATCGCCCCTGGGGCCGACCGATCCGAATGACCGACGACGTCATCGCCAAGATCAGCGAGGCTTGGCCCCGCTACGGCCTGCCCGGCTCCGGCCGGCCGATCTGGCGCTGAGCCCGAAGGCTGCCGGAGCCGCGTCGGCTGCCGCCGGTCATCGGCGGAGCGAGCCCCGCCAGGCCGGCCTGTCCTTGCGAAACACCCAACCGAAAGAGAACAGAAAGTTGCTGATGGTGCCGACCAGAATGCCGATCAGGGCAGCGAGATAGATGCGGTCCTGAAAGAACGGAATGGTGAACGTCAGCGAGACCGAGATACCCCAGCTCAGCACTGCACCGAGCGCCGAGGTGGCGACGAAACGAAGATACTGCCGGATCAGATCGCCCTTCCGGCTGTAGCTGAAGGTCACGTAGCGGTTGAGCGTGAAATTGGACGTCATCGCGGAAAGGATGGCGCCGGCCCGTGCCACGCCCAGAGACACGCCCATGCCGAGCAGGAACGCGTATATCAGGAGATCCACGACAACACCAGTACCGCCCACCATGCAGAACTGCAGAAACCGCGACACCGGACCGTACTTGTAGTCGAACAGCCGCTTGATGTGGCGACCGTAATTGAACTGCTCCCTAATCGAGAGCTTGCTTTCCCCCGCCTGCCGGTCGGCGAAATGGATCGGCACTTCTTCCACGGTGCGGCACTCGCATTTGACCAGGAGCTCGAGGCCGATCTTGTAACCCACCGGGTTGAGATCCCGGGCCCGGGCAAATACCGTGCGCGGCATCGCGAAGCAGCCCGACATCGGATCGCGCACCCGCGTGAACGGGCGGGCGAGCACGGTGGCCACCTTGCTGTTGAGCCAGCGGAACAGGCCCCAGTCGCCGTCGATGCTGCCGCCGGCGACGTAGCGGCTGCCGATGGTGAACTCGGCACGGCCGTCGATCAGGGGTGCCAGCATCTCGGGCAACGCTTCCGGCGGATGGCTCAGGTCCGCATCCATGCACACCAGGTAGGCGCCGTTGGCTTCCTCGAAGCCGCGCAGCACGGCGGAGCTCAGGCCGCGTTCCGTGCGTCGGACGATCAGGCGCACCGGGCTCCCCCGGTCCTGCAGCGCCGCGATCAAGGCCTCGGTACCGTCGCCGCTGTCGTCGTCGACGATGACGATCTCGTAGTCGGGAAATGAATCGGCCAGAGCCGCTTCTATCCGGGTGATCAGCGGTTCCAGGTTGTCCCGTTCGCGGAAGGTCGGCACCACGACCGAGACCGTCGGGAACCGGGTCGAGCTTGGGTCGCGCTGCATTCTAGTGGAACCCCACCTGCACTCTCCGGTTGCACGGGAGGTCGGTCGCCGTCAAGAGGGATGACGAGGGGTAGGCGCCTAAGCTATCTAAGCGCCGAAGGTAAATGTGATCCTACCAGGCACGGCCCGAGCGATCGAATGCCGGGTACCTGTCACCGGCCCTTCGGATCCGTTTGGCAACCCGAACCACACCAACTGCAGCCGATGACATCCACCCGGTCCATGTCAGCCCCAAACACTCTGATTCTCAGCGCCATTCGGGAGGCGGCCGCCAACCTGGGTATCCTGGAGGGCCAGACCGATCTGATCGGCGACATCGCCGCACGGCTGATCGTGGCGATCCGTGGCGGTGGCAAGGTGATGTTCTGCGGCAACGGCGGGTCCGCGGCCGATGCCCAGCACCTGGCCGCGGAACTGGAAGGCCGGTTTTTGATCGACCGGGCCCCGCTGCCGGCGATGGCCCTCACCGTCAACACCTCGTCCCTTACCGCCATTGCCAACGATTTCGGCTACGATGAGGTGTTCGCGCGCCAGGTGCGCGGCATCGCCAAGCCGGGCGACGTGCTGGTTGCGATATCAACCAGCGGCAACAGCGCCAATGTGGTGGCGGCGCTGGTCGCCGCCCGCGAGAGGGGCGTCGCCACCGTCGGCCTCACCGGTGCGTCCGGCGGCCGGATGGAGCCGCTGTGCGACCTCTGCCTCAAGGTGCCCACCACCGCCACCCCCCGGATTCAGGAGATGCACATCCTGGTCGGGCATATCGTCTGTGACATCGTCGAGCGGACCCTGGCCTGACCCTGAGCCGCCGTTCGTCGGGACGGCTGGCGCCATCCACGGCGTGGACAGGATCCGTGGCGGCCGGCGCCGGTTCTGGACGCCTTCCGGACGTGTCAGCCGAGGCGCTGCTTCAGGTTGGCGTCCAGGGTGTCGAGGAACTGCTGGGTGGTGAGCCACGGCTGGTCCGGGCCGATCAGGATGGCGAGGTCCTTGGTCATCTGCCCGCTCTCCACCGTCTCGATGCACACCGCCTCCAGCGCCTCGGCGAATTCCTGCACGTCGGGCGTGCCGTCGAACTTGCCGCGGTAGTGCAGGCCGCGGGTCCAGGCGAAGATCGAGGCGATCGGGTTGGTGGAGGTTTCCTTGCCCTGCTGATGCATGCGGTAGTGCCGGGTGACAGTGCCATGCGCCGCCTCCGCCTCCACCACATCGCCGTCCGGCGTCAGCAGCACCGAGGTCATCAGGCCGAGGGAGCCGAAGCCCTGCGCCACCGTGTCCGACTGCACGTCGCCGTCGTAGTTCTTGCAGG
>REES01000080.1 GCA_007694935.1 Rhodospirillales bacterium
CCGTCGCCTGCGTGCAGAACGACATCAAGCGGGTGATCGCCTATTCCACCTGCTCCCAGCTCGGCTACATGTTCTTCGCGCTCGGCGTCTCCGCCTACTCCGCCGGCATCTTCCACCTGATGACCCACGCCTTTTTCAAGGCACTCCTGTTCCTGGGGGCTGGCGCGGTGATCCATGCCATGTCCGATGAGCAGGACATGCGCAATATGGGCGGCCTGTGGCGGTTGATCCCGGTCACCTATGCGTTGATGTGGATCGGCTCCCTGGCGCTGGCCGGCATATGGCCGTTCGCCGGCTACTACTCCAAGGACATCGTGCTGGAATACGCCTTCGCCGCGGATACCCCGGTCGGGTATTTCGCCTTCTGGGTCGGCATCGTCGCGGCCTTCCTCACCGCGTTCTATTCCTGGCGCCTTCTGCTCATGACCTTTCACGGCGCGCCGCGGGCCGACGAGAAGGTGATGGCCCACGTCCACGAATCGCCACGGGTGATGCTCCTGCCCATGGCGGTGCTCGGCGTCGGCGCCATCTTCGCCGGCATGGCGGGCTACCACGCCTTCGTCGGCGCCGGTTCCGGGCCGTTCTGGGGAGCGTCGATCTTCGTCCTGCCCGAACACGACGTCTACGAGGCGATCTATCAACTGCCCGCCTGGGTGCCGATCCTGCCGATGCTGGTGGGTCTTGCCGGCATCGCCCTTGCCGTGTTCCTGTACGGCATCCGGACCGAGCTTCCCGGTCTGCTGACGGCGCGCTTCCAGGGGCTCTACCGCTTCCTCCTCAACAAGTGGTACTTCGACGAGGTCTATGACGCGCTGTTCGTGCGACCGTCTTTCCGTCTCGGCCGCAGCTTGTGGAAATCCGGTGACGGGGCGGTGATCGACGGGATCGGCCCGGACGGGGTCGCCGCGGTGACGGTGGACGTGGCCGGCTGGGTCCGCCGGATCCAGACCGGCTACATCGTCCATTACGCGTTCGCCATGTTCATCGGCCTGGTCCTGCTGGTCAGCTTCTACCTGATGTTCGGCGTGCGCTAGGGAGCCGGCGATGAGCGACCTGCCTATTCTGTCGCTGATCACCTTCCTGCCGCTGGCAGGGGCGGCGTTCATCCTGATGATCCGCGGCGAGCCGCAGGTGGTGGCGCGGAACGCCCGCTGGGTCGCGCTGTGGACGTCGCTCACCACCTTCCTGCTTTCGCTCGGCCTGTGGGCCGGGTTCGATTCCACCACGGCGGAGTTCCAGTTCCGCGAACAGGCGGAGTGGATGCCGGAACTGGGCATCGCCTACCACCTGGGGATCGACGGGATTTCGCTGCCGTTCGTGCTGCTGTCGACGCTGCTCACCCCGATCTGCGTGCTGGCGAGCTGGGAAAGCATCCAGTCGCGCGTCAAGGAATACATGGTCGCCTTCCTCGTCATGGAGACGATGATGGTGGGGATGTTTTCCTCGCTGGACTTGGTGCTGTTCTTCGTCTTTTTCGAGGGCGTGCTGATCCCGATGTTCCTGATCATCGGGATCTGGGGTGGCCCCCGCCGGGTCTATGCCGCTTTCAAGTTCTTCCTTTACACACTGGTCGGCTCGCTGCTGATGCTGCTGGCGATGTTGGCGATGTTTTTCACCGCCGGCACCACCGACATTCCGACCCTGCTGCAGTTCGACTTCCCGCGCTCGATGCAGGTGTGGTTGTGGTTTGCCTTTCTGGTCGCCTTCGCGGTCAAGCTGCCCATGTGGCCGGTGCACACCTGGCTTCCGGACGCCCATGTCGAAGCGCCGACCGCCGGCTCCGTCATCCTGGCCGGGGTGCTGCTGAAGTTCGGCGGCTACGGCTTCCTCCGGTTCTCCCTGCCGATGTTCCCCGAGGCGTCCATCGAGTTCGCGCCGCTGATCTTCGCGCTCAGCGTGGTGGCGGTGATCTACGCCTCGCTGGTGGCGCTGGCCCAGGAGGACATGAAGAAGCTGATCGCCTATTCATCCGTTGCGCACATGGGATTCGTCACCGTCGGCGCCTTCTCCATGACCGTGCAGGGCGTGCAGGGTGCGGTGTTTCAGATGCTGAGCCACGGCATTGTGTCGGCGGCATTGTTCCTCATCGTCGGCGTGGTCTATGACCGCGTCCATTCCCGCGAGATCGCGATGTACGGCGGCCTGGTTCATCGCATGCCGGTGTATGCGGCGGTGTTCATGCTGTTCATGCTGGCCTCGGTGGGTCTGCCCGGGACCAGCGGCTTCGTCGGCGAGTTCCTGGTGTTGCTTGGGATCTTCCAGGTGAACTCCTGGGTGGCGGCATTTACCGCGACCGGTATCGTGCTGGGGGCCGCCTACATGCTGTTCCTCTACCGCAGGGTTATCTTCGGGGTGCTGAGCAAGGATCACCTGAAAAAGATCAGCGATCTGTCGCCCAGGGAGGTGTTGGTGTTCCTGCCGCTGGTCGTCCTGGTGCTGTGGATGGGCGTCTACCCGTCGACTTTCCTCGACATGATGGATGCCTCCGTCACCAACCTGGTGGATCGGCTGGAGTTGGCGCGGGCCGGCATGGCGGCCATCGACGTGGCGGGTCGGTAAGGGGGACGACGGAGCATGGAGACCACGAGCGCCGGCGACATCCTCATCCTGGGGCCGGTCCTGCCGGAAATCTTCCTGGCTCTGACGGGGATGGCGCTCTTGATGGTGGGTGTCTTCACCCGGGATCCGGAAGGCGACGTGGCCGATCAGGCGATGGCGGCCCGGCTCGTCAACCGGCTGGCAGTGGGGGCGCTGCTGGTCGCCCTGGTGCTGGTCGTCGCGGTGTCGCCGGAGGCGCGGGTCACCACGCTCGGCGACATGTTCGTGCTCGACGGTTATGCCGTGTTCTTCAAGGTATTGGTGCTGTTGGCATCGATGCTGTCATTGCTGATGTCCAGCCAGTACCTGGAGCTGGTCCGGTCGGCCCGGTTCGAGTATCCGACTCTGGTGGTGTTTGCCACCGTCGGCATGCTGATGATGATTTCGGCCAACGATTTTCTTGCTCTCTACATCGGCCTTGAGCTGCAAAGTCTGTGCCTTTACGTTCTGGCAACTTTTCAGCGTGAAGATGTTCGCTCGTCAGAGGCCGGCTTGAAATACTTCATTCTCAGCTCACTCGCGTCGGGCATATTGCTTTACGGTATCTCGCTGATCTATGGCTTTACCGGCACGATCAACTTTGATCTTTTGGGGCAGGTCTTCGTCGGCTACGGCGGGGAGGTGCCGCCCCTCGGCGTCCTCACCGGCCTCATGTTCGTCCTGGCCGGGCTCGCCTTCAAGATCTCCGCCGTGCCCTTCCACATGTGGACGCCGGACGTGTACGACGGCGCGCCGACGCCGGCGACCGCGTTCTTCTCGGTGGGACCGAAAATCGCCGCCGTCGCCTTGCTGATGCGGGTGATGATGGAGCCGTTCGTCGGGCTGGTGGATCAGTGGCAACAGGTGATCGTGCTGATCTCCATCGCCTCGATGCTGGTCGGCGCCTTTGCCGCGATCGTGCAGACCAACATCAAGCGGCTGATGGCCTACAGCTCCATCGGCCATGTCGGCTATGCCCTGATGGGTTTGGCGGCAGGATCCGAGGCGGGTGTGCGCGGCGTCATGGTCTACATGGCGATCTATCTCTTCATGAACCTCGGGGCGTTCGCCTGCATCCTGTCCATGCGGCGGCGGGATACCATGGTGGTGGGTATCGGCGACCTTGCCGGTCTGTCCAAGACCCAGCCGGCGCTGGCGGCGGCGCTGGCGATCTTCATGTTTTCCCTGGCCGGTGTGCCGCCGGTCGCCGGGTTCTTCGCCAAGCTCTACATCTTCGTTGCCGCGGTGGATGCGGGTCTGTTCGTGCTCGCCGTGATCGGGGTTCTGAGTTCGGTGGTGGCGGCGTACTACTACCTCCGGATCGTCAAGATCATGTACTTCGACGAGGCCACCCAGCCGCTGGATCGGGCGGTCGGCCGCGAGGTCGGGTGGGTGATGCTGGGCACCGGCGTTCTCGTTCTGCTGTTCTTCCTCTACCCGGAGCCCTTGCTGGCCAACGCCGCAAGTGCGGCCACGGCGCTTCTCGGCAGCTGACAACGATGGTGCCAAGGGGGCCGCAGGCGGCCGTTGCCGAAGATCCTGGCGGCTTCGTTCATATCGTGCTGTTGGACCGGGTGGACTCCACCAGCGCCGAGGCGGCCCGACGGGCCGCCGCCGGCGCACCCGCCGGCACCTTTGTGGTGGCCGGGGAGCAGATCGCGGGACGCGGCCGGCGGGGCCGGACGTGGCAGTCGCCGCCCGGCAACTTTTACGGCTCGCTCCTGCTGCGCCCGGGCTGCCGGCCGGCAGATGCGGCGCAGCTCGGCTTCGTCGCCGGTGTGGCGCTGGCGGAAACCCTGGAGGATGTGCTGCCATCGCCCGCCGGGGTGCAGTGCAAGTGGCCCAACGATCTGCTGGTGGCCGGACGCAAGGCGGCGGGCATTCTGCTGGATGCCGCGACCACCGGGGCCGGCCGGCTCGACTGGGTGATTGTCGGTCTGGGAGTCAATCTCCGTTGGTGCCCGCCCGACCGGGACGGGCAGTTTCCGGCGACTACGGTCCGGGCCGAAACCGGCGGCGGTGATCTTGACCCACCCGGCTTTCTTGCCCGGCTGGCGCCGACCCTCGTGGCTTGGCTCCGCCGCTGGGAGCGGGAGGGCTTTTCCCCCATCCGTACGGCCTGGCTTGAGCGCGCCTACTGTCTGGACGAGGCGGTCCGGGTGGTGCTCGGTGACAATGAGACGCTGAACGGCAGTTTTACCGGGATCAACGGGTCCGGCGCCATGATTCTTGCCTGCGATGGCGGGATCCGGGTGATTTCGGCCGGCGACGTGGTTTCCGCCCGTCCGCTGGTCTGACGATGGGATCGGGATAGCCATGCTGCTGGCCATCGACTGTGGCAATACCAACACCGTCTTCGCCGTGTTCGACGACGCCGGGACCATCGTCGGGGAATGGCGGGCTTCCACCGCTACCAACCGCACCGCCGATGAGATCGGCGTGTGGCTGTTGCAGCTTATGCGGATCGGCCGGATCGACAGTGCCCATATCGATGCCGCGATCATCGCCACCGTGGTGCCGGCGGCGCTGTTCAGCCTGCGCCTGATGTGCCGACGCTACTTCGAGTGTCAGCCCCTGGTGGTCGGCACGCCCGACGTGGCTCTCGGACTGGAAGTCCACCTGGATCGTCCGGAAGAGGTCGGCGCCGACCGCCTTGTCAACGCGGTGGCGGCCAAGGCGGAGTACGGCGGCCCGCTGATCATCGTCGATTTCGGCACCGCGACCACCTTTGATGTCACCGATGCAGCCGGCGACTACCTGGGCGGGGCGATCGCTCCCGGCGTCAATCTGTCGCTGGAGGTGCTGCACAAGGCCGCGGCCCAGCTTCCCCGGGTCGCCGTCGGCCGGCCGGAGCGGGTGATCGGGCGTAACACCGTGCAGGCCATGCGCTCCGGCATCTTCTGGGGCTATGTCGGCCTGATCGAGGGCATGATCACCCGCATTCGCGGGGAACTCGGACAGGAGGCCCGGGCCATCGCCACCGGCGGGCTCGCCACCCTGTTCAGCGGCGCCACGCCATTGCTGGAGCACGCCGACCCGGACCTGACGCTCAAGGGTCTCCTGATCCTGCACCGTCGCAACGGCCGCCCGGCCGAGGCCTGACCAGCGGGGCTGGCCTGACCACCGCGGGCGACCGGTGCCGCTGCGGAATCAGGGGAAATCCATCGACGCACGTCCCAGGGGACTCTATATATCTGCTATCAATAATGTATGGCCGTGGCGGTGACGCAGCCGCAGGGCCGCCATCGTCGCAAGCTCCCATGGGTTGGCTCACCGGTATTGCCGTCTTCATCGTTGTCTGGTGGATCGTCATCTTTGCGGTGCTGCCCTGGGGGGTGCGCCCGGTGGAAGCCGATGACGTCGCCAAGGGCCATATGCACGGCGCGCCGCAACGGCCGCGCCTTCTGCTGAAGATGGCCCTGACCACCTTGGTTGCGGTAGTGGTCTGGGCCATCATCTATGTGATCGTGGTCTACAGCGGCCTCACGTTCCGTACCTGAGGGGGGCGTTGGCGGGCCTCAGCGCTGGTCCACGGGTACATAGCTCCGCACCGGGGCGCCCATGTAGCGCTGGCGTGGCCGGTCGATCCGCTGGGCGGGCGACTCGATCATTTCCTTCCACTGGGAGATCCAGCCGATGCTCCGACCGAGCGCGAACAGGGCGGGGAACATCGGGGTCGGGTAGCCCATCGCCCGCAGCATGATGCCGGAGTAGAAGTCGACGTTGGGAAACAGCTTGCGCTCGACGAAATAGCTGTCCTCCAGGGCGATCCGCTCCAGCTCCATAGCCAGTTCGAACAGCGGCTCATCCTTCTTGTCCAGTTCGTCGAGGACCTCATGGCAGGACTCGCGCAGCACCCGGGCGCGCGGGTCGTAGTTCTTGTACACCCGGTGACCGAAGCCCATCAGGCGGAATGGATCGTTCTTGTCCTTGGCGCGGGCAATGAACTCGGGGATGCGATCGCGATGGCCGATCTTTTCCAGCATCGCCATCACAGCGGCGTTGGCGCCGCCATGGGCCGGCCCCCACAATGAGGCAATCCCGGCCGCGATGCAGGCGTAGGGTGTTGCCCGGCTGGACCCGGCGATGCGCACGGTGGCGGTGGAGGCGTTCTGTTCGTGGTCGGCGTGCAGGACCAGGAAGCGGTTCATCGCGCGGGCCTGGACCTTGGTCACATGATACGGTTCGGCCGGCACCGCGAAGCACATGTGCAGGAAGTTGGCCGCGTAGTCCAGGTCGTTGCGCGGGTACACGAAGGGCTGACCGAGAGCATACTTGAATGCCATGGCGGCGATCGTCGGCATCTTGGCGATGATTCGGTGGGTGGCGATCGCGCGGGCTTGCGGGTCATGCACATCCATGTGGGCGGAGTAGAAGGCGCTGAGGGCGCCGACGGTGCCGACCATCACGGCCATCGGGTCGGAATCCCGACGGTAGCCCTCCAGGAAGCTCTTCATCTTCTCCTGGACCATGGTGTGATAGGTAATGGTGCGGTCGAATTCGGTGAGTTCGCTGTGATTGGGGAGCGCCCCGTAAAGCAGCAGATAGCAGACCTCCAGAAACGATGCGTTCGCGGCAAGTTCCTCGATCGGGTAGCCGCGGTGCAGCAGGATGCCGCGCTCGCCGTCGATGTAGGTAATGGTGGAATCGCAGCTGGCGGTGGACAGGAAGCCGGGATCGAAGGTGAAGTATCCGGTGTCGCGATACAGGCGCTGGACGTCCACGACCTTCGGACCATGGGTGCCGGCCAGAACCGGCAGGTCATAGGTGCGGCCGTCCTCGTGAAAGGTCAGGGTGACGCGTCCCGCCTCACCGGGTTGCAGGGTTTCCAGTTGCGGTAGCTGATACGCCATCGATGTCCTCCCTCCGTTGGGCCGGTGCAGTGGCACTCGGCGAGGCGCCGATCGCGCTGCCGAGCTCGACCGGGCACCCTTTAGTGATGTTAAAGATAGGGGGTTGTCCGCGAGGCGGCCACGGCAGGGATCAGTCGAAAGGCCGCCGGCGGCATCCTGTGGTCGGTTATCGAGAGCCGCAGCGGCCGACCCGACCGGAGCCGGAACCCTGCGACAACCACGGAAGACGGCGTCCTCCGGCGGTGTCCAACCAACCAAAACAGAAGGCAAGACCTTGCGATCTTGCCTCGTCTTCTGTTTCAGCGTTTGCTCATGCACGCTTTGGTAGAAGGTATTGCTCTTATTATTTACCTTCTTGGTGTTCCCCCTAAACCCGGGCCGACAGCTTGCTGAAGGTCAGCACTGTTTCTGATCCAAGTAGAAAAATACTACCAGGATCGAAACCCATCGTCACCCACTTTGTGCATGGCCGCCAGCATTTTATGACGGTCTCTTGACGCCGTGGCGACGGCGGCGGCAGGTAGTCGCCTGGCGAAGCGCCGGCGCCGTGACAACCATCGACGGTTGCCGTGGCAGCGTTCACGGGCTGCCATTGGCGTTTGATGTTGTTTCGCCCATGACCTACAGTCCGCGACGCTCGCGGGTACCACCGTTTCTCGTGCCCGTTTGTTCTGCCGGTTTGTCCTGCCCGTTTGTCCTGAAAGTCTGCCATATGCTGTTGTCCCGTCTGCTGCTGCCGACCCTCAAGGAAGTCCCGGCGGAGGCCCAGGTCGCCTCCCACCGGCTGATGCTGCGCGCCGGCATGGTTCGCCAGTCGAGCGCGGGGATCTACTCCTGGCTCCCGCTGGGGCTGCGCGTCTTGCGTCGGATCGAGGCGATCGTGCGCGAGGAGCAGGATCGGATCGGCTGCCAGGAGATATTGATGCCGACCATCCAGCCCGCGGAGCTGTGGCGGGAAAGCGGCCGCTATGATGCCTATGGCCCGGAAATGCTCCGGATCACCGACCGGCATGACCGGGACCTGCTGTATGGTCCCACCAACGAAGAGCAGATCACCGATATTCTCAGGGCCAGCCTGAAGAGCTACCGGGAGTTGCCGAAGCTGCTCTATCACATCCAGTGGAAGTTCCGCGATGAGATCCGCCCCCGGTTCGGGGTGATGCGCGGGCGCGAGTTCCTGATGAAGGACGCCTACTCGTTCGATATCGATGCCGCCGCGGCGCGGGTATCGTACGAGACGATGTTCGTGAGCTATCTCCGGACCTTTGCTCGCCTGGGCCTGAAGGCCATCCCGATGAAGGCGGAGAGCGGCCCGATCGGCGGCGACATGAGCCACGAGTTCGTGGTCCTTGCCGAGACCGGCGAGAGTCAGATCGCCTACCATCGGGATCTCGCGGCCGGGGACTGGAGCGGATTGCCGGTGGACGACGACGCGGAACGTCGCCGGGTCGTCGCCGAATTCACCGGCAAGTATGCCGCCACCGACGAGGAGCGCGACCCTGAGGCCGAACGGGTCCTGGGCGATGCCCTGGTGCAGGGGCGCGGGATCGAGGTCGGCCACATCTTCTACTTCGGCACGAAGTACTCCCGACCGATGAACGCAGCCGTGCAGGGGCCGGATGGTCAGGCTATATGTTTCGAGATGGGTTCCTATGGGATCGGCGTGTCGCGCCTTGTGGGGGCCATTATCGAGGCATCCCATGACGAGGCCGGCATCGTCTGGCCGGACAGTGTGGCCCCTTTTCGGGTCGGACTGATCAACCTCCGGCCGGCGGATGCGGCGTGCGACGAGGCGTGTCGGCACCTCTATGCGGGGTTGTGCGGTGCGGGTGTCGAGGTGCTGTTCGACGACCGTGACGATCGTGCCGGGGTGAAGTTCGCCGAGATGGATCTGATCGGCCTGCCGTGGCAGGTGATCGTGGGACCGCGCGCCCTCAAGACGGGCCAGGTCGAGCTGAAATGCCGGCAGACCGGTGAGCGGGCGGAGATCAGCATGGAATCCGCGTTGGCCCGGCTGACGGCATAGGAGTGGAACAATCGTGTTGTCATCGTTCGAATGGCTGATCGCCATGCGCTATCTGAGGGCCCGGCGGAGCGAGGGGTTCATCTCGGTGATCGCCTGGTTCTCGCTGCTGGGCATCGCGCTTGGCGTCGCCACGCTTATCATCGTCATGTCGGTGATGAATGGCTTCCGCCAGGAGTTGCTGGGCCGGATCCTGGGCCTCAACGGCCATATCAGCGTCTATGCCGAGGCGGGCGGTTTCACCGACTACGACGATCTCGCCGCCGCCATCCGCGACCTGCGCGACGTGACCGCCGTCTACCCCATTGTCGAAGGCCAGGTGATGGTCACCCACCGGGGTTCCACCCGCGGCGCGGTGGTGCGCGGCGTCCGGATGGCGGATCTGAGGCAGAGACCGATCCTGGCGGACAACATCAACCTCGGCACGCTCGACAACCCCGACGAGGGCTTGGTCATCGGCCAGCGGCTGGCGGAGCAGATGGCCGTCACCGTGGGGGACGAACTCTCCATCATCTCACCCCAGGGACGGGTGACCGCGTTCGGCTCGGTGCCCCGGGTCGGGACCTTCCCTGTGGCGGCGATCTTCGAGGTCGGCATGTATGAATACGACTCGAGCTTCGTGTTCATGCCGATCGAGATGGCGCAGGCGTATTTCCAGTTCCCGGGCGCGGCTTCGGCCCTGGAGGTGTTCCTGACCTCCCCGGACCGGGCGCCGTCCCTGGTGCCGGACCTCTATCGGGTGCTGGGTGACCGGGGCGGACGCATCCTCGAGTGGCAACGCGCCAACGCCGGCTTCTTCAACGCCATTCAGGTGGAACGCAACGTGATGTTCCTGATCCTGACGCTGATCATCCTGGTGGCAGCGTTCAACGTCATCTCCAGCCTGATCATGCTGGTCAAGGACAAGGGCCGGGATATTGCGATTCTCCGCACGATGGGGGCCACGCGCGGGATGATCATGCGGGTCTTCCTGATCGCGGGTGCCAGCATCGGCGTGATCGGCACGACTCTCGGATTCGCCATCGGCCTTGCCATTGCCAACAACATCGAGGTGATCCGCCAGTGGATCCAGGGGATGACCGGCACCGAGCTGTTCGCCGCGGAAATCTACTTCCTGTCGCAGCTTCCGGCGGAAGTGGACCCGGCTGAAGTGGCGATGGTGGTGATGATGGCCCTGGGCCTGTCGTTCCTGGCCACGTTGTATCCGTCCTGGCGGGCAGCGCGGATCGATCCGGCCGAAGCGTTGCGTTATGAATGAAGCGGTGTTTCGCGCCGAAGGCATTGTTCGCACGTATCGGCAGGGTCGCAAAGAGCTTCAGATCTTGCGCGGTCTTGACCTGGCCGTGCAAGCCGGGGAGATCGTCGCCCTGGTCGGGCCGTCCGGCGCGGGCAAGTCGACGCTGCTCCATGTCGCGGGCTTGCTGGAGCGTCCCGATGCGGGGGAGGTGCTGATCGACGGCCAAGCCTGCGGCGGCCTCGGCGACGCTGGCCGAACCCGGATCCGCCGGTCCAGCATCGGCTTCGTCTACCAGTATCACCACCTGCTGCCGGAGTTCTCGGCGGTGGAGAACATCGCCATCCCGCAAATCATCGCCGGGCGGTCGCGACGGGAAGCGACGGAACGGAGCCGAGAGCTGCTGAAGTGCCTCGGCCTCGAGGATCGGGCGACCCATCGTCCCGGCCGCCTGTCGGGCGGGGAGCAGCAGCGGGTGGCGATCGGCCGGGCCCTGGCCAACGTCCCCAAGGTGCTGCTCGCTGATGAGCCGACCGGGAACCTGGACCCGCACACCGCCGATGAGGTGTTTCACATGCTGCTGGCCCTGGTTCGCAGCGCCGGCTTGGCCGCCGTGGTCGCCACCCACAACGTGGCGCTCGCCGAGCGGATGGACCGCATCGTCCTGCTGGAGGATGGGGTGCTGGTGCCGGTGGAACCCTGAGAGCCTCAGCGTAGGGAGGATCGACAGGGATGCCGGCAACGTTCGTCCATCTCCGTGTGCATACGGCCTATTCGCTGTCGGAAGGGGCGATCCGCATCCGCGACCTGCCGGAGTTGTGCCGGCGCCACGGCATGCCGGCGGTGGCCATCACCGATACCGACAACCTGTTCGGCGCGCTCGAGTTCTCGGTCACGATGGCGGGCGCCGGAATCCAGCCGATCATCGGCTGCCAGCTCGCGGTTGCCCGAGAACAGGCGGACGACCGGGCCGGTCAAGGGCCTGCCGGCGGCCCGGTTGCCGAGCCGATGGTTCTCCTCGTCCAGAATGCTGAAGGCTACCGCAACCTGTTGGCGTTGCTGGCTGCCGCCCACCTGGGGTCCGGCCGACCGGACCCGGAACCGGGCTCCGGTGCCGGCGGTTTCGTCGGCATCGCCGATTTGGCGCGCCATGGCGACGGGCTGATCGCCTTGACCGGGGGGCCCGACGGGCCGGTCGGTCGACTGTTGGCCGATGGCCAGGTCGACCGTGCGGATGCCCTGCTCGAACGGTTGAAGGCCGCGTTCCCCGGCCGGCTCTACGTCGAGGTGATGCGTCATGGTGCCAGGGAGGACTCGGATGGGGCACGGGTCGAGCCCCTTCTGCTTGACCTGGCCGAGCGGCATCGCCTGCCGCTGGTGGCAACCAACGACGCCTACTTCCCCTCGACCGACATGTTCGAAGCCCACGATGCGCTGATCTGCATCGCCGAGGGTACGTTGATCGCCAATGATCAGCGCCGGCGGCTGACCCCGGACCATCACTTCAAGAGTGCCGAGGCGATGGCCGAACGGTTCGCCGACCTGCCGGACGCCATCGACAACACCGTGCTGATCGCCCGGCGATGCGCGTTCTTCCTGGAGCCGGTGAAACCGATCCTGCCGGCGTTCGCGACCGGTACCGGCCTCGATGCCGAAGCGCTGTTGCGCCAGGAAGCCCATGACGGCCTTGCCCGGAGGCTGGCCAGCCAGGCCGCCGCTCAACCGGCCGCTGATGACGGGGTGGCGAGCGGTGACCGGGACTCGGCCGAACGGCACTATCGCGAACGCCTGGATTACGAACTGGGCGTCATCTGCGAGATGGGATTTGCCGGTTACTTCCTGATTGTCGCCGAATTCATCCAGTGGGCGCGTCGCCATGGCATTCCGGTTGGGCCCGGTCGCGGCTCCGGTGCCGGCTCGGTGGTCGCCTGGTCGCTCACCATCACCGATCTGGACCCCTTGCGTTTCGGCCTTTTGTTCGAGCGGTTCCTCAACCCCGAGCGGGTGTCGATGCCCGATTTCGACATCGATTTCTGCCAGGACCGCCGCGACGAGGTGATCCATCATGTGCAGGAGCGGTATGGCAGCGACCGGGTGGCGCAGATCATCACCTTCGGCAAGCTGCAGGCCCGCGCCGCGCTTCGCGACGTCGGCCGGGTGCTGGGCATGGCCTATGGCCATGTGGATCGAATCTGCAAGCTGGTGCCCAACAACCCCGCCAACCCGGTGACTCTGGCCCAGGCGATCGAGGGGGAGCCGCAACTTCAGGAGATGATCCGGGCGGACGAGAACGTGGCCCGGCTGGCGGATATCGCGCGCAAGCTGGAGGGACTCTACCGCCACGCGTCGACGCACGCAGCCGGGGTGGTGATCGGCGACCGGCCGCTGCACGAACTGATCCCGCTCTATCGCGATCCTCGCTCCGACCTGCCGGCCACCGGCTTCAACATGAAATGGGTGGAATCCGCCGGCCTGGTGAAATTCGACTTCCTCGGCCTGAAGACCCTTACTGTCCTGGCCATGGCGGTCGACCTGGTGGCGGAAGCCACGGGAACCCGGCTCGACCTCTCCAACCTGCCGCTGGATGACGCCAACACCTTCCGCCTCTTGGGTGAGGGCAACACCGTCGGCGTGTTCCAATTGGAAAGTGCCGGCATGCGCGATGCGCTGCGCAAACTCAAGCCCGACAAGTTCGAGGACATCATCGCCGTCGTGGCACTGTACCGGCCGGGGCCGATGGACAATATCCCGAGCTACATCCGGCGCAAGCACGGCGAGGAGGAGCCGGACTACCTCTATCCCACGCTCCGCCCGATCCTGGAGGAAACCTACGGCATCATCATCTACCAGGAACAGGTGATGCAGATTGCCCAGGAACTCGCAGGATATTCCCTGGGCGCCGCCGACATCCTCCGGCGTGCCATGGGCAAGAAGAACAAGGAGGAGATGGAGCGCCAGCGGGCGGTGTTCGCGGAAGGTGCTGCCGGACGCGGGGCGCCGCCGGCGCGGGCGGCGTTCATCTTCGACCTGGTGGCCAAGTTCGCCGGCTACGGATTCAACAAGTCTCACGCCGCCGCCTACGCCCTGGTCGCCTACCAGACCGCCTATCTCAAGGCCAACCACCCGGTGGCCTTCATGGCGGCGTCCATGGCCCTCGAGGTGGGGCATCCGGAGAAGATCAGCACCTTCCGGCAGGAACTGACCCGCCTCGACGTCACCCTGCTGCCGCCCGACGTCAACGCATCGGCCGCCAACTTCACGGTCGCGGATCCCGGTTCCGGGGACGGCCGCGGCGGTGCCATCCGTTACGGCCTCGCCGCGGTGAAGAACGTCGGCCAGGCAGCGATGGAATCGCTGGTGGCGGAACGGCAACGGAGCGGCCCGTTCGCCGATCTTGAGGATTTCTGCCGGCGCATGGAGCCGCGACAGGTCAACAAGCGGCAGATCGAAAACCTGGCAAAGGCCGGTGCTTTCGATTCCCTCGAGCCTAACCGGAGGCGGGTGTTCGAAGGGGCGGAAGCCATCGTCCGCCATGCCGCCCAGGTCGCGCGCGAGCGCGAGAGTGGGCAGATGGGGCTGTTCGCAGCCGCTCCGACGGGCTCGGAAAGCTGGCTGCGCCTGCCGGACGTGCCGGATTGGCCGATGGTTCAGCGCATCCGGGAAGAATTCCTGGCGATCGGGTTCTACCTCTCGCAGCATCCGATCATGGTGCACGAGAAGGCGTTGCGCCGGCTCGGAGTGACCCCGATCGCCGAAGCAGGCCGTCGCGTCGGCAACGGCGCACTGCTGCTGGCCGGCACCGTCACCGGCAAGAAGGAGCGTACCTCGGGTCGAGGCAGCCGTTATGCTTTCGTGGATATGTCGGACGCCTCGGGTGTATTCGAGGTGACGGTGTTCGCGGAACTGCTGGCTTCATGCCGGGAATTGCTGGAAGTCGGCAACGCGCTCCTGGTGCGGGTGGCGGCCCGTGTTGACGGCGAGCTCATGCGGCTCACGGCGCAGTCGATCGAGCCGCTCGAAGCCGCAGCGGCCCGGACGTCGGGAGGTGCGATCGTCCACCTCTACGGTGCCGAGGGGGTGGCTGCGATGCGCGAGCAGCTGCTGGCACGGCCCGGCACGGGGTCCGTGGTCAAGGTTCTGTGCTGGGTATCGGCGGTCGGCGAGGTGGAGATCGAGCTGCCGGGCCGATACGCCGTCGGCCCGGAAGCGCTGGCCCGCCTGCAAGCGATGCCCGGGATCAGCGCCGTGGAGGAGCTGTGAACCGGTCCTGAACCGCCTGACGGTACCTCCCGTCGAGGCGAAGATCGACGGGGACCCCGCCGGGGTGCACGCCGCCCTCGTGCCGCGACGGCGGCGTGCGGCGGCATGCTTGCAAAGCACGGTTCTGGACGGTATCTAACCGTCAGACTTCGCACGCGGGCATGCGGCGCTCGACTTCTTGAAGCCAGCGCCGTCTCCGGTGTTCACACCTTGGTCGTGGACAAGCCCGCGGAGGCAAAACCGGAACAGGAAACCGACACCATGGCGCCACCGACCTTTACCATGCGCCAGCTTCTCGAGGCTGGCGTTCATTTCGGCCATACCACCCGCCGCTGGAATCCCAAGATGGAACCGTACCTGTTTGGGGTCCGGAACGGGATTCACATTATCGACCTCGGTCAGACGGTGCCGATGCTGTACCGGGCGCTGACGGCGATACGCGACGTGGTCGGTCACGGCGGCCGGGTTCTGTTCGTCGGCACCAAGCGCCAAGCCGGCGACGTCGTTGCGGACGCGGCAAAACGCTGCGGCCAGTATTATGTCAACCATCGCTGGCTCGGCGGCATGCTCACCAACTGGCGCACCATCTCGCACTCCATCCGTCGCCTGCGCGATCTCGACGGCCGCCTGGCCGAAGGCGTGGCGGGGCTGACGAAGAAGGAAATGCTGCAGCTTCAGCGCGAGCGAGACAAGCTGGAGCGGGCGCTGGGCGGAATCAAGGAGATGGCGGGCTTGCCCGACATCCTGTTCATCATTGACACGAACAAGGAAGGCATCGCTGTCGCTGAGGCCAACAAGCTCGGCATTCCGGTCGTCGCGGTGCTGGATTCCAACAGCGATCCCAGCGGAATCAATTATCCGATCCCCGGCAATGATGATGCCCTACGGGCCATCCATCTTTATTGCGATCTCGTGGTCGGGGCTGTTCTTGACGGATTGCAGCAGGAGATGCAGGCGGCCGGCGGCGACGTCGGTGCTTCGCCCGAAGCGAGAGAGTTGCTGATCGAAGAGGATCTCGTCGGCGTCGATGAGGGTGGACAGGAAGAGGTTGCTGAGGTTCGGCGGGAAGTCGCTGATTCGGATGAGGCAGAGCGGACGTCCGAGCGCGTGGATTCGGTCTGAGTGGGGGCTGTTTCCGGCTGAAGACGGCGCGCTCAGCGCTTCGTTAAGGACGATCCGCTGAAGATCACATCAACGCATGCCGCCGCGCCGTCTGGCGATCGCCGGGCCGGTCCCGGCATGGGTGGGGAGAACAGGTCATGGTCGAGATTACCGCCGGCGAGGTGAAAGCGCTTCGCGAGCGCACGGGCGCCGGGATGATGGACTGCAAACGTGCCCTTCAGGAGACCGCGGGCGATGTCGAGGCCGCGGTCGACTGGTTGCGAACCAAGGGGCTGGCTGCCGCGGCCAAGAAGGCCGGCCGCATCGCCTCGGAGGGACTCGTCGCGGTGTCCGTGCGGGGACCCCTTGGTGCGGTTGTGGAAGTCAATACCGAGACCGACTTCGTCAGCCGCAATCCGGACTTTCAGACGTTCGCGGCGACCGTGGCCAGCCTCGCCAAGGACGCCGGTGGCGACCTGGAGGCCCTGAAGGCAATGTCCTATCCGCCGTCCGGGCGGACGGTGGCGGACGAGATCACCCACATGATCGCCACGATCGGGGAGAACATGAGCGTCCGGCGGACCGCCTTGGTCACGGTCGAGGTCGGGATCGTCGGTTGGTATGTGCATAACTCGCTTGCGCCCGGCATCGGCAAGATCGCCGTTCTGGTGGGCCTCGAATCGGAAGCACCGGCGACCAGGCTGGAAGAGCTCGGGAAGCAACTGGCGATGCATATTGCGGCGGCCAATCCCACCTACGTGTCCCGGGACGACGTGGACTCCGAGGCGCTCGGCCGCGAGCGCGCCGTGCTGAGCGAGCAGGCACGGGCGACCGGCAAGGCGGAGGCGATCATCGAGAAGATGGTCGACGGACGGTTGCGCCGCTTCTATGAGGAGGTTTGCCTCCTGGATCAGGTCTTTGTCATGGATGGGGAGAGCCGAGTCGCCGATGTCATCGATCGGGTCGCGAAGGAAAGCGGCAACGTCATCCGGGTAACGGCGTTCGAGCGGTATGCGCTGGGTGAGGGCTTGGAGCGGCGCAACGAGGATTTCGCAAGCGAAGTCGCCAAGACTGCCAAGGTGTAGCCGCGACTGGCCCGTCTTCGGACGGGCGGCCGGCGGACCGTCGGTTGTGCCGGCTCGTGCTTGAGAGAGAGTGACATCGGCGTACCGGCGGCGAGGGGGTGCGGTGTCGAGAAGGGCGGTGCTGGAGAACGCAATGGATGAGACGTTGACGGCACAGCCGCTCGTGCTCCCGCGGGTCCTTCTCAAGGTTTCCGGTGAGGCCCTGATGGGGCCGAGAGGGTATGGCATAGACTTGGCGGCGATGCAGCGCATCGCCGAGGAGATCACGGCGGTGCATCGGCTCGGTGTCCAGGTGTGCCTGGTCATCGGCGCCGGGAACATCTTCCGCGGTGTCTCGGACGCAGCGACGGGGATCGAGCGGACCAGCGCGGATCACATGGGCATGCTGGCGACGGTCATGAATGCCCTTGCGGTGCAGAGCGTTCTTGAGAAACTCGGTGTGCAGACGCGGGTGCAGTCGGCGATTCCCATGGCGGCCGTCTGTGAGCCATACATCCGTCGGCGGGCGGTCCGCCACATGGAAAAAGGCCGGATCGTTATCTTCGCCGCCGGCACCGGCAATCCGTTCTTCACGACGGACACAGCGGCGGCGCTCCGGGCGGTGGAGACCGGCTGCGACGTGCTGCTGAAGGGTACCCAGGTTGACGGTGTCTATGATGCCGATCCCAAGGTCGTGCCGAATGCCGTTCGCCACGATCATCTGACCTATCAGGACGTCGTGTCGCGTAATCTCAAGGTGATGGATACGGCAGCCATTGCGCTCGCCCGCGACAATCGCCTTCCGATCATCGTCTTTAACATCCACAAGCCGGGCGCGTTTGCCGAGGTCGTCCGCCGCACCGGAACGTTTACCGTGATCGACGAGGGAGGGCGTTCGTGGACAAGCTCGACATCACTGAAGTAAGGCGCGACGCCGAACGGCGGATGCAGGGGGCCCTGGACGTGCTGGCGAAGGAACTCGGTGGCCTTCGTGCCGGCCGCGCATCGGCGAGCCTGCTGGAGCCGATCGTCGTCGAGGCGTACGGATCGCACATGCCGTTGTCCCAGGTGGGGACGGTGGGCGTCCCGGAACCCCGCATGCTCACCGTGCAGGTGTGGGATCGCAGCGTCGTCAAGGCGGTCGAGAAGGCGATCCGGGAATCCGATCTCGGACTGAACCCCGCCGTCGACGGCCAACTCATCCGCATTCCGATCCCGCCGTTGACCCAGGAACGGCGTACCGAGCTGTCCAAGGTGGCGGGCAAGTACGCAGAGGAAACCCGGATTGCGCTTCGCAACATCCGTCGCCACGTGATGGACGAATTCAAGCGCGCTGAAAAGGAAAGCACCTTGTCGCAGGATGAGCACCGGGACTACGCCGGCGAGATACAGGCCCTCACCGACAAGTACGTGAAGAAGGTTGACGAGGCGCTGAGCCGCAAGGAACAGGAGATCATGCAGGTCTGACGCCATGGAAGCCGCTGTCCTCACCACGTCCGCGCCAGCGTCGCCGACCCACGTCGCCATCATCATGGATGGGAATGGCCGGTGGGCCCGGGCACGAGGCCTGCCGCGCACCGCCGGTCACCGACGGGGTGCGCAGGCAGTGAAGACCGCCATCGAGAGCGCCATCCGCAGCGGCGTGCCCTACCTGACGCTGTTCGGGTTTTCATCGGAGAACTGGCGGCGTCCGGCGGAGGAGATCGGCGATCTCATGGGGCTCTTGAAGCACTATCTCAAGACCGAAACGGACGCTCTCAACCGCCAGGGCGTCCGGCTCCGGGTGATCGGGGATCGACGCCGGTTCGGGCCGGACATCGTCGCCATGATCGAGCGCGCCGAACGTCTCACCGAAAGCAATTGCCGACTCAATCTGACCATCGCGCTCAGCTATGGCGGCAGGGCCGAGATCGTCGAGGCGACCCGGCAGATCGCTCGTGAGGTCACGCTCGGCCTGCTCGATCCCGCCGCGATCGAAGAGGGCGTGTTCGCCCGTCACCTGTTCACCGCCGACATCCCGGACCCCGATCTGCTGATCCGCACCAGCGGCGAGAAGCGCATCAGCAATTTCCTGCTCTGGCAGTTGGCCTATGCCGAACTGGTGTTCCTGGACACGCTCTGGCCGGACTTCTCCAGCGACGATTTCGCCGCTGCCCTCGGAGAATTCCACCGCCGTGAACGGCGCTACGGCACTGCCGGCGTGTAGTACCGCCATGGCGACCGGGGTGCTGCGGCTTCGCATCGTCTCCGCGACCGTGCTCGCGGTCCCTGTGTTGCTCTGCGTCGTCGCCGGAAGCCCCTACTTCGACATCCTGGTTGCCGTGGGTGCGATGGTGATGGTGTGGGAGTGGTTTCGCCTGTGCTCGGAGTCGTTCCCGATGACGGAGGCCGCCGCAGGCGGAATCAGCGTGCTGGTGGCCCTTGTCCTCACCAGTCTGGGCGAGCCGCGCACCGCCCTTGTCACCCTGGCGGGGGGTGCTGTCGTCTTGGCGCTGCTCAGTCGCGGTCAGTGGTGGCTGAGCGCTGGGCCGCTCTATATCGGTCTGCCCGCGGTGGCGCTGGTATGGTTGCGCGCCGATCCGGCGCTTGGGCTGGAGACGGTGATCTGGCTTCTGGCCATGGTGTGGGCGTCGGACGTCGGCGCCTACGCTGCCGGTCGTGCCATCGGCGGCCCCAAGCTGGCGGCGACCTGGAGCCCCAACAAGACATGGGCAGGCCTGATCGGTGCCACGGCCTCCGCCGGCGCGGTGGGAGCGGTGACCGCCGGGTTGCTGGCGATGGCTTCGGTATGGCCCCTGGCGTTGGCGAGTGCCGCACTCGGTGCCGCGGCACAAGGTGGTGACCTGTTCGAATCGTTTGCCAAACGACGGTTCGGCGTGAAGGACACCAGCACCCTGATCCCCGGCCACGGCGGCCTGCTGGACCGTGTCGACGGTCTCGTTGCCGCCGTGGTGCTGACGGCATTGATCGGGGCTATCGGCAACGGCAGTATGCTTGCATGGATATGAGCACATCAGACCCGTCGGCGCCGGATGCTCGCCGGAGCGTCACCGTTCTTGGCTCCACGGGTTCCGTCGGTGTCAACACCGTCGACCTGCTGCTGCGCAATCCGGGCCGATTTCGTGTCGAGGCCCTGACCGGCAATCGCAATGTGACCTTGCTGGCCGAGCAGGCTCGGCGGTTGCGCCCGCAGCTCGCGGTGGTGGCGGATCCGGCCGGCTATCTCCCGCTGAAGGAAGCGTTATCCGGGGCCGGTATCGAGGTCGCGGCAGGCCGGGAGGCGGTGATCGAGGCCGCCGGCCGGCCGGCCGAGGTGGTGATGGCCTCGATCGTCGGTGCGGCAGGGCTGGCCCCCACGCTGGCGGCTGTCCGTCGCGGCGCCATCATCGGCCTTGCCAACAAGGAATGCCTGGTTTCGGCGGGCGATATCATGGTGGCGGAGGTGGCGCGGTGCGGCGCCCGTATCCTCCCCGTCGATTCGGAACACAGCGCCATCTACCAGGTCTTCGACTTCGCCAATGCCGATAAGGTCCGTTCCATCGTGCTGACCGCATCGGGCGGGCCGTTCCGCGGCCGCGACCGCGCGGCGATGGCGTCGGTGAGTCCGGCCGAAGCGGTCGCCCATCCGAACTGGAGCATGGGGGCCAAGATATCCGTCGATTCGGCAACGATGATGAACAAGGGTCTGGAACTGATCGAGGCATACCACCTGTTCCCGGTCGACCAGCACCAGATCGAGATTGTGGTGCATCCGCAATCGGTGATCCATGGCATGGTCACCTACGCCGACGGGTCGGTTCTGGCCCAGCTTGGTGCGCCCGACATGCGCACGCCCATCGCCGTTGCCTTGGCGTGGCCGGAGCGCCTCAGCGCACCGGTGCCGAAGCTGGATCTGACGGAGATCGGCCGACTGACGTTCGAGGCGCCCGATGAGGTCCTGTTCCCGGCCCTGCGCCTCGCGCGTGCGGCGCTTGCCTCGGGCGGATCCGCGCCCACCATCCTCAATGCCGCCAACGAAGTGGCGGTCCACGGTTTCCTGGCCGGCCGCATCGGCTTTCTTGACATAGCCAGGGTGGTTGAGGAGACGCTTTCGGCGATTCCGGTCCGCCCCCTTGAAACCCTTGCCGACGTCGCAGACATTGATAGCGCAGCACGCGAAATGACTGAAGGCTATGTCGCCCAGTCCGTCCCGCGGGCGGTGAGCACCGGCTGACGCAGGACCAACAAAGCCATGGAAATTCTGGGTTATATTTGGGACTGGGTGATCCCCTTTCTGATCGTGTTCACGATACTCGTGTTCGTCCACGAAATGGGACACTACTGGCTCGCCCGTCTCAACAAGGTACGGATCGAGGTGTTTTCCGTGGGCTTCGGGCCGGAGCTCTACGGATGGAACGATCGCCACGGCACGCGCTGGAAGATCGGTGCCGTTCCGCTCGGCGGCTACGTCAAGATGTTCGGCGAGCACCAGAGCAGCGAGGACGGGGAAGAACGCCCGCTGACCCCGGAAGAACGGGCCGTTTCCTTCCATCACAAGCGGTTGGGGCAGCGGGCTGCAATCGTCGCTGCTGGTCCGGTGGCCAATTTCCTGTTCGCGATCGTGCTGTTTACGGGCATGTTCGCGATATCCGGCATGCCGATGCCCCACGCTGCGGTCGGCGCCGTTCAGTCCGAAAGCGCCGCCGCGGAAGCCGGGCTGGAGCCCGGCGATCGCATCATCAGCATTGAAGGCGAGCCGGTGCGCTGGTTCGACGACCTGCGCGCCGAGGTCAGCGGCAATCCCGGCATGCCGTTGCAGCTCGAGGTCCAGCGCGATGGCGAGAGGATTGTCGTAACCGCGACTCCGAAGCCGACCGAAGTCACCGTCGATGGCGAATCACAGGTCATCGGGTTGCTGGGGATCTCGCCGGATCCGAGCCAGGTTGGATTCGAGCGCCTCAATCCGCTGGCCGCCGCGTGGACGGCGACCGAGCGGACCGCGGTGATGACCGGCCAGATCCTCGAGGCGGTGTGGCAGATGATCACCGGGCAGCGGACCGCCGAGGAGCTGGGGGGGCCACTCCGGATCGCGCAGCTTTCAGGCGAAATGGCTCAAGGTGGCGTGATCACCCTGGTCTTCTTCATGGCGGTCCTGTCGATCAATCTCGGCTTGATCAATCTGTTTCCGGTGCCGATGCTGGACGGCGGACACCTCGCGTTCTATGCCGTCGAGGCGGTGCGCGGCAAACCCCTGAACGAGAAGGTGCAGGAGTACAGTTTTCGGCTGGGGCTGCTGCTGGTATTGATGCTGCTGGTTTTCGTCACCTGGAACGATCTGGTCCAACTCGAGGTGTTCGACCTGGTACGGAGACTGATCACGTAAAGGACGCGCGGGGTGGGGGGACGGAGTGATCCGAAGAGGGAGTCTGCTGCTATGGTTGCTCGGGGTCTCGATCGCACTGGCTTGGCCACTTCCGGCGTCCGGCCAGTTGGCGCCTGTCATCCGGGAGATTGTCGTTGAAGGCGCGCAACGGATCGATCCCGAGACGGTGCGGTCGTACCTGCTCGTCCGTGAGGGCGATGTCTTCGACCCGGCCCGCATCGATCGTTCCCTGAAGAGCCTGTTCGCAACCGGGCTGTTCGCCGACGTGGCGATGGTTCGGGATGGCGATCGGTTGATCGTGCGACTTGCCGAGAACCCGATCATCAATCGCGTCGCGTTCGAGGGAAACCGCGCCATCGACAATGACGTGCTGGAAGCGGAGATCGGGCTTCGCCCCCGGGTGATTTACACGCGCACGCGGGTGCAGAGCGACGTGCGGCGGATCCTGACCCTCTACCGCCGCGCCGGTCGCTTTGCCGCAACGGTGGAGCCCAAGATCATCCAGCTCCCCGAGAATCGGGTCGACCTGGTGTTCGAGATTGACGAGGGACCAAGGACGCTGGTGGAGAGTATCCGCTTCGTCGGCAACGAGCACTTTTCCGATTCGCGGCTTCGCTCGGTGATTCGGACACGTGAGGCCGCGTGGTGGCGCCTCCTCACCACCGACGACACCTATGATCCGGATCGCCTGGCCCTGGATCAGGAGTTGTTGCGCCGGTTCTACCTGTCCCGCGGCTACGCCGACTTTCGGGTGATCTCGGCGGTGGCGGAATTGACGCCGGACCGGCGGGACTTCTTCATCACCTTCACCGTCGACGAGGGGGAGCGGTACCGCTTCGGCACGGTGGAGGTGGTGACCACGCTGCCGGATCTCGATCCCGATGACCTCCTGCGGGAGATCCGGTTCTCCTCCGGCGATTGGTACAATGCGCTGGCGCTGGAGCGGACGGTCGACACCTTGGCCGACTCAGTTGGTGATCGCGGCTTTGCCTTCGTCGACGTCCGGCCCCGGGTCGCGCGAAATCGGGAAGAGCTTACGATCGATGTGCTGTTCGAGATCGACGAGGGGCCTCGTGTGTTTGTCGAGCGAATCGATATCTCGGGCAACGTACGCACCCTCGACCGGGTGATCCGTCGGGAGTTCCGGTTGGTGGAGGGCGACCCGTTCAACGTGTCCCGCTTGCGTCGGTCGCAGCAGCGCATTCGTGACCTGGATTTCTTCCAGAGTGTCGAGATCGATCAGCTTCCGGGCAGCGCCCCCGACAGGGCGGTGATCAATGTCGAGGTGGAGGAGAAGTCCACCGGCAGCATCACGCTCGGCGCCGGTTTCTCGACCACCAGTGGCGCCATCGGTGACGTGACCATCCGTGAACGCAACCTTCTGGGTCGTGGGCAGGACTTGTCGGCTCGTTTGGTGATCGCGCAGCGCGACAGTCAGATCAATGTGAGCTTTACCGAGCCGTATTTTCTCGGTCGCCAGATATCGGCCGGCGCCGACGTGTTCCGCATCAGCACCGACCGGCAGGATGAGAGCTCGTTCGACGAGAAGTCAATCGGCGGAGCGGTTCGCTTCGGCTATCCTGTGACCGAGCATCTAAGCCAGAGCTGGCGGTATTCGCTCCGGCAGACCACGATCGAGAATGTTCCGAGCGATGCCTCCATTTTCATCCGCGAGGCCGAGGGTGACACCATCATCTCGGAAGTGTTCCAGGCCTTGACCTATGATCGCCGTGACAGCCGCATTCGGCCGCGGGAAGGCTACTTCGGCCGCTGGGGCATCGGTGTGGCCGGGCTCGGCGGTGACGTCCGCTACATGCGCAACCAGGTCGACGGCGCCTACTTCCTGCCGTTGTTCGAAGAGTCGGTGTTCGGGCTCTCGGCGTCCGCCGGATACGTGTATGGGCTCGGCCAGGACGTCCGGCTGTTCGAGCGGTTTTTCGTCGGTGGCGATAACCTCCGAGGTTTCGAGACCGCCGGCATCGGCCCGCGTGACTTGTCCACGGATGATGCGCTGGGGGGAGAGTGGTTCTACACGGTGTCCGCGGAGGTGGCGTTTCCCCTGGGCTTGCCGGAGGAGTTGCCGATCCGCGGACGATTGTTCGCCGATGCCGGCAGTGCCGGCGGCATCTCGCCCAGCAGCCCCGTGGTCGCCGACACATCCAGCATCCGGGTCGCCGTCGGTGCGGGGCTTACCTGGGATTCGCCGTTCGGGCCGATCGGCCTTGATTTCGGTTTCCCGGTGATCAAGGAAGACTTTGACAAGACGCAGACACTCCGGGTGAACTTCGGGGCGAGATTCTGAGCGATGCAGATGGCTGGCCGCTTGATCGGTGCAATCGGGGTTGCCGTCGCCCTGCTGGTGGCGCTGCCGGCGTCGGCGGACCGGGAGGTGCCGCTCAGGATCGCGATCCTTGACGTCCAGCAGGTGTTTCAAAACGCCGAAGCGCTTCGCTTCCTGCAAGTCAAGATGCGGGAGTATGTGGAAGCGTACCGCGCCGAAACCGAACAGGAGGAGCGGGCGATTCGCGCGGCTCAGCAGGAGTTGGCGCACATGCGGGAGCGACTGTCGCCTCAGCAGTACGAAGAGGAGCGCCGCTTGCTGGAGCGCCGGCTGCTGCAGGCCCAGGAGCGGGTTCAGCAGCGCAAGCAAGGGCTCGACCAGACGCAACAGATGGGCCTGAGCGAGGTCCAGGGGGCGCTCAACGTCATCGTGACCGAACTGGCTCATGAGAAGTCTCTGACCCTGATCCTGCGCAAGGATCAGGCGGTGCTGAACGCTACCGCGCTAGAAATCACCGACGAGGTCTTGCGGCGGCTCAATGCGCGTCTGCCCACGGTGGACCTGGATCAACCGGGGACCCACTAGGCCCATGGCCGACCCGCGGTTCTATCCTGTCAACGGTCCGTTCTCGCTTGCCCAGTTGGCGGAGGCCGTCGGGGCGGAGATCGGCGCCGACGCCGACCCCGACCGCCTGTTTGGTGGCGTCGCCGCCCTTGACCAGGCCGGGCCCGGCGAGGTGTCGTTCCTGGAGGATCGCCGCCTGTTGCCGGCGTTCCGGAATACCCGGGCCGGCGCCTGCGTGGTCCGTCCCGACATGGCGGGGGAGGCACCCGCCGGCACCGCCCTGCTGCTCTCGACAGAACCGCATCGCGCTTTTGCCAAGCTGGCGGCGGCCTTCCATCCGATGCCGGAATGGGAGGCAGGCGTGCATCCGACCGCGATTCTGGAAACCGGTGCCCGAATTGGCGACGGGACGCGGATCGAAGCTTATGCCGTGGTGGGCGCCGATGCCGAGATCGGCGCCGGCTGCTGCATCGGTCCCCACGTGGTGGTGGGCCGCGGGTGTGTCATCGGTTCCGGGGTCATGGTCGGCGCCGGCGCGTCGCTGCTCTTCTGCAGGATTGGGAACCGGGTGATCATCCATCCCGGGGTGCGGATCGGACAGGACGGCTATGGCTACGTCTTGGGTTCCGCTGGGCATCTCAAGGTGCCGCAACTCGGTGGCGTGGTGATCGACGACGACGTGGAGATCGGGGCCAACACCACGGTCGACCGCGGCGCCCTCGGTGACACCGTCATCGGTGCCGGCACCAAAATTGATAATCTGGTCCAGATCGGCCATAACGTCCGCATTGGGCGCGGTTGCATGGTGGTTTCTCAGGTGGGAATATCGGGCAGCACGACAATCGGCGATTTCGTGATGATCGCCGGGCAGGCGGGGCTCAGCGGACATCTCAAGGTCGGGGATGGCGCCCGGATCGGCGCGCAAAGTGGGATCATGCGCGACATTCCCCCCGGGCAGACGGTGTTCGGCTATCCTGCGATGCCGTACAAGCAATACATGCGACAGGTCGCCCTGCTGGCGCGGCTCGCTCAGAAGAAAGGCTCATGACCGATGGACTCGCGGATCGTTCCCGCCGTGGGCAATACCATCGATATCGAGCGGATCAAGGAGATGATCCCGCATCGCTACCCGATGCTGATGATCGACCGGGTGATCGACGTGGTGGTCAACGCCCGTGCCACCGGAATCAAGAACGTGAGCGTGAACGAGCCGTATTTTCAAGGGCATTTCCCGAGTCAGCCGGTGATGCCGGGGGTACTGATCATCGAGGCGATGGCGCAGACCGCGGCCGTGCTGGTGGTGGCCACCATGGGACCGGAGAACGAGGGGCGTCTCGTCTACTTCATGACGGTGGATGCAGCCCGCTTCCGCAAGCCGGTTGTTCCCGGTGATACCATGTACATTCACGTGGAAAAGCAGCGCCAGCGCGGCAGCGTCTGGAAATTCCGCGCTCAGGCCAAGGTGGACGGCGTGCTGGTTGCCGAGGCCACCTATGCGGCAATGATCCGGGACTGACCGGTGCCCTCGATCCATCCGACCGCCCTGGTCGCCGACTCGGCCAAGCTGGGAGATCGCTCGGTGATCGGGCCGTACTGCGTGATCGGCCCCCATGTGGAACTGGCCGACCAGGTGGTGCTGCATTCCCACGTGGTCGTTGACGGGGATACCCGCATCGGCGTCGGCACCCGCATTTTCCCGTTTGCATCCATCGGTTTGGCGCCTCAGGACCTGAAGTATCGGGGCGAATTGTCGCGGCTCGAGATCGGTTGCCATAACATGATCCGCGAACACGTGACCGTGCACCCGGGCACCCGCGGCGGCGGGATGCTCACCCGGATCGGTGACCATTGCCTGTTGATGGCGGGAGCCCATGTCGCCCACGACTGTCTGATCGGCGATCACGTGATCCTGGTGAACTGCGCCACCCTAGGCGGCCACGTCCAGATCGGCGATTGGGCGATCATCGGTGGGCTTTCCGCCGCCCATCAGTTCGCCCGCATCGGCCCACACGCCATGGTCGGCGGCATGTCGGGGGTGGAAAGCGATGTCATCCCGTTCGGGCGGGTCACCGGGAACCGGGCCAGGCTGGAAGGGCTCAATATCATCGGACTGAAGCGCCGCGGTTTCTCGCGCGACGCGATTCACGCGTTGCGCCGGGCCTATCGGATGCTGTTCGCGCCGGAGGGAACGATGGCCGAACGGCTCGAGGACGTGGAGGTTGCATTCGCCGACAATGACATGGTGATGGAGATCGTCACCTTCATGCGCGGGGATTCATCCCGGGGCATCTGCCAGCCCAGTCTTGAAGATGCTGCCTAAGCTCGGGATCATCGCGGGAGCTGGCGACCTGCCGGTTCGTCTGATCGAGGCGTGCCGGGCGTCGGGCCGGCGGTTTTTCGTTCTCGCTCTGGAGGGGCAGACCCCGGAGGAGACGGTCATCGGGTCCCCCCACGCCTGGGTTCGCATGGGCGCGGCCGGACACGCGCTGAAGTTGCTGCGTCAGGCCGAGGTGGAGGAGGTGGTGCTCGCCGGCCGGGTTCGCAGGCCTTCCCTCGCCGAACTCCGGCCGGACCTGTGGGCGACGCGGTTCATCGCCAGGGTCGGGCCCAAGGCCATCGGCGATGACGGCATTCTGGGCGTTCTTCTGAAGGAGCTCGAGGAAAAGGAAGGGTTCCGGGTGGTCGGAGCGGACAGTCTGCTGCCCGATGTCCTGGCCGCCGCCGGCGTCCTTGGCCGCATCAAGCCGGATCAGCAGGCCATGGACGATATCCGGCGGGGGCTCGAGGTAGCCAGGGCCCTCTGCCGTCTGGACATCGGACAGGCGGCGGTGGTGCAGCAAGGTCTGGTGCTGGCGGTGGAAGCGATCGAAGGCACCGATGCCATGCTGGAACGCGCGGCTGGTCTTCGTCGCGATGGGCCGGGCGGGGTGCTGGTCAAGGTGGGGAGCGGCAAGCAGGAAGGCCGTGCCGACCTGCCGGCGATCGGTGAGGCCTCGGTACGGCGGGCGGCAGAGGCAGGTCTGCGCGGCGTCGCGGTGGAGGCGGGCAACGCCATCGTCATCGACCGGGAGCGCGTGGTCACCACCGCCGATGCGGAAGGTCTGTTCGTGATCGGCGTCAGTGCGGAGGATCGGGCTGAAGGCCCGGCATCCTGACGACCCGATGGAGATGGCCTCCTGCATGGTGCGCCGACGGCCGCTGATCTTCCTGATCGCCGGGGAGCCTTCGGGGGATGCCATCGGCGCGCGCCTGATGGCGGCCATCAGCCGACAGAGTGGCGGCGAGGCCGTCTTTGCCGGTGTTGGCGGTGCCGCCATGGAGGCACAGGGGCTCGACAGCCTGTTCCCGATGCATGAGCTGTCGCTGATGGGAGCGGCGGAGCTGCTGCCGCATCTGCCGCGGCTTCTTCGGCGCATTCGCCTGACCGCCGACACTATCTGCCGGGTTCGCCCTGATGTGGTCGTGTCCATCGACGTGCCGGGCTTTGCCTTCCGGGTTGAGAAGCGCCTGCAGGGCGAGGGGATCCCGCTGGTTCACTACGTGGCACCCCAGGTGTGGGCATGGAAGCCGGGCCGGGCCCGAGAGATCGCCGGCTTTCTCGACCATCTCATGGTGCTGCTGCCGTTCGAGCCGCGGTACTTCGAGGTCGAGGGGCTGCCCTGCACGTTTGTCGGCCACCCGGTGCTGGAGACTGCGTCCGCTTCCGGGGACGGTGCCGGTTTCCGCCGGTGTCATGGTATCGCCGCTGACGCGCCACTGCTGTGCGTGCTGCCGGGAAGTCGCCGCGGTGAGGTTCGCCGGCTGCTGCCGGCCTTTGCCGGTGCGCTGTCCCGGCTGGCCGACACCCACCCCGGCTTAAGGGTGGTGGTGCCGGCTGTGCCCCACTTGCAGGCGGAAATCGCTGCACAGGCTGAGACTTGGGCCGTTTCGACCGTGGTCATCGCCGCAGATGACCGTCGCTATGATGCCTTCGTGGCCGCCGATGCCGCCCTGGCGGCCTCGGGAACGGTGGCTTTGGAACTGGCCATGGCCGGCACGCCGATGGTCATCGCCTACCGGCTCAATCCGGTCACGGGCTGGCTGGCCCGCCGCGTCCTCAAGATCGAGCATGTCAACCTGATCAACCTGATCCTCGGGCAGGGGGTCATCCCGGAGCTCTTGCAGCAGAACTGCCGGCCAGACCGGCTCGCCGATGCGGTCGGGCGCTTGCTTGACGATGGCGAAGCGCGTGCCGCACAGCGCCGGGCGGCCCGGCAGGCCCTGGAGACCTTGAAACCTGGCGGCGCGTTGCCCAGCGAGCGCGCGGCGGAAGTGGTTCTGGCTCACGTCGGCCGTCCATCCCGCTTTCCGGTCACGCGACCGCAGGCGTTGGCGTTGCCGGCATATGCCCAAGAACCGACGTCGCCGGCAGCGCGCTGACAGTGAGGCCGAACGCGCCGGGGATTTGCGGGTTGAACTCGGCGGCTACCGGGTCGTTTGCGTGCGCAGACCTTCCTGGTGGCGCTGCTTGAGCATGTCACGCAACAGCCGCATCGTCGGGGTCAGGCCCAGCTCCTCGACCGGCGCCGACAGCCGCCGGCGCCAGTTCGGGCGCTCGTCCACTGTGCCCGGCAGGTTGAGCTGCTCTTCCTCCAGGGTGATGTCGTCGATCTGCACCATCATCAGCAGGGCCGGCGACAGCGCCAAGTAGCCGTGGACGGCGGCGATCAGCGCCGGCGCCATGATGCCGTCGGACAGCGCCGACTGGGCGTCCGCGGGCAGCAGGCCGGCCTCGGTCACCGCCGTGACCAGGGCGCGGCGGTCACTGATCCGCGCCGACCACTCGCTCTGCTCGATTGCGGGGGAGGGGTAGAGCGCGAGGTCGCGGCGGAGGCCGATATCGGTGCCCTTCCAGAACCCGGCGAGGGTCGCGAGATCGTGGGTGGTAACGCAGGCGAGGGCCAGCTTCGGGTAAGACTGCGGCTCCTTGAATCGATCGTCATCCTTTTCGAAGTAGAGCACGCGATAGGACAGAATGTTGCACTCCGCCATGCGGTCGCGGAACCCCGGCGGTACCGTTCCGAGGTCTTCGCCGATGACCATGCAGCCGGCGCGCTCGCTCTCCAGGGAGAGGATGCCCAGCAGATCCTCGAACGGATAGGCGACATAGACCCCCTCCGCCGCCGGTGCGCCGGCCGGTATCCAGTAGAGATGCAGGAGACCCATCACATGGTCGATGCGGAGTGCGCCGGCATGGCGCATGTTGGCACGCACCATGGCGATAAAGGGCTCGTATGCCTGCTCTTCCAGGGTGCGCGGGTTGAGCGGCGGCAGCCCCCAGTCCTGCCCCATCATGTTGAAGGGATCCGGGGGCGCGCCGACGTGGACGGCGCCGACGACCACGTCCTGGTCGCTCCACGCATCGGCGCCGCCGGGATCCACCCCGACCGCCAAGTCGCGATAGAGTCCGATCGCGAGGCCGTCACGAACGGCACGCTCCTGCACCGCGGCGAGCTGAAGGTCGGCCTGCCACTGCAGGTACTCGAAGAACGCCACGCGCTCGCGCTGAGCCTTGGCGAACGTCGCCACCGCCGACGAACACGGATCGCGGTAGTCGTCCGGCCACTCCTGCCAGGGCAGCCCGTCGAAATGCTCCGACAGCGCCTGGTAGATCGCGAACCGCCGGAGCCTTTCGGCGCCTTCGGCGTCCCGGAACTGCCGGAACCCCGGGTCATCCGGATCGCCGTTGCGATCCAGCCGGGTGCGGCGCAAGAAGTCGGCGAAGATGTCCTCGCAGATCTCGTGCTTGAGGGCGGTGACGCGGGTGTAGTCGACCCGCGGCAGGGCGCGCAGGGTCGCGATCTCCCCCTGCCGTTCCTCCACCCTCTTCCGGGCGGCAGGGCTGGCGGCCAGGTCCGGCATGCCGGCGACATCCAGAAAGATTTGGTTGAGGAACAGGCGGCTGCTGGGGGAGTAGGGGCTCGCCCGCTCCGGATCATGCGGGAACAGCGCGTGCAGCGGATTCACCCCGATGGCGGCGGCGCCGAGCGAGGCGGCGCTGTCCACCAGCGTTCGCAAGCTGCCGAAATCGCCGATGCCCCAGTCGTTGGCGGAGCGCAGCGAGTAGACGTGAGCTGCAATCCCCCACAGGCGCTTGCCCCGGGCGAACGCCTTGGGCAGAAAGCACTGGTGCGGGACGACAATGAGGCGCATCGGCTTCCAGTCGATCTCGGTCAGGAAGACCTCGTGGTAGCCGGTCGGCAGAGTCCAGGGGAGTTGCAGCTGCCTCCGCTCTATCCGTTCTCCCCGGACGGTGCGGCTGCCGCCGACGGGGAGATCCACGGGACGGAACACCAAGCGGTGGTGGTCGCCTTGTTCGGTTTTTAGTTCCAGGGTGACGTCCTGGCGGACCGATCCGGCGGCAAGCGACATCGTGATGGTAGCGGTCTCGCCCAGCCGGACCACCAGCACCGGCGGCAAAGGCCGCAGCCATGGCCGTTCCTCGAACGCGTGGATGCTGTCCGCGACTGCCTGATCGTCCTCCGCGTCGATGCCCATGGCGGCGAGGATGGTCCGCTTGGTGGCGTCGCCGGCCTCATGGAGGTTGCCCCAGATGTCCCAGTATCGCGGCTCGAGGCCGGCCATCTCGGCCAAGTGATGCAGGGCCTCGCTTGATTTCGCCATCGGCGTCTCCCGGGTGGTGGCCTTCAGACGTCGTGCAGCAGGACGGTGGATCGATCGGCAGCGCGGAGGGTTTCTCCACCGCCGAAGCTTCCGGTGTCTCCTGCGCTGTCGGGGTTGGCGGTATCGAGCACGCGCACCCACCGGCCGCTGAGCCGAGGTTCCGGCAGCCGGAACGGAACCGTCCCGTCGTGGGCGTTGAGGATCAGCAGGAAGTGCTCGTCGATGCCGTCCGGCGACAGCGCCTTGCCGTCGCGGTACACCTCCATGCCGAGGCATCGCAGATGGGGCGACGACCAGTCGGCATCGGTCATCTCGTGCCCTTCCGACGCGAGCCAGGTGACATCCTTCACGTCGCTGTCGCCGATGGCGGTGCCGGTGAGGAAACGAGCGCGGCGGAAAACCGGATGATCCCGGCGCAGACGGATCAATTGCTGGGCGAACCGGAGCAAGGCGCGATCGTCGTCGCTATGATTGTCCCAGTGTACCCAGCCGATCTCGTTGTCCTGGCAGTAGGCGTTATTGTTGCCGTGCTGGGTGCGCCCGAATTCATCGCCGGCCACCAGCATGGGCGTGCCCTGGGACAACAGCAGGGTGGCCAGAAAATTGCGTTTCTGCCGCGCACGGAGGGCGTTGATGCCGGCGTCTTGGGTGGGGCCTTCGTGCCCGCAGTTCCAACTGTAGTTGGAGTCGGTCCCGTCGCGGTTGTCCTCGCCGTTAGCTTCGTTGTGCTTGTGGTTATAGCTCACCATGTCGTTGAGGGTGAAGCCGTCGTGAGCGGTGATGAAGTTTAGGCTGGCCCAGGGACGCCGCCCCTTGTGCTGGAAGATCTGCGACGAGCCGGAGAGGCGCGAGGCCAGGTCGCCGACGGTGTGATGGTCACCACGCCAGAACCGGCGTACGTTGTCCCGGTACTTGTCGTTCCACTCCGCCCACACCGGCGGGAAGTTGCCGAGCTGATAGCCGTCGATGCCCACGTCCCAGGGCTCGGCGATCAGCTTGACCCGCGACAGCACCGGGTCCTGTAGCACCGCATCGAGGAATCCGGAGTAGGGGTCGAAGCTGTGCCCTTCGCGGGCGAGCGTGGTGGTCAGGTCGAAGCGGAACCCATCCACGTGCATTTCCTGCACCCAGTAGCGCAAGGAGTCCATCACCATCTGCAGGACGCGCGGATGGCTCAGGTTGAACGAGTTGCCGCAGCCGGTGAAGTCCATGTATTGGCGCTTGTCCGCCGCCAGGATGTAATAGGCCGCATTGTCGATACCGCGGAACGACACCGTGGGCCCGAACTCGTTGCCTTCGCCGGTGTGGTTGTAGACCACGTCGAGGATGACCTCGATGCCGGCGGCATGCAGGCTCGCCACCATGGTCTTGAACTCTCGCGCCGCCCGTTTGCTGTGCAGCCGGTGGTCGGCAGAGAAGTAGTTGACCGAGTTGTAGCCCCAGTAATTGCCCCGCCCGGTGGCGACGAGATGGGGTTCGTCGACGATGGTCTGGACCGGCAGCAATTCCACCGCGGTGATTCCAAGCTTGACCAGGTAGTCGATCACCGGCGGCGAGCCGAGCCCGGCGAAGGTGCCGCGCAGTTCTTCCGGGACGTCCGGATGGAGCTTGGTGAAGCCGCGCAAGTGCAGTTCGTAGACCACCGTCTGCGACCACGGTCGGTTGGGAAAGCGCTCCTCCCCCCAGGTGAATGCTGGTTCCACCACTCGGCACTTCGGCATCTGCGGGGCGCTGTCGCGGCGATCGAACGAAACGTCACCCCGGCTGCTGCCCCGCTTGTAGCCGAACAAGGTATCGGTCAGGACCAACTGGCCGTCCACGGCGCGGGCGTACGGGTCGAGCAGCAGCTTGTTGGGGTTGAAGCGATGCCCCCGGGACGGGTCATAGGGCCCATGGACCCGGTAGCCGTAGAGCTGGCCCGGTTGCACCCCGACGATATAGCCGTGCCAGACCTGGTTGGTATACTCGGGCAGGCGGATGCGGTCGGTCTCCTTGTTGCCGGCCGCATCGAACAGGCAGAGCTCCACGCTGTCCGCGTTCTCCGAGAACAGCGCGAAATTGACGCCGCGACCGTCCCAGCTCGCGCCGAGGGGGGACGGGCTGCCGGGTTCAAGCTTCCTCTGCATCGGTCCGCGGGGTTTCGGCGGGCTCCACCTCGGCGGACAGCTCCTCCGTGCCCGCAGCCTCCTCGGCAGTGTCTTCGGCTTCGGGTGTCACCACCACTTCCCGATGCGGCTTGAGCACCACGGCGCCAAGCGGGGGAAGCACGAGATCCAATGAGAACGGATGGCCGTGGGCCTCCCGTTCTTCCGCATCCACCCGACCCTGGTTGCCGACGCCGCTGCCTTCGTAGCAGGCGGCGTCGGTGTTCAGGATTTCGTCATAGCTGCCACCGACGGGGACGCCGATGCGATAGGATTGCCGGACCACCGGCGTGAAGTTGCAGACCACCACCACGAAGTCCTCGGGGTCCTTGGCCTTGCGGATATAGGAGATGATGCTGTTATCGGAGTCGTGGCAGTCGATCCAGCTAAAGCCCTCGGGGGCGCAGTCGGTCTCATACAGCGCCGGGTTGGACCGGTAGAGCATGTTGATATCCCGGACGAGGTTGTGCAATCCGCGCTGCAGCGGGTAATCCAGCAGGTGCCAGTCCAGGCTCTTGTTATGGTTCCACTCGTCCCCCTGGCCGAACTCGATGCCCATGAACAGGAGCTTCTTCCCGGACATCGTGTACATGAAAGTCAGGTAGGTCCGGAGATTGGCGAATTTTTGCCAGCCGTCGCCCGGCATCTTGGACAGGAGCGAGCCCTTCCCGTGTACGACCTCGTCATGGGAGAGCGGCAGGATGAAGTTCTCGGTGAACGAGTAGAGCAGCCCGAAGGTAAGCAGATCGTGATGGTAGCGGCGATGAACCGGATCCTTGCTGATGTAGCGCAGGGTATCGTTCATCCAGCCCATGTTCCACTTGTAGCCGAAGCCGAGGCCGCCGAGATACGTCGGCCGGCTGACCGCCGGCCAGGCGGTGGATTCCTCGGCCACGGTCATCACTCCCTCGTGATGGCCGTAGACCAGCTCGTTCATGGTCTTGATGAAGTCGATCGCCTCCAGGTTCTCCCGCCCGCCGAACACGTTGGGGATCCACTCGCCCTCCTTGCGGCTGTAGTCCAGGTACAGCATCGAGGCGACGGCATCGACCCGGAGCCCGTCGACGTGGAACTCCTCCATCCAGTACAGCGCGTTGGACAGCAGGAAGTTGCGCACCTCGGTGCGGCCGTAGTTGTAGATCAGGGTATCCCAGTCCATGTGCCGGCCCAGCCGTGGGTCCGAGTGCTCATAGAGGTGGGTGCCGTCGAAATAGCAGAGGCCGTGGGCGTCGCCGGGGAAGTGTCCGGCCACCCAGTCGATCAACACGCCGAGGCCTTCCTGGTGGCAGCGATCGATGAAGTATTTGAGGTCGGACGGCTTGCCGTAGCGGCTGGTGGCAGCGAACAGCCCGGTCGGCTGATACCCCCACGAGCCGTCGAACGGATACTCGTGGATCGGCATCAGCTCGATGTGGGTGAAGCCCAAGTCCTTGACGTAGGCGATCAGGTCATCGGCCAGCTCGCGATAGGTGAGATAGCGGTTGCCCTCCTCGGGGCGGCGCTTCCAGGACCCCAGGTGGACCTCGTAGATGGCGACGGGGGCGTCGCGATCATGGGCGTGGGCGCGCCGGCCCATCCACGCCTGGTCGTTCCACTTGTAGGGGGTGGGATCATGCACCACCGAGGCGGTGGCGGGCGGATGTTCCGCCTCGAAGGCGTAGGGATCGGCCTTCAGGGCCATCAGCTCGCCGAAGCCGGCCCGCACCTCGAATTTATAGCGGGCTCCCGGCCCGACGCCGGGCAGGAAGATTTCCCAGACACCCGCTTCGTGCCGGTTGCGCATGGGGTGCATGCGACCGTCCCAGTTGTTGAAGTCGCCGACCACGCTGACCTTGCGTGCGTTGGGCGCCCACACCGCGAAGGTGGTTCCGGCCACACCCTCCATCACGGTCGGGTGCGCCCCCAACTTTTCGAAAATCCGGAGATGCTTGCCCTCGGTGAGCAGGTGCAGGTCGAGCTGGCCCAGGATCGGCGGGAACCGGTACGGGTCCTCGATCTGGTACTCCTCGGCGGAGTCGCGGGGCAGGATGCTCAGCCGGTACCGGAACGGTGCAGCCTTGTCCTCGATCGGCCCCATGAAGAAGCCCTGGGGCCGGACGCATTCCAGTTCGCCGACGACGTCGCCGGTCGCCGACTCGATCACCGAAACCCGTCTGGCATCGGGCTGGTAGGTGCGGACCACGATGGTCCTGGTGTCGCCGCTGACCTCCGTGTGCATGCCGAGGATAGCGAACGGATCGTGATGGTCCGCGTTGAGAATCTTGTCGATGTCGGCTTGCAGCTTGGCGTGTTTCATGACCTGATCTGTCCCGTCGATTGTCGCCGCGCGTGGCTGTGGATGCCGCCGTTGATGCTTCTCGATCCGTGATGCCGCTACGAAACCTGCGATCTCCGACGGGTCGACGCTGCGCGCCGGTGCCGGAGCAGGGCCGTCTCGGGCTGGAGGGCGGAGGGGATGCCGCCGCTCGCGGGGGAAGCGTGAGCTAGCTCTTCTTCTTGGCCTTTGACTTCTTGGCCGGTTCCTCCTCCTTGGCTTTGGATGCCGTCTTGGGCTTGGCCGCGCTGGTGGATGCCGGTTTCGTCGCCGGCTTCTCCGCGGGATTTTCGGCGGGCAGGGCTGCTGCAGAAGTGGCAGGCTTTTCGGCCGCCGCCTTCCCGGCCGGGGCGGGCTCCGCCGGCTTCGGCGGAGTGGCCGGTTCGGCCTTGGCAGCCGGCTTCGGCGGGGTGGCCGGTTCGGCTGCCGGTGCCGCGGCTGCGTCCTCGGCGTTGATCTCGGCTTCGGCTTGGCGCCAGTTCTCGTCGTCCTGCCCGATGGGGCAGCCCTGCCGCTCCCAGATCTCGTAGGCGCGCCGTTCGATCCGCTGCTGTCTGTGCTCGCTCATGAGGTCGGTCCCCCGTCTGCCGTGCGGCGCCTCAATTCCCCGCTTAAGGCGGAATGAATGTTAGGGCAAGTGCCTGCCGGCCGCGAGCGCAAAATGACGCCTTCTACGCGCCGGTCGCTTTGCGCCGGGATCACGCGCCCGGGCTTGGGGAGAGTTCCCTGGTCGGGCGGTGATCGCTGTGGATGCCGAGCAGGGGGGTGAGCGTGTCCGGCTTGGCGATCAGGTCGGCCAGGGTGTAGCGGTTGAGCGCTGCGAAGAACGCCTCGGTGGCTTCGTGCAGGGCGACCCGCAGCTGGCAGGCGGTGATCAAGGGGCAGGTGTTGGTCGCCGGCTCAAAGCATTCAACCAATGCCAGGCTGCCTTCCGTCTGCCGGATCACGTCACCGATGCGGATGGCACCGGGATCGAGCGCGAGACGATACCCGCCGCGGCGGCCTCGCTCGGTGGTCAGGTAGCCGAGGCGTCCCAGTTCCGCCGCCGCCTTCTTGAGGTGCTCGCCCGAGATGCCATAGGCCCTGGCCATGTTCGCGACCGTGCTCACCTGCCCCTGCCGCAGCGCGCTGTACATCAGCAACCGTATGGCGAAGTTCGAGAACTGCGACAGCCGCACGGCTCAGACTCCTGTTGCGAAAAACAGGTATTTCATATACCATTTTTTGTGTCGGGGCCATACCGGACCCGGTCCCGACCTTCTCTCCCCAGCCGGACACGGCAGTGCCCCCGCTGCCGTGTCCGGTCACGGGTGACCGCAGCCGAGCACGACGCTCCGAGGACCGGTGCGAGGAACCCGGGGGCAAGCTTGGCCGTTGACCTGTCACTGGCCGTCCATGCCGACGGTCGGCCAGCGCGACGCAAAGCGGACGAGACACAAAGCGGGAGAAAAGGGCAAGGCGATGGAACTGGAAGCTTGGAGAACCGCACTGGTGCGGGAGATCGAGCGGGCCGCGGAATGGCGGGCGGAGAAGGCGGTGGCCGACCCCGAGGATACCCGCCTCGCCGACAGCCAGCAGGCCCTGTTCAATCTGGCCGAACAGGTGAAGGCACTGCCGCCGGACCATGCCGAACTGAGCGCGCTTCACAAGGAAGAGACGGAACTCGGTGAGCTTCAGCGGGCCACGGCGGGCGAACCGGAAGCGCGCTACCACGATGCCAAGGAAGACTTGCTGGGCGCCTATGGCATCGACCATCCGCCGTTCGATACGGTCGAGGGGTTTCTCAAGGTTCTGCGCAATCGGGTGGACGAGACGATCAGCGAATACCGGCTGCGCGCCTGCGCCTGAGCCGATCCCAAGGTAAACCGTGCCGTTCCCGGCCGGCGCTCGGCCATGCTCGAGGTCAGGGAGGGGGCGCCGGGACCGGCTTCCTCCCGACCGCGGCAGGAGGCCTCCGGCCATGAAATTCGCCGTCGCCAGCCAGAATTTTCGCACCGTCACGGCCCATGCCGG